>JAZRXE010000022.1:0-4632 GCA_045600065.1 Anaerovoracaceae bacterium
TAGTCTGGCAGTGCAGACGCACAGCTGCATTTTGTGACGAACTGGCGACCAAAGGCTATGGGCCTAAGATACGGCAGGCCACAGGTCTGACCATAGATCCGTATTTTTCTGCCACCAAGATCGCCTGGATACTGGATAACGTGGAGGGCGCCAGGGACAGGGCCGAAAAGGGAGAGCTGCTGTTCGGAACAATAGACAGCTGGCTCATATGGAAGCTGACAGGGGGACGGGTGCATGAAAGCGATTACTCCAACGCATCGCGTACCATGCTTTATAATATCCACAGCCTGAAATGGGATGAGGAGCTTCTGAAGCTTCTGGATATACCCGCATCCATGCTGCCGGAGGTTAAGCCTTCATCCTGTCTTTACGGTTATACGGAGCCTGAGCTTTTCGGAGCTCCCATAAAAATATGCGGCGCTGCCGGAGATCAGCAGTCTGCGCTGTTTGGTCAGGCCTGCTTCGAAAAGGGCGACGCAAAGAATACCTACGGAACAGGATGCTTTTTGCTGATGAATACTGGCGGAGATGCCGTGGATTCCCAAAACGGCCTGGTGACTACCATCGCCTGGGGCCTGGACGGCAAAGTGGAATATGCCCTGGAGGGCTCGGTATTTATGGCGGGCGCGGCTATTCAGTGGCTGAGGGATCAGATGGGTCTGATCCCGGATTCTCCGTCTTCCGAAGCCTGCGCCAGAGCTGTGCCGGACACAGGCGGAGTCTATCTGGTTCCTGCCTTTACGGGTCTGGGAGCTCCCTACTGGGATCCCTATGCCAGAGGCATCATAGTGGGGATAACCAGAGGGACCACCGGGGATCATATCGTAAGGGCAGCTCTGGAATCCCTGGCATATCAGACCGCCGATGTGCTGAGGGCCATGGAAGAGGACAGCGGACTGAGGCTGGAGTCTCTGAAGGTGGACGGCGGTGCTGCAGCCAATGATTTTCTGCTGGAATTCCAGTCCGATATCATCAGATCCGATGTCAAACGGCCTCTTTGCCTTGAAACTACAGCATTGGGCGCAGCCTACCTGGCAGGACTCTGCACGGGCTTCTGGCAGAGCAAAGACGACATACGCCGAAACTGGCAGCTGCAGAAGTGTTTCCGTCCGCAGATGGAGGAGGGCGAGGCAAAGGAAAAGCTGGAGGGCTGGCACAAAGCCGTAGGCCGCTCCAAAGCCTGGGCATAAAAGACAAAAGACAGGGGACGGTTCTCCGTCTTATTACAATTCAAATGTGGCAAAGGAGGGCAGCATTGAAAAGGACTGTTCGTGACAGTATTGAACCACCATATACTTTGCACGATATGAATGTGGTTTCATTTGAAGTCACTGATAACGATATGGTTATGAGAACACAATCGGGCATAGTTGAAACTACTGCTCCTTACAGGCAGCTTGATGGTTACATTGAGTTCCGTAATGTACGATGGGATCTTAGCTATGTGTATTTGCTTGGTGTTGCGGGGAATGTCGGCACAATCACAGGCGAGAAAATGTTTCTGAAGGACTTCATCGGGAACTTCAGGCAGTTTGGTTTCTCAATTATGGATGAGACTTATGGTTACAATCAGACCAGATACAGCGGCTTTCTTTTGACAAACCGACAGCATTGCGAGTGTGTTATCGAGATATACCACAAGGGTGATATGCTGTTTGTGACAGATGATTAACTGCTTTTGAAAAGCTCCGGGTGCAGGTGCCGCGTACTGATATTGATATTATAAAAGAAAGACGAGGAGACAAATGACTGAAAGAGATTTGACCGTGATGATGGCTGCGGCCTTTTTCTCCGGGCTGTTCGCCATATTGAGCACCAGGCAGAAAATGGGTATAGGAAGGCTGCTGAATCCCTTGTTTCTGCTCGTTCCCGAGGAGGAAAGGGCATCGACAGATAAGAGACCGTACTACAAACAGGCGGCAAATCTCTATTTTCTGCTGAGCACGTACTGCGTGGTACTGGCGGTATCCATCTTTCTGCAGAGCGCCGGGATACGCAAGCTTCTGATACCGCTGGCAGCAGGCACTGCAGTCTATATATATCTTTCTTCAGAGAGGATCAAAAAGGGCAGAGGGTAAGCCTTCAGTCTTCCCGGCATGCTGCCCCGGGCCTGCCGCTTCACTTAATGCAATAGAAGCCGATGCTCAAGCAGCCGCCGGAATACGGTTTTCCTCTTAATAAACCCCGGAAATCAAAGAAAGGACCAAGAGCCTAAAAGCTCAAGGTCCTTTCTTTTGATATTCTCAGATATTAGTTGTTTCCGGTCAGATCGGCGTCGATGGCCTTGGCTGCAGTCTTGCCTGCGCCCATGGCCAGAATAACGGTGGCAGAACCTGTAACGGCATCGCCGCCGGCATATACTCTTGCCTTGGTGGTCTTGCCGTTCTCGTCGGTGATGATGCCGCCCTTCTTGTTGACATCCAGACCTTCGGTGGTGGACTTGATCAGGGGGTTGGGGGAGGTTCCCAGAGCCATGATCACGCAGTCAACATCCAGAGTGAACTCGGAGCCTGCGATCTCAATGGGACGTCTTCTTCCGGATGCATCGGGCTCGCCCAGCTCCATCTGGATGCACTTGATGGCGCCTACGGTCTTGGTCTCTTCGTTTGCAAGGATCTCAACGGGGTTGTTGAGGAGCTTGAATTCGATGCCTTCTTCCTTGGCGTGCTCAACTTCCTCTCTTCTGGCGGGAAGCTCTTCCTCGGAACGTCTGTATACGATGTAGACGTGCTCTGCACCCAGTCTCTTGGCGCAGCGTGCAGCGTCCATTGCAACGTTTCCGCCGCCGACTACTGCTACAGCCTTGCTGTGCTTGATGGGAGTTGCGGAGTCTTCCTTATAGGCCTTCATCAGGTTGATACGAGTCAGGAACTCGTTGGCGGAGTAAACGCCGTTCAGGTTCTCGCCGGGGATATGCATGAACTGGGGAAGTCCGGCACCGGAGCCTACGTAGACAGCTTCGAAGCCGTAATCATTGATCAGCTCGTCGATGGAGAGGACCTTGCCGATGACCATATTGGTCTCGACCTTGACGCCCAGAGCCTTCAGGCCTTCAACTTCCTTCTGTACTATGGACTTGGGGAGACGGAACTCGGGGATGCCGTATACCAGTACGCCGCCTGCCAGATGCAGTGCCTCGAAGATGGTAACGTCATAGCCCTTGCGAGCCAGATCTCCTGCGCAGGTCAGTCCGGAGGGGCCGGAGCCGATGATTGCTACCTTGTGACCGTTGGGGGCGGGCAGCTCCGCCTTGGCGGCAGGCTGTGCGTTATGCCAGTCTGCAACGAATCTTTCCAGACGGCCTATGCCTACAGGCTCGCCCTTGATGCCGCGGATGCACTTGCTTTCGCACTGGGATTCCTGGGGGCATACTCTGCCGCATACTGCGGGCAGGGCGCTGTCCTGAGAGATAACCTGGAATGCGCCTTCGTAGTCCTTTTCAACTACCTTGGCGATGAAGGCGGGAATATGGATACCGACGGGGCAGCCCTTCATGCACATGGGGTTGGGGCAATTCAGACATCTTGCTGCTTCGTCAAGTGCGATCTCTTCGGTGTATCCCAGAGCAACTTCCTGGAAGTTCTTGTTTCTGACATTGGGATCCTGAGAGGGCATGGGGTTCTTAGTCATTGACATGTTGGCCATTTATTTTACCTCCTGCTTAAAGAGATTGCAGGTTTCTTCGTAAGCGTGTCTTTCCCACTCGCTGTACATTCTGCCTCTCTGAATAGATTCGTCCCAGTCGACGAGGTGGCCGTCGAAATCGGGGCCGTCTACACATGCGAACTTGGTCTCGCCGCCGACAGTCAGTCTGCAGCCGCCGCACATACCGGTGCCGTCGATCATGATGGGAGCCATGCTGACTATGGTCTTGATGCCGTACTGCTTGGTCAGCTGGCAGATGAATTTCATCATGATGGGAGGTCCGATGGTGATGACTTCGTCGTATACTTCTCCGGCCTTAAGCAGAGATTCAAGACCCTGAGTGGTCATGCCGCCTACGCCGTAGGAGCCGTCGTCGGTCATGACGATGAGCTTGTCTGTGCAGGCTCTGTATTCGTCCTCGAGGATGACGATGTCCTTGTTTCTGAAACCGATAACTGTGTGAACTTCAGCACCCAGGTCGTGGAATTCCTTGGCTACGGGATATGCGATTGCATTGCCTACGCCGCCGCCAACTATGCAGACCTTTTTGATGCCCTCGGTCTCGGTGGGCTTGCCCAGGGGACCTACGAAGTCAGCAATGTATTCACCTTCCATAACGTGGTTGAGCTTCTCCGTGGAAGCGCCTACAACCTGGAAAATGATAGATACAGTGCCTTTTTCAGCGTCGTAACCGCTGATGGTGAAAGGGATCCTTTCGCCTTCTTCATCAACCCTGAGGATGATGAACTGGCCGGGCTTGGCCTTCTTTGCAATGAAGGGCGCCTCGACCTCGATTCGGGTGACTGCCGGATTCAGCACGTCCCTCTTGACGATCTTGTACATGAGATATCCTCCTTTATGTGTCACATACGTGTATGAACATAATTCAACCACTATATATTACAACATGCGGAGGAATAAATAAAGCCCTTTCGGCAGTAATTAGGAGTATTTCGGAAGGCGGAGGGGAGTATCCGGGGCTTTGAA
>JAZRXE010000023.1:0-15952 GCA_045600065.1 Anaerovoracaceae bacterium
TCTGTGTTCAGGAATCATCCTGACGCTGTGTGTGAAGATATTTAAATCGCAAGTTCGTCAGCCATGTCGGGGCCACGCTGCCGCTGCAGGCGGTTTTTGATCAGAAACGTAATGAAAGCCGCCTTCCGCTCCCGCTTACGACGGCCCCTTACATGGCCATCCGGGCTTGCGTTTGGCAGCTTTAATTACGCGCTGAATAGTCTCTTAAATGCCCCATTCAGGCTTGTGTCTTACAGCTTTCTTTCTGCGCTGGTCGGCCAGTCGTAAGCCATAAGCCTGCAGTTTTCTATGGGATCGCCGTTGTAATCCATGTCCTTGATACCGCAGATATAGCGGATCACGCACTTCAGAGCTCCGCCGTGGGCAACCACCAGAATGTTTTTACCCGCTTCCAGGCGAGGCCTCAGCACCTCTTCCATGAAGGCTGCTATGCGTTCATCCACCATGGCCCAGGTCTCTATGCCCGATACCGCGACCGCTTCGTTGGGGTGGTTGATAAGCTTGTCTATCGGAGTTCCGGGCTGAATGTCTGCAATGTAAATACCCTCGTATTCTCCCATGCTGATCTCCATGATGCGCTCATCGTAATACACAGGCACCGTTCTGCCTTTTAAGAATATTTCCGCGGTTTCTTTTGCCCTGCCGAGGGTAGAGCACCAGCATTCATCGTATTCGATGTGCTTGAATTTTTCTGCAGCTTCCGCAGCCATGCGTCTGCCGTTGTCGTTAAGGGGTATATCGATCTGACCCTGAAGTCTGCGCTGAAGATTCCAGTCTGTTTGTCCGTGTCTGAGCAGGTAAAGCATAATTTCCTCCGATAACAGCCAAATGCCGTGTTTTTCTCGATATTATCATTACGCAGGCTTTATTTCAAGGGCATTGGTTTTGACTCTCTTCGTTCGGGTTGTTCTTCGCAGCCTGCTGTTCGGCAGCTATTATTTCGTTTTGTCTGCTCTGCCCGAAACCGAATTACATTGACCCGGTCAAAGGCCGGGCGCCTTCGCTGTACAGGCTCCAAGTGCCAAGCTAAGCCTGTGCTTATTTATGGCCGAGCATGTCCGGTCAATGGCAGTATCGACCGTCAGCGCGTATCCCCGTCAATCCTTAGTTTTCGCCACATTTCATAAGCAGAAAAACAATGAAACAGAAATGTCCTTACGTTTTTTTATCGCACCAAAACATAAGCAGATTCACCATGGAACCCTCCTTACACAGTTGCCTGAGGCATAGAAAAATGCTATATTATAGTTAGCAATTACTGTCAAGTAAAGTTGCATGCTTTATTTGCTCAGACAGAGGCGTACGGAAGGCGTTCGGATAATATGCAGAGCATAACAGACTGCGCCGCGGCCTCTGTGCGTTCGCTGCCCGCGGGCGGAAAGACGCTGTGTCAAGGAGGCTAAATGAATCCCCAAAAAAGGACTTTACAGAATCTGATAATGTTGATGGGGCTGTTTTTTCTGGGTCTCTTTCTGAACTATGTTTCCAGTCGGAACATATTCATGCTCCACGGGATCTCGTCCTTGTATTTTCTTATCCTGAGCATAGTGCTGACGCTGTACTTCAGCTCCCGCATAATAGACAGACCCATGCGGCCGCTGCTCATTGCCATAGGACTTCTGATATGCTTATGGACCTTTATGAGAGCCTGCCGCTATATGATATTCCTCGATGCGGAGCAGATATCCCGCTACTGCTGGTATTGCTACTATGTGAGCATGCTGTTCATTCCCCAGCTCAACTTTCAGGCGGCGTTGTCCCTGGGAAGAAAAAAAGAAGACCCACTGCCCGGCATATGCATACTTTCGGGGATAGTAACGGTCATATTCATTCTTCTGGTGCTTACCAACGACTATCACCGTCTGATCTTCGATTTCAATCCGGACTACGATCAGTGGAACGACAATCATACCCACGAGCTTATGTACTGGGTCATGACCTGCTGGCACTATGTTTTCTTTGCCATATCCATAAGAATACTGTCCGCGAAAAGCCGTCTGTCGGCCAGCCGCAGACTTGGATGGCTGCCTGTTGCCTACGGTGTGTTTTTTGCGGTATTCCTTGTGATAGAGCTTCTGCACCTGCAGGACAACTGGTTTGATTTCGGCAATTTCAGCTTTACAGAGCCTGCCTGCTTCCTGTGCGGCGGATTCCTTATTCTGAGCATAAGCACCGGGCTCATACCTTCAAACAAGGGCTACAGCCAGATACTTTCGGCATCCTCCATCCCCGCGGTGATCATGGACAAGGACGACCGCATAGTCTACCGCAGCTATACCGCGGACAGGCTTCAGAAGGATCTGCAGGGCATACTTCCGCCCGACGAGGATTTCCTGACCTTCAGCCACCCGGTCAGCGGAGGAACAGCCTACTGGCAGATGGATGTTTCGAGGATCAATATACTCAACAAGGAGCTGGAGGAGGTCCGGGACGCACTTTCTGAGGAATCGGATCTTATAGCCATGCGCAACAGCCTTGGTAAGCGCAGGGCGTCCATCGAAGAAAAGAACCGGGTATACGATGCCATTGCGGCAAGGGTGCAGCATCAGTCGTTCACCATAAGAGAGCTTTCCGACAAGGCCATTAAGCAGCCCGACCAGGCCGACGGCTTTATGCGCATTATCTGCATTTATCTGGCATACATAAAGCGCATGTCCAATCTTATGCTGCAGTCCTCCATATCCGAAGAAATGGAGAGAAACGAGCTGCAGCTTGCCCTCGGCGAATCGGCCAGATATCTGGAAAAGGCGGGTATACCCGCGGCTGTGATCAGCGATGAGCTTGACCCGGTCTGCCCGTCGGAGAGGCTTACGGACGTTTACGAGCAGTTTCAGAGCATACTTGAGCAGGCCCTGCCCGGCCTTAAGGGAGTCACGGCGCGCCTGGAAAAGGACTGGCTGAAGCTGATAATAGAGGGCGTGTCAGAGCCCCTGGATATCCCGGCAGACGCCGGTGCAGAATACGAGGACGGCATACTCTATGTGAGTATTCCCCTTGGACAGGATGTGAAGGCTTAATGCTCACACCCTTTATTCTTTGCCCCTCAATAGTACAGGAGATGCTTTGCCTCTGGTGCCTGCTGCTCTGTCTGGGCTTTTCGGTGAACATGGTAATGTCCGTCCATCAGCACAGCTTTCTGTATGCTCTGGCCTCGGCATTTTCCCTGCTGTTTCCCTACGCGCTTATAAATATCAGGCTGGAGCTTTATTACCGCATGGATTCCGCAGCAGCCAACGCCTTTGCAGCCTATGTTGGCAGTCTCCCGGTGACGGCTTTTGTGCTGACAATGGTGCTGCTGAGCGCGGCATGGATAATCCGCTTTAAAAAGTGCCTGGCCTATACTGACAGCCACATTACTCCCAGCTCCGTAAAGGAAGCTGCGGACAGCCTTTCCGCCGGGCTTTGCTACTATCATGAAAACGGTCAGCCCTATCTGAGCAACCACCTGATGAACCAGCTCTGCTTTGAGATAACAGGCAGAGCACTGCTCAACGGCAATGAGTTTTTCGGCGCCCTCAACGGACGCGGGCTGGTGGAGCTTAAGGACGGCAGGGTCTACAGGTTTGCCATTAAGGATCTGAGCCTTTCCGGAGAGCATTTCCGGGAGCTTATAGCCTACGATGTTACGGAGCTGATAGGAAAATCCCGCAAGCTCAACGAAGAAAACCAGAGGCTGCGCCGCCACAACGACAATATGATAGAGTACGGCAAGCAGATAGACGATATAGTCCGCCGGGAGGAAAGCCTTAAGAACAAGACCCACATACACGATGAAATGAACCGCCTGCTCCTTGCCACGGACAGGGCGATACAAAGCAGTGAAAACAACGAAAAATTCAGTATACTCGGCGTTCTTCAGCAGAATATGTTCTGGCTCTTTATGGAGGCCGACTACAGAGACACCAACAATGTCTATTCCGATCTTGAAAGCCTGTCCAGCCTGCTGGGTATTCGCCTGGTATACAGAGGCAAGGCCCTTACCGGAGACGAGGACGCCCTGCACCTCTTTATGCTGGCGGCCAGAGAGGCCATGACCAACGCCGTAAAGCACGGAGAAGCCCGGAACCTGTATATATATCTGTCCGAGGACGCAGACAGCCTTCAGGCAAGCTTCACCAACGACGGAAAACCGCCCGATCCCTTCGCCGGCGAGGGAGGCGGACTGAGCAGACTGCGCCAGCGCATAGAAGAGGCAGGCGGCTCCATGGAGGTGAACCACAGTCCTCGTTTCATGCTGAGAATAAGCGTACCCAAAGGAGGCAGACAGAATGTCTTATAACGTATTGATAGTGGAGGATCAGCGCATGCCCAGGCAGCTGCTCGAGCTGTTCGTAAAGGAAAGCGGACGCTACGAGCTTAGCGGCTCCATAGCCAGCGCGGAGCTTGCCCTGACCTTCTGCCGCAGAAGAACGATAGATCTTATACTTATGGATGTGCTCACCGAATTCGGTGTCAGCGGGCTGGATACCGCAGAGGAGATAAAAAAAGAATTCCCGGGCATCAAGATAATCATAATCACCAGCATGCCCGAGGCAAGCTGGCTGAAGCGGGCCCGAGACATAGGCGTGGATTCCTTCTGGTATAAGGAGGCTGAGGGCGCTTCCATACTCGAGGTAATGGATGCCACCATGGAAGGGGAGAGCATATATCCCGATTCCCCGCCAAGAGTCTCCATAGGCAATACCAGCAACAGGGATTTTACGGACAGAGAGCTGGATGTATTGCGGGAAATGCTCACAGGCGATAGCAATACCAAGATAGCCGAAAGGCTCGGCATCAGCGAAAATACCGTTAAGTTCCACATTCAGTCCATGCTGCAGAAAACCGGCTTTCACAGCCGTACCGAGCTGGTTGCCCAGGCCCGTTCTCTTGGCATAGTCATAAAATAATCTGAAAAAAGTATCCCAACCTACCCAAACGGGTGATGTGTCTTAAACACGCTGTACATATAATTTATGCAGCGTGTTTTATATTGGCCCTCAGCGTTAAGGGCAGCAAAAAGAAAGGAGTTTTTATGATCAGAAAAATAATCGGCATATTGTTGTGCTGTCTTTTGATCATCGGTTTTGTACCGGTATGGGCTTTCGCCGCCACACCATATCCCCTGTGGATAGGCGAAGTCCAGGTCACCGATGAGAATTGCAATGATGTATTAGGAGACGGCGGCAGTGTAGCAGTCACGCCCTATGGTTCTTACTACTACATTTATTTAAGAGGCGCAAATATCACAAAAGGAAGCAGTCATGTTTCCGGTGTGTACGACGGCATATACTGCGGCGATCCTTCTGCGTCCGTAACGATTTACGCCCGGGATTCATCCATATCCTTGACACCCCCTTCGGGATATAGTACGGCAAGAGGTATTGCAGCGAAGAATCTCAATATTTATGTATTTGATGGTACATTCGCTATCGATGTGAAAGCAGGGACCACCGGAAGCGGCGACAGCGCTTGCGGAATAGAAGGCGGCGATATATTATTATTTTCCTCACCGGACTGCGAGCTGAATATCTCGAGCGAAGACCGGGGTATTGCCGGTTCCGGCGATATTCAAATTGATGTATATCCCGATGCGAAATTAAATATCGCTTCCGGCACCATGACCGGCTGCAGCGGCGAAGGCATAAGCACAATCGGACGCGTCAGCATCTCTAACGACGGAGATGTTAGCATCAGCTCCGGCTCAGCTTATTCTATAGCATCGGTCGAAGCGCAGAGTGTACGTTTATTCGGTGATGGAAATTACGATATCAAATCCGAAAACGTGGGCATAGAAGCTTTTGATGATGTGGAAATTGAAGTATACGGTTCTGTAAGCATCGAAGGCGAAGGCCATGCAGTAGCTTTGATGAACAGCGGCAAAAAGCTCCGTGTCGGCGGCAGCGTCAATCCTCTGACACTCGAATGCGATCCGGCCTCGATCGGATTAGGCGGAAGCCCTGTGATCAACGTTGCCGATTTAGACAAGCAGCCTTTTGATTTTGATTCGGATTATAGCATCAGCGGCAACCCGGATACGGATTCTCTGCTGACTGCACAAAAGCTCGGCTATCTGACTGTGGGAAGCACAGTGGTGGACGATTCCAACAAGGACGATGTATTCTCCGACGGAACGGTCAAATACGATTCCGCAGCAAAAAAACTGTATCTGAACAATGCAAATATCACTGACAAGCGGTTCAACGGTATGGATGCCATGGGGATCTATTCCCCGAATGATCTGACTGTCAGTCTGGAGGGCGCCAATAAAATAGAGCTGGCAGACGATTCTTCAGCCGGTTACATGTACGGCATGTACTGCCACGGGGATCTCCGCTTTGAAGGCGACGGGACCCTGGATATAGTATGCGGCAGCGGCAGCTTCGACAGTTTTTCCGTCATGTGCGCAGGAATGCTGTACTCAGACGCTGACGGAGCTGTAACTATCGATACAACATTGATAAATTACAGCAATGGTATGCGCGCAAACAAAGGCATCCTTATTTCAGGAGACGGAGACCTTACTGTCAGTGCAATGGATGTTGGCATTTATTCCAAAAGCGGCCCTATCAGCATTAAGGGCAAGGGCAATGTGACCGTCAATAGTACCTATGATTCAGTCCGTGCAGAGTTCGGAATCGTTGACATTTCCGGAAAAGGCAATGTCACAGCCGGTTCCACCATCTACGCATACAAAGACCTTACGGTCCTCACGTCGGATGCCTCACAAAGCATACAGGTCATATCACCTGACGGTGCTTGTCTGATCTCAGACGAGGGGGGAATCAGCCTGGCGGGCCCCGGAAGTATAGTTCTGTCATCTGTCAATAGCGGCGGCATCTATACAAACGTCGGAGACATAGTATTGAGCAATACCGGTGATGTGAATATCGAGTCCTGCTTTGATTCGATCAGTTCCGGCGGCGACGTAAGACTCTACGGTACCGGCAATGTCAAGGCACATTCCACCGACGAAAACGCCATCTATGCTTTCGAGACCTGCACAATAGACGCAGACGGAAATATAGAGCTGATAACAGACACCGCCGATAGTATATATGCAAACGGAGATGTCACTGTCTCCGGAACAGGCGATCTGTCAGTTACATCGCCCGGTAGCGATGGCATATACACAGAAGCGGGAGATGTCGTCATCTCCGGCAGCGGAAATGTTACCGTCATTTCCGGCAATAACGCCATTGGTTTATACGGAACCGGAAAAGAGCTCAAGCTCGAGGGCAGCAGCCCCGTTATCGAGCTCGATGCTCCTACCGCTTATGCCGTACATAATTATTCAGACAATACCAGCCCCGTAGGCGGCTCCACGCTGGGCGATTACACCGTGACCGGCGCTCCCGACAGCGCATACTGCAAGTACGAGCTTACTGCCCCGGTATACACCATTACCGTTCTTACAGACGGAAACGGAACAGCGGCAGCTGACTACAGCAACGCGGCAGCAGGCACAGCCGTAGCTCTGGTAACAACACCCAACGCAGGCTTCCACTTTAAGGGCTGGGATTCTGCAGACGTAACAGTCAGCGGAAATACCTTCACCATGCCCGCAAAGGATGTCAGCGTAAAGGCTATGTTCGAAGCAGACGGATCTGCACCCGTCCCCGGAGACGAGGATGATGTGCGCTTCACACTGAGCTTCAACACCAACGGAGGAAGCTCCATACCCAAGCTCAGCCTCAGCGAGGCATCCACGGTACAGCTGTCCGGATACAGACCCAGCAAGGAGGGCGCAAGCTTTGCAGGCTGGTACAGCGATAAGGATCTGACCAGGGAGATAAGCTCGGTAAAGATGATCAAGGATACAGTGGTCTACGCAAAGTGGAACACGGAGACAAAGCCTGTCTCGGCCCTGCCCTTTGATGATGTGTCAAGCGGAAGCTGGAGCTACGATGACATCAGATTCGTATACGAAAACGGACTGATGGACGGCACTGCTTCAAACGTCTTTGCACCTGCAAGAAGCACCTCCAGAGGAATGATAGTGACCATACTGTTCAGACTGGACAAGGCATCGGCAGCAGGTCTGCAGTGCCCGTTCGGAGATGTAAGAAGCGGAAGCTATTACGAGGGCCCCATAAGCTGGGCAGCAGCCAACGGAATAGTAGAGGGCTACGGAAACGGAAAGTTCGGGCCTGACGACGCGATCACAAGAGAGCAGCTTGCAGTGATCCTGTACAATTACGCAAAATACAAGGGCTATGATGTAAGCGCATCCGCAGGTCTGGAAGGCTTTACGGACAGTGGTGAAGTAAGCTCCTATGCAAAGCAGGCAATGAGCTGGGCAGTGGGAAGCGGCCTTATGGAAGGCTCCTCCGGAAGGCTTGTGCCCAAGGGAAGCGCAACCAGAGAACAGGCAGCGGCTCTGATCCACAGATACTGCGAGAAGATAGCAAAATAAATCATAAAGAAACTGTGAAAAACTACCCGATCGGGTAGTGTGCTGAAGGAACAGTGCGTATATAATAAGGTCAGCATAGTTTTCATAGACCTTTCTGAAAGCATACCTAAATCTCTGCCGGAGCCGGAACTTTTCCATGACTGTGCGGGCTCTCAGGCAGAAACAAATCAGCATCCTCTAATCACAGGGATAAGAGATCACACGAAAAAAGAGGCAGCCTTCCCAATGGCCTCTTTTTTTCGTGCTCTTCCCAGGGACACAAGGGGACGGTTCTTCTGTGTTCTCCGACACAAGGGGACGGTTCTTCTGTGTCCTTCTATTTTAGAACACAGAAGAACCGTCCCCTTGTGTCCTTGTGCCCCCTTGTGTCCTTCCGGACAGGCAGTAAAATACCGGGCAGATCGCTCCGCCCGGTATTTTAAATATAGTAACATGAAGAAGTATTGCTTAAAGAGTAATTGTCTTGCTCACCTTGCCGGCCTTGGGGCTGGATGCAGTGATGGTAATGCTTCCTGAGCCCTTGACTACCCAGCAGGCCTTCTTGGATATGGGCTGGCAATCGCCGTTTCCGATGTTGCCGTAGAAGCGTCCGTTGGAGGGTACAAGTCCGAAGGAGGACAGGTCGCCCAGATCCGCTTCTGCTTGGCCGTCCAGCAGCTCCGCGCCTTCGATGCAGACGGTGACCGGCTTTGCGGTGCCCAGAGTCTTAGCCTTCTGAGACAGATAGGTGGGCAGGAAGCCTGCATTGGATACAATGGCTTCTACCTTTGTGAGTCCGCCGCCCAGATCCTCCGTGGTGACGGAATCGATCACCAGCCTGGGTACGCATACAGCCCAGCTCAGCATGAAGCCTGTCACCTTTTCACATTCCTCGGTGAGCAGGGCGGGTGTGGCATTCTGAATGGTGAACTTGTAATTGAATCCGCCTATCTCAACCTCGCCCAGCTGGGGATGATCGAATTTGGTCCAGGGCAGGAAGTCCGCGGGAGCGTTTTCCTTGACCCACTTTACGCGGTTTGCGAAGACCTTGTCAGGGGTATCTTCCATAGGATCCATATCCCAGAATACCTTGTTGCCGCAGCGGTCATCCAGGTTCCACAGCTCCAGAGTCATGGCATAGATGCCCTGGGTCTCGTAGCAGTAGTCATCGAATGCGCCGGAGGAGTAGTTGTCCTGATCCACGGTAAAGGTATCGAAGATGTTTACATCTTTGTATCCGGTGATCTTGGCGCCCTTGGCTGCAATGGCCTTGATCAGCTTCATGTCGTCCTTGGGAGCCTTGGCTGCGGAATAGGTGCCGGGCACGTACAGCAGCATGGCGCCGCTGGTGTGGTTGGTGGCCACGGAAGCGATGTTGGGGTGATCTATTATCCATTCAGCCAGAGCCTTGGTCTCGGGGTTGCTGAGAGGATAGGGGCCCGCACCGGGCTGACGATGCTCGGGGAACCATCCGTAGGGATAGTTGCGGTTGAAGTCCAGTCCCCACTTCATCTTGCGGTTGATCACATTCAGACCGTCGTAATCGATGATTTCGCCCTCGCGGTAGATGTTGTAGAACTCACCGCTTACCTCGTCGGGCTCTCTCATCAGCAGCAGATCGGGGTCTGCGGGATCCTTTTTCCAGATGCCGTAGGGGCTCTTGACGCGCATCATCCTGATGGCGCCATCGCCGTCGATGTCTTCTTCGGATACGCCTGCGCCCAGCTCGTAATAGGGTCTGTTGACCGAGCGGAGGGTGTAGGGAGTGGTCAGATAGGTCTGGCTGCCGTCGGGTGATACGCAGGGGATCACATAGACGGTCAGGTTGTCCAGGATAAAGGTGGCGGTCTCGTCGCTGCCGTAGTTGGTCAGCAGATAGTCCATGGTGTGCATGGCTGCCATCATTCCGGTGACCTCGCCGGCGTGGGTGTTGCCGTCGATGTGGAAGGCCGGCTTGTCTTCGGCTGCGCCGGTCTTCTTGTTTGTAAGGGTGACGGCTATGATGTGGTGCTTGTCGGGTGTTTCAAGGATGTACTCGTAGTCCATCAGCTGTGGATAGCTTTCCGCAAGCTGCTTGATATGGGCTTCGATCTCGTCCTGAAGATAGTAATGCTCGTAAGTAAAAGTAGTCTTCATCAGTACAGGACCTTTCCTAAAAATTCTTTGACACGGGCACTCTTTGGATTGTTGAATACTTCATCAGGGGTGCCTTCTTCCTGAATGATTCCGTCTCCGATAAACAGTATCCTGTCGGATACGCTCTTTACAAAGCCCATTTCGTGGGTGACTATTACGCAGGTCATGCCGGATTCGGCAAGCTGCTTTATAACCTCCAGAACCTCCTTGACCATTTCGGGGTCCAGGGCAGAGGTGGGCTCATCGAAGAGCATTACATCGGGCTCCATTTCCAGAGCCCTGACAATGGCAAGACGCTGCTTCTGTCCGCCGGACAGGGTGTTGGGGTAAACATTTGCCTTGTCTGCTATGCCTACCATGGCAAGAAGCTCCATTGCCCTGGCTTCGGCGTCTTCCTTGCTCATGCCTTTTTCCAGCATGGGGGTGATGGTCATGTTTTCCAGAACGGTCAGGTGGGGGAACACGTTGAACTGCTGGAACACCATGCCTATCTTCTGTCTGTGCTTGTCCAGCTCGGATTCCTTCTTGATCTTGGTTATGTCCTCGCCTTCGAAGAAGACGCTGCCCTGCTCGGGTCTTTCAAGAAGGTTCAGGCAGCGCAGGAAAGTTGACTTTCCGCCGCCGGAGGGGCCGATTATGGAAACGACCTCGCCCTTGTATATTTCTTCGTCTATGCCCTTCAGAACGTGAAGGCTGCCGAAGGATTTGTGCAGGTTTTCCACCTTGATAAGAACCTCGGGATAATCACTTTTCACTTGCGGCAAACCTCCTTTCCAGAATGTCTATGATCTTGGTCAGACCCATGGTCATCACCAGGTAAATTGCCGCGATGATGAACAGAGGCTGCCACATCAGGTATTTGTTGGCCAGAAGGGTTCTGGTATACATCAGCTCGTACATCATGAAGGTTCCTGCCAGGGAGGTCTCCTTGATCATGGATATGTACTCGTTGCCCAGAGAGGGAAGTATGGCCTTCAGAGCCTGAGGCAGAACTATCTTGGTCATGCAGTGGGATGCGCTCATGCCGAGGCTTCTTGCGGCCTCGGTCTGACCCTTGTCTACGGAGGCAATGCCGCCGCGGATTATCTCCGAAACATACGCGCTGGAGTTGAGGGTCAGGGAGAGCATTACGCACTGCTCCTTGCTCAGAACATTGAATGCCGGTATGGCCATGGGAAGGAAGAAATACGCAATGTACATCTGTACCAGCAGAGGGGTTCCTCTTATTGCCGTGGCGTAGACCTTTGCAAAGATCTGCACAGGTTTAAGCTTGGACATGTGCAGTATGGCTATCAGGGTTCCCAGAACGGAACCGGAAGCTACCGCAAGAGCCGCAAACTTAAGGGTGCCCAGGGCACCCTTAAAGAATACGGGATAATAATCTAAAAATACATCTATTACGCTTGGACCCATTTGATCAAAATCTCCGTAAAAAATTGCCTGGATTGCTATTCGTCAGAGCTGGGTACAACACCTGCTGCGTCGCAGGATGCATAGTACCAGGTGCTGTAGGTCCCGTCAGCAGTGATCTGGTCGATGATCTGGTTTACGACCTCTATAAGCTGTGCGCCGTCGCCCTTCTTGGCTGCGGCAACATTGCCCTTGAAATCGCTGTAGAGGCTCAGGTCGAACTCTACGCCTTTTTCAACGAACATGCTGACGATCTTGCCGTCGGACTGCTCTGCATAGTTTCTTGCGGTGGTGGCATCAAGCGCAACTGCATCGATCTTTCCGCCGACCAGCTCCATGATGGCCTGATCCAGGGTGGTTACCAGTGAAAGCTCAACATCCTTGAGCTGATCCTCAACATACATCTGCTGCAGGGAGTTTACCTGTGCATCGATCTTGATGCCGGTGAAGTCCTCCAGACTGTTGTACTTGTCCAGATCCTCGGTGCGTACTGCGATGGTGTGGTGAGAAGCTGCAGAGGTGCCGGAATATCCGTGGGACAGCTCGTACTGCTCTGCACGGTCTGCCTTGTAGCCGTAGCCGGAAATTGCCAGGTCTACCTTGCCGGTATCAGCTGCTGCGAGAATTGCTCCGAAGTCCATGGCTTCGATCTTAAGCTCTACGCCCAGAGAGTTTGCGATGTAGTTTGCAAGGAGTATCTCTGTGCCCTTGTATTCTCCGCTGACCAGATCAACGAATTCCGCGGGGGGATAGTCGGGAGATGTTCCTACTACCAGGACTCCGTTGTCCAGGACTCTCTTCAGGACTCCTGTGGGCTCGTCCCAGGTGACTTCTGCCTTGCCAAGGTTGGCCAGGATGTCATCCCATTTTTCGCCCTCCCAGGTCCATACGGGTTCGTCGTTTCCTTCGCCCTCGCCGCCGGTGGCTTCTTCCTGCTTTTCGCCGCAGGCTGCCAGGCCGAGTACCATTATCAGGGCCAGCAGCAGGGCCATCATCTTTTTAAGTGTGTTCTTCATTTTTAGCTCCTTTATGTGATATTTGCTATCAGCTTTAAATAACACCGATATTGTATGCGTATTAAATGCATAAAGCAAGGGATTAAACGGGGTTTTTGTGAATAAAATCAGTATTTTTCCAGTTTTTAATGAATATTTTTATGAATAGTATACGCAAAGTCTGTATAAAAATCAGGCCTTTTAATAGCCGCTGCCGGTGCGGTGTTAAAGGCCCCGAAAATCTTTGCCCTTGCCAAATGAGCCCGATGCGGAGATAATAAATATCAAGGATTTTTTTAGAAAGGTTTATATAAATGAACAGCAATAAAAGCCCTGTGGTCATCGAAGGAGCCATGAAAGAAGAAGTTGAGTATCTGACGGATATCCTGCAGGACCGCAGAGATCTCAGCCTGGCGGGTTGTCCGGCAGTGGAAGGACACATAGGAACCGTCCCCGTTGTGTTGGTCAGATCTTTTGTTGGGACTGTAAACGGGGCTGTGGCAACTGCTCTTGCGATAGAAAAATACCATCCGGCTCTGGTCATAAGCCAGGGCACCGCGGGGGCCCACGTTCCGGAGCTCAGGCCGGAGGACCTGGTAATAGGTACGGATGTGTGCTGTATCAACAGCTTCAGGACCTCCAAAAGGGAAGAGGGCAGGGGCATGCATCCCGAAGAGTGGCAGAGCTTTCCGTTAGACGTGCTCGAAGGCAGCTGGAGGAACGCGGACAGGCTCAGGTGTCACCCTTGCGCACAGCGGGCCGCGGCGGAGCTTTCAGAGGCATATCCACGGGTATTCTGCGGTACCGTAGGCTCCGGAGATGTGTGGAATATGGAGGCCGACCGCATAGCCCTTATGCACGGCCGCTTCGGGACTCTCTGCGAAGAGATGGAGGGCTGGGGAGTGATACAGACCTGCAGCAGGTACGGTGTGCCCTGCGCGGTCATAAGGGTCATAAGCAACAACGAGCTTACAGGCAGCAGCTTCAGGCCGGAGACGGCGGAGCTTTGCCAGCGCTTCATAGTCGATATGCTGGATAATATTTATAAGTATATTTCAGAATAGATCAGGCAGGTGATAATTATGAGACTGTATACCGCAGCTTTAAACGGAGAAGAAAGGCTTTTCGTATCTCTGGACGGGGGTAAGGAGCTTTATCTTCTGTCAGACCTGGGCTATTGCTTCAGGGACATGAACGAGCTTATCTGCACCGTGACGGAAGAGCAGATGGAGGCCATCAGGAACTTTGATCCCAAGGCTTCCTGCAGCAAATCCTATGCTTTTGCTGATCTGGCGCTCTGCGCGCCTATCCCGAGACCTCTGCAGGATGTAGTATGCCTTGGCATCAATTACGCTTCCCATGCCGAGGAGGCCGGAAGGTTCTCCAAGGAGGACTTCGGCGGCGAAAGGGAGTATACCATTTACTTTTCCAAGAGGGTCAACCGGGCCCTTGGCAGCGGCGAAGCTGTTCACGAATACGCCAAGGTTACGGAAAAGCTGGATTACGAGGCCGAGCTGGGAGTAATCATAGGCAGAGATGCCTCCGGTGTATCTCAGGCAGATGCTCCTTCTTACATCTTCGGCTATACCATAATAAACGATATGACTGCCAGAGACATACAGCACCGCCACAAGCAGTGGTATCTGGGCAAGAGTCTGGACGGCTTTACTCCCATGGGGCCCTGCATAGTCACCCCGGACGAGATCGGCGATCCCACGGATCTGGATATCAGGTGCTATGTAAACGGAGAGCTGCGCCAGAGCAGCAATACTTCGCTGATGCTTCAGACCGTAAACGGGGCTATCAGCGAGCTCACCGCAGGCATGACCCTGCTCAAAGCCAGTATCATAGCCACAGGCACCCCCGCAGGCGTGGGAATGGGAATGATACCTCCCACCTTCCTGAAAAAGGGCGACCGCGTGGTATGCGAGATAGAAAATATAGGCAAGTTGGAAACAGTTATAGGAGAATAAGCATGAATCAGGAAAGATTAGACAGAGTATTTGCAGCAATGAAGGAGAATGACATGCCCCAGCTGATCATCTCCGATCCCATGATGGTCTATTATCTGACCGGCGCCAGGCTTCGTTCAGGCGAGCGCATGCAGGTGATACTGCTCAAGGACGACGGCACAGCCACCATCTTTGCCAACGATCTGTTCCCCAAGATCACCGAGCTGGGTCTGCCCGTGGTATTCCACAACGATGTGGACGATGCCGTTGAGCAGCTGAACAGCTATATGTATCAGGGCAAGACCATAGCAGTGGACAAGAACTGGCCTGCCAGATTCCTGCTTCGCCTGCAGGAGCTCAACAGCGGAAAGACCGTAAACAGCTCCTTTATCGTAGATTACGTGCGCCAGATCAAGAGCCCCGCAGAGCAGGAGCTTATGATCAAGTCCTCTCTTATCAACGACACCGTTGTGGGCAGAGTCATAGAGATCGTTGGCAAGGGCTACGACGAGCTGGAGATGCAGGAGCGCACCAGGGCCTTCTATGCTGAAGAGGGCTGCGAGGGTACCTCCTTTACTCCCATTATCGCATTCGAAAAGAACGCGGCAGATCCCCATCACGGAGCCGATCACAGCAAGGGCAAGAGGGGAGACTGCGTGGTCATCGACATAGGCGGAATGAAGGACGGCTATGCCTCCGACATCACCAGGACCGTTTTCTTGGGCGAGATGAGCGCCCGTCAGAAGGAGATCTACGATATAGTATTAGAAGCTAACCTGCGCGGAATTGCCGCCGCCAGACCCGGCGCCCGCATGTGCGATGTGGACAACGCCGCCAGAGGTTACATTACCGAGAAGGGCTTCGGCAAGTACTTCACCCACAGGACCGGCCATTCCATAGGCATAGAGGATCACGAGTACGGCGATGTTTCCTCAGTCAACACGGACATCATCAAGCCCGGACAGTGCTTCTCCGTGGAGCCCGGCATCTATATCCCCGAAGAGGGCATAGGAGTTCGCATCGAGGATTTGGTGCTGTTAAACGAGGACGGCTGCCATGTGGTCAACAACTTTACCAAGGAACCC
>JAZRXE010000024.1:0-26257 GCA_045600065.1 Anaerovoracaceae bacterium
AGGGGACGGTTCCTCTGTGCTGCACAGAGGATCCGTCCCCTTGTGTCCCTTGTGTTGTGATGATAAGACAGAGAACCGTCCCCTGTCTTAGAAGGTGATGGTGGATGTCAGGCGCTTGAGCTTGCCCAGTGCGCTCCAGGCTGCCAGCTCGGCGCTGTTGGTGCTGCCCTTGGGCCCGTGATTGCATATCCTTATGGACGCGGATATCGTTTCGCCCTGAATATCGTAGCCGAAGCCCTGCTGTCCTTCTTCTGTTGCCACCTTAAAGCGGGCATTTTCCGGCTGGCCCGTAGCCCTTGCGCCGGCTATAACTACATTCAGATGAGAGGGAGAGAATGCAAAGCCCTCCAGCGCGGGGCCCTCAAAGCCGTCGGGGATCTCCGCCGCAAAGGCGGGTGCGCCCGGAGGCAGTACTGCGGGTCTGAAGTTGATGACGGTCGCCCTGGCATCGCCCATTACGCCGAAGGTATTTGCCAGGTCTATTCCGCCTACGCAGCCGCTGACCATGTATACCTTGCAGCCCTTTTCGAGGGCGACGGCCTCTATCCTGTCGCAGTAGTCCTGCTCTGCAAATACGCCTGTAGACAGGCAGATGATGTTCTTTCCGGCCTCGACCACCTTGGGCAGATATTCCCTGAGGGGAGCAGGCCCTGTAGCCTCTATTACATAATCCAGATCCATGGCCAGCAGCTCCTCCAGAGATTCACAGGCTCTGCAGCCGAATTCCAAGGCCTTTGCCTTAGCCTGATCCATGGGTATTGAGTAGATCGCCTCCAGCTTACAGCCGGGAACTCTGCCCTCTGTCAGCCCCTTTGCAATTATGCTGCCCAGCTTTCCGCAGCCCAGTAATCCGATTTTGTACATATAGAGTACCTCCCTTTTTGTTTTGATTTTATCATATAAACGAGCTTTAATTCAACAAAGAGAGAGCCTTTCATGTTATAATTACACGGTAATAAGCGGAGGATAACATGGGCTTTACTCATTTGCATGTACATACAGAATACAGTCTTCTTGACGGCGCGGCAAAAATCGACAAGCTGGTGTCAAAGGCCAAAGAGCTTGGAATGACTGCGCTTGCCATAACTGACCACGGGGTGATGCACGGCTGCGTGCAGTTTTACGAGCAGTGCAAAAAGCAGGGCATCAAGCCGCTGACTGGCTGCGAGGTCTATACCGCGGCCCGTACACGCCGCGACATGGACGGAAGGCTGGACCGCAGCAACGGCCACCTGGTTTTGCTGTGCAAGGACGATACCGGCTACAGGAATCTCATCAGAATGGTCTCTCAGGCCAACAAGGACGGCTTTTATTATAAGGCCAGGGTTGATAAGGAGCTGCTGCGCCGGTACCACGAGGGTCTTATCTGCCTCTCCGCCTGCCTGGCAGGCAAGGTACAGGAGCTTCTTGCCCGGGATGATTACGACGGAGCAAGGAAAGAAGCCCTGGAGCTTCTGGAGATCTTCGGAGAGGGCAATTTCTATCTGGAGATGCAGGATCAGGGAATAGACATAGAGCTTAAGGTCAACAAGTATCTTAAGCAGCTTTCCGCCGAGACAGGCATCCCTCTGGTAGCCACCAACGATGTGCATTATATAAATCAGGAGGACGCCGCGGCTCACGATGTGCTGCTTTGCATGGGCACCAAATCCAGTCTCAGCGATCCGGACAGGCTGCGCTTTGAGACCGATCAGTTCTATCTCAAATCCGAAGACGAGATGCGCAGGCTCTTTGCCGATGTGCCTCAGGCCATAGACAATACCATGGAGATAGCCGAAAAGTGCAATTTCGCCTTCGAATTCGGCAATTATCATATCCCCGTCTGCGAGTATCCTCCGGGCTATACCCAGAACAGCTATTTCGAATTCCTGTGCTGGTCGGGTCTGGAGCACCGCTACGGCAGCACAGAGACTGTGTCCTCGGCCTTCAGAAAGGCCCCGGAGCAGCCGCCCGAAAACATGGAGACCCTGGCGCCCACTGTATCCGAGGAGCTTAGGGAGCGCATGCGCTACGAGATAGCCACCATAGAAAAAATGGGCTACGTGGGCTACCACCTGATAGTCTGGGACTATGTCAACTGGGCGAAGGGTCACGGCATAATGGTAGGCCCCGGCAGAGGTTCGGGCGCAGGCGCGGTAGTGCTTTATTCCCTGGAGATCACCGATATCGACCCTATCAGATTCAATCTGATTTTCGAGCGCTTCCTGAACATAGAGCGAGTGTCCATGCCCGATATAGACATGGACTTCTGCATAGAGCGCAGAGGCGAGATCATAGATTATGTTAAGCAGAAATACGGCTTCGACAACGTCTGCCAGATATCCACCTTCGGTACACTCAAGGCAAGGGCTGTATTCAAGGATGTTGCCAAGGTCATGGAGCTGCCCTTCAGCAGATCTCTTGAAATATCCAAGATGATACCCGAAGACCTCAAGATAACCCTGGACAAGGCGCTGGAGCAGAGTCCGGATTTCCGCAAGGTCTACGACGAGGATGCCCAGATACGCAAGATAGTAGATACAGCCAAGCAGCTGGAGGGTCTGGCAAGGCACAGCTCCACCCATGCGGCAGGCGTGGTGATTTCCAGCGACCCGGTGGACGATGTGGTGCCTCTGGTCATGACAGATCACGGTCTGGCGACCCAGTACACCATGACGGAAATAGAGCATCTGGGCCTGCTGAAGATGGATTTTCTGGGCCTGCGCAATCTTACCGCAATACGCGAATGCCTGGATCTTATCAAAAAGGATACCGGAGAGGATATAGACCTTCAGAGTATAGACATGGCAGAGCCCGGGGTATACAAGCTTATTGCCGACGGCAACACCGTGGGAGTGTTCCAGCTTGAATCCGGCGGCATGACCTCGTTTATGAAGGATCTTCAGCCGGACTGCCTGGAGGACCTTATAGCAGGCATATCCCTCTACAGACCGGGCCCCATGGATTCCATACCCACCTATGTGGACTGCAAAAAGCATCCGGAGAATATAAGCTACCTTTGTCCCGAGCTCGAACCCATACTGGCGCCGACCTACGGCTGCATAGTCTATCAGGAGCAGGTAATGGACATAGTCCGCAAGCTCGGCGGATATTCCTACGGGCGCGCCGACCTGGTGCGCAGAGCCATGTCCAAGAAAAAGGCGGATGTGATGGCTCAGGAGCGCGAGTACTTTATCAACGGCAAGCTCAATGATGACGGGACCATAGACGTTCCCGGCTGCATAAGGAACGGCATACCTGAAGATGCTGCCAATACAATATTCGACGAAATGACCAGCTTTGCGGCCTATGCCTTCAACAAATCTCACGCGGCGGCCTACGCTGTTGTGGCATATCAGACCGCATGGCTCAAATATCATTATCCGGCTCAGTTTCTGGCTTCGCTGATGACCTATCCTGCTGACGCCAACGCCGTGGCGAATCTTATCAGAAACGCCAGGGAAATGGACATAGCCGTGCTCCAGCCCGATGTGAACAAGAGCGAGGCACATTTCAGCACGGAGAACGGAGCCATACGCTACGGTCTTCAGAGCGTAAAGCATGTGGGCGAGGCAGCGGTCGCAGAGATAATAGCCGCAAGGCAGCGCAAGATCCCCTCTGATATCTTTGAGTTTGTGGACGGTCTGGATATCCACAATGTAAACAGAGGCGCGCTGGAAGCCATGATAAAGGCCGGAGCCATGGACTGCTTCCCCGGAAACAGGACCCAGAAGCTGGTGGTCATTGGCGATCTTCTGGACAGCGCCCAGAGCAGCCTCAAAAACAATCTGGAGGGTCAGATATCCCTGTTCAACATGGGCGGGGAACAGGCTATACATGTTCAGCGCAATCTTCCCCCTGTGGAGGATCTGCCCGATCAGGAAAAGCTTACCCAGGAAAAAGAAATGCTGGGCATATATCTGACCGGCCATCCGCTAAAGGAGGTCGAAGCCAAGCTCAGAGAGATAATGGACATGGACACCGAGACCATAAGGCAGAGCCAGGAGCCTGAAAGCGGAGTCAAGCTGGAGGACGGCGTGATGGTCACCATGGCAGGCATTATCAATTCGAAGAAAAACGTGGTCACAAAAAAGGGCCAGATGATGTGCCGCTTTACCCTGGAGGATCTTTACGGCGAGATAGACGTGGTTGTGTTTCCCAAGGCCTTCGAGCTGGACAGGCAGTTCATCGAGGAGGATAATATAATCGTGATCCGCGGCAGGCTGGATTTCAAGGGTGAAAGTCCCCAGCTGCTCTCGGAGCGTCTGGTGCTGCTGGAGGATTACTCAGGTCCGCTCAAGAGCGGATCCCGCAGGTTCGAGACTCCGGCTCCGGCAAGGACTCAGGCGCCCATGCTCAAGCTTGTGATCCCTGCGGCTTACAGCGAAGATGAGGGCCTTCGCATTTTCAAGCGCCTGGCAAGGGCCTACAGGGGGGACATGCAGGTCTTCATTCTGGTATCTTCCACGGGCAACAAGTTCAAGCCGGATTACGATCTGTGGGTCGATCCCTGCCCGGAATTCATGAACGCGGCAAGAGAGGTCTTCGGAACGGACTGCTTCAGGTCTTAGGCCTGCGGACAGGGGCGCTGCGGACTTTGGATCAGCAGCGGCCGGCCCGGTTTTGGTCCGGTCAAAAAACACGCGCGGGCAATCTGCGCTTTTCAGGACGGGAAAAACATAGTATACTGATATGTATTATCTTTTTCCGAGAAAACAAAGGAGCTATTGTGATTAGGTTTGATCATGTATCAAAGATCTACGATGAGGAAAACGTTGGTCTTGACGATGTAAGCATCGAAATAGACGATGGGGATTTCGTATTCCTTGTAGGTCCTTCAGGGGCGGGAAAATCCACATTCATTAAGCTCATATCAAGAGAGCTTGAGCCTGACAGCGGGCGCATTTATGTGGACGGTGAGGACATCACGGAGCTGAGCAACAGAAAGATACCAATGCTGCGCAGAAGCATGGGCATGGTATTTCAGGATTTCAGACTCCTTCCCAACAAGACAGTATTCGAGAACGTGGCCTTTGCAATGGAGGTCATCCATACCACCCAGCGCACCATAAAGCGTCAGGTGCCTCAGGTGCTTTCCATCATGGGCATAGCCGACAAGGCTAATCAGTTCCCGGAGGCCCTTTCCCAGGGCGAGCAGCAGAGAGTGGCCATAGCAAGAGCCATAATCAACAATCCCAAGATGCTGATAGCGGACGAGCCCACGGGCAATCTGGATCCGGATACCGCATGGGAGATCATGAAGCTGCTGAAGCAGATAAACCAGCGCGGGACCACCGTTGTAATGGTCACCCACGCAAAGGATATAGTGGACCGTATGAACAAGCGCGTAGTCGTAATAGATTCGGGCCGCATAATCAAGGATTCCAAGGAAGGAGAGTACAGCTTCGATGATTAAGAGCCTGAGCTACTCCTTTAAGGAGGCCTTTACCCAGATGTTCAGAAACAAGGTCATGAGCCTGCTGTGCCTTTTCTCCATAGCGGCCATGCTTCTTGTGCTGGGCTTTTTCAGCTTTATAACAGTAAATATCAATTATCTTACGGAGTCCCTCAAGTCTCAGTTCGATACCATCGAGGTCTTTCTTGAAGACGACACCACCGATGATCAGGCCAATGCCATGGCGGAAAGCCTTGTGAGTCTGGATTCCGTAAAATCCATAGAGTACATCAGCAAGGACGAGGCCATGGATGAATTCAAGGAAAGGTGGGGCGACAAGGCATATCTGCTGGATACCCTTTCTTCCAATCCTCTGCCTAATTCCCTGCGTGTCACTCTGGCAGATCTTTCCGGAGGCGAGCTGGTGGCGGAGATCGCCCGCACCATGATAGGCGTGGAAGACGTGCGCTTTTATCAGGACGAGGTCAATGTGATACTCAGAATATCCGACGGTCTGCAGAAGGGCGCCCTTATAGCCATTGCCTTCCTGATAATCGTTTCGGTAGTAGTGGTATCCAATACCATCAAGCTTACGGTAATGGCCCGCCAGGACGAGATCATGATCATGAAGTACGTGGGAGCGACCAACTGGTTTGTCAGAGGCCCGCTGCTTACAGAAGGCATGCTTATGGGCCTTTTCGCCGCGGGAATAGCGCTTGCCGTCACCTCGGCAGCCTACATCAAGATCAACGATTTTTTTGTGTCCAATGCTCTGATGCACTTTACATCGGTGCTGGTGGAGCCTCAATTTATGATAGTCAATCTGATCTGGATATTCATATCTCTGGGCGTCAGCATAGGCGCCTTCGGAAGCATACTCTCCATGAGACGCTTCCTGCAGGTTTAGGCATCACGGGGGATAATCATGAGATCCGTACACGTAATAAAAAAACTCGGAGCCCTTCTGCTGGCGGCGCTGATGCTGTTCGGGGCAGCTCAGCCCGTTGCAGTAGGCTACGCAGACGAGATATCAAATAAAAAAGACGAGCTTTCCGATATAAACAATCAGCTGGGAGATCTGAACAAAGACCTTAAGGACGGCAAGGCTCAGGCCAGCGAGCTGCAGAGCGAGATCAAGGCTGCGGAAAAACAGATCTACAGCTATCAGGTGGAGCTCAACAGCCTTCAGTCCCAGATCAACAGCACCAAGGCCAAAATAACCCAGGCTATGAATGAGCTGGATCAGATGCAGGCAGAGATCACCAAACAGAACGACGATCTGAATGCCAGGCTTCGCACCATGTACAAGGACGGTGATGTGGGCCTGTTCAGCGTGCTTCTGGGTTCCTCTTCTATGTCGGAGTTTCTGACGAATATGGAGATGTCCAAGAGGATTTACGATTACGACGAGCAGATGCTCGAACAGATGCAGGCAGAGTACGCCAAGATCCTGGAAAAGAAGCAGGAGCTTCAGGCTCTCAAGCAGAGCCTTCTGGATCAGCAGGCTCAGGCAGATGCGAAAAAGAGTCAGCTCGAAAGCGACAAGGCGGCTCTGAGCTCCAAGAAATCCTCGATAGAAAAAGACAACAAGGCTCTGGAAAAACAGATAGACGATCTGAACAGAGAGGCAAACAACCTGACAGCCCAGATCTTAAAGCTTCAGGGCAGCGGAAGCTATATAGGCGGCGGCATGCTCTGGCCTTCAGCTTCCAGCACCAGGATCACCTCCAAATTCGGAAACCGTCTGCACCCCATCCTTAAGGTATACAAGATGCATACAGGCATCGACATAGGCGCAGCCTCCGGCACCAACATACTTGCAGCCAACGCCGGCACGGTGATCAGCGCGGGTTACAACAGCGGCTACGGATACATGGTCATGATAGACCATGGCGGCGGCATAGTCACCCTCTATGCCCATTCCAGCAAGCTGTTGGTTAGCAAGGGCGATGTGGTCGCCCGGGGACAGGTCATAGCCCTGGTGGGCTCCACCGGAAATTCCACCGGACCTCATCTGCACTTCGAAGTCCGTGTCAACGGAGAATACAAGAATCCCCTCGATTATGTATCACCCTAAAAATGTCTGAATGGATAATAGACCAACTGAATAGCGGCGTAAAGAAAAAGGATGGATTGTATCCGTCCATACTTCGCATACTGGAAAAACGGGGTGTGGACAGGGCAGCCATAGAGGATTTTCTGTCCGACAAGCCCAGGCTTACCCATGATCCCTTTATGATGCCGGATCTTAAACCGGCTGTATTGCGCATACTGCGAGCTTCTGAAAAAAGGGAGCTCGTTTGTGTATATGGAGATTATGACGCCGACGGCGTGACCTCTGCGGCATTGCTTATCGAGGTGTTCCGCAAGCTCTTCGATAAGGACCGCATGCCCCTGTACTACATACCAAGCCGCTTTACCGACGGCTACGGGCTGAACAACAGGGCTATAGACAAGATCGCTGCCATGGGCGTGGAGCTTCTTATAACCGCAGACTGCGGCAGCACCTCTCCGGTCGAGGTGAGCTATGCCAAGAGCCTGGGAATGGATGTCATAGTCACAGACCACCATACTCCGGATCCCGAGCTTGCCCCGGACTGTCTGTTTGTCAATGCCAAGCGCGCAGACAGCAGATATCCTTTTAACGGGCTTTCCGGCTGCGGTGTGGTCTTCAAGCTGGTCCAGGGTATACAGCGGACCCTTGCCGAAAGGGGAGACAGCCGTTTCACCCGCAGCGATCTGAACAATTTGCTGGATCTGGTAGCGATCTCCACCGTGGCAGATGTTGTCCCTCTGCTGGACGAAAACAGGACCATGGTCAAATACGGTCTGGATTTTGTGAACAGGCGCAGGCGCCCCGGGCTCAGAGCCCTGCTGCAGGCCCTGGATTTCGAGGATAAGACCGTCGATCCCGACAGAATAGGCTATATGATAGCTCCGAATATAAATGCTTTGGGACGCATGAGCTCGGCTGCTGCCGCGGTTGAGCTGTTCTGCGGCTGCAAGGCAGACGGAAGCCCCGGCTCCGCACCCGAAGAGCTGGCTCAGGCCATGGTCCGGTGCAATGCCGAGCGCAAAAGAGAGCAGGAAATAACAGATTCCATATGCCGTGCATCGCTGGAAAAAGACAGCTGCGGAGAGCTTTTTCCCGTGATTTTCGCCGAAAAAGCCCACGAGGGCGTGGCTGGCATAGTGGCGGGCAATCTTAAAGAGAGCCTGAACAGGCCTGTCTGCATAGTCACCCCCATAGCCGGGGGCATGCTCAAGGGCACCGGAAGATCCATTAGCAGCATCAATATGCACGATGTGCTTGCTGAAAGCTCGGAGCTGTTCGAGCGCTTCGGCGGGCATGCAGGTGCCTGCGGCTTCAGTCTTAAGGCAGACAGACTGGAGGAGCTGAGAAGCAATCTTCAGCAGAGCATAAAATCCAGGCTGGAGGCAGATCCCGACCTTCTGACAGAAAAGATCTACATAGAAAAAGAGCTTCAGGCAGAGGAAAAGACTCTGGATTTCGCTCACTGTGTGGAGAGGCTGCAGCCCTTCGGCGAGGCCAATCCCAGACCCTTGTTCTGTATGCTGGGCGCCGATGTCAGCGGAATACGCTTCATGGGCGAAGGCGGCAGACACATGAAGTTCACCGCCCGCTGCGCCGACGGTATCCCCGTGGATTGCGTGCTTTTCCGCAGGGCTGCGGAGTTCGTGGCGCTTGCGGAAAGCGGAGAGCCTCTGGATATAGCCGGAGAGATCAGCATCAACGATTATGGCGGAACTGAAAAGCTTCAGTTTATCGTCACCGATATTAGGGAGTCCTGATATGTTTAAGATCAAAAAAAGCGCATTTATATTGCTTCTGGCTGCTGCCGCTGTCCTGGGAGGCCTGGGCACCTACGGCTGGCTTTTTGTAAACAGCAAGGTTGCCGATGGCAGCAGCATAATGGTGCCGTTGGATGTGTACGATTACTATACCTATCTTGAGGCCACCTATGACAAGGCTGAGCTGCTTCGCTCGGTGCTCATGGATGAGTATTACATACCCGTAGACGAGGCCCAGATCAACGAGGGTATTTACCGTGGCATAATGGATTCTGTGGGAGATTACTACACCTTCTATATGGACGCGGAGGAATATGACGAAATGCAGGTTTCCCTGACCGGCAACTATTCCGGCGTGGGAATAACCATGCAGGCTGACTACGACGGCTTTATCAAGGTCAGCGCCCTGAACAAAAACGGTCCTGCCTACGATTCGGGAATAAAGGTGGGCGATATCATCTATATGGTGGACGGCGAGGTCTTCACATCCGAGACCATGTCCCAGTGCGCGGCTAAGATCAGAGGCCCGGAGGGCACCTCGGTAACGGTGACCGTAGTAAGCGGGGATGGTCAGTCTGATTACACCTTCAAGCGTACCCGTATCTTCACCGAGACAGTAAGCAGCAAAACGCTCGACGGCGGAATCGGATATATAAAGATCGATTCCTTCGAGGAGGCCACCGCCGAGGATTTCAGTATGGCTCTGACTGAGATCGAAAATTCCGGGGCCAAAGCCTTTGTCATAGATCTGAGAGACAACCCCGGCGGCCTTGTGAATATGGCTGTGGATATCGCGGACATGCTTATGGACGCAGGCACGGTCGTCTACGCGGAGAACCAGGCCGGTCAGCGTTATTATTACCGCACGACACCGGGAAGGACCGATCTGAAATATGCAATACTGGTAAACGGTAATTCCGCTTCCTCTTCAGAGATACTCTCTGTAGGAGTACAGGAAAACGGCGAGGGAATAATCGTAGGCACCCAAAGCTTCGGCAAGGGCATCATTCAGAGCGTTGAAGAGCTGGAGGACGGAAGCGCCTTCCAGATGACCATAATGCAGTACTATTCACCCAACGGAAATGTAATCCACAAGCAGGGCGTTATGCCCGACTATGAGGTTGAGCTGGACGAGGACTGCTGGAACGAAGACGGAGAGCTTGTAAATGACAAGCAGCTCCAAAAGGCTGTGGAGCTGCTGAGCGAATAAAACATAGCTGTTTTCAGTTTTCAGGGCTGTCCTGCTTTTCTTTAAGGCGGGCAAGCACTGTGGTATAGCCCTCGGCTCCGTAGCCGAGGCATTTATTGACCCGGCTTATGGTTGCCGCGCTGGCCTTGGTAAGGGCAGCGATCTCGTTGTAGGTCTTGCCGCTGTCCAGCATCATGGCGACCTGCCAGCGCTGGGAAATGTCCTGAAGCTCCTTGATGGTCATCAGATCTTCAAAGAAACGGTAGCATTCCTCGCTGTCCCTGAGGCTGAGTATAGCTTCAAACAGCCGGTCGTTCTGGGGGTTTTTGAATTTTGAATCGTAGGCCATGGTGCTCCTTTCTCTGTTTGCTGTGATCGCACTTCAGTATACGAAAGTATTATATCCCCGGCGGCAGGGTTTTACAAGCCTTTGGCAGTATGCCGTATTATATAAATGAGATTGCTGTATATAAAAAAGCAAAAAGGCCGAAGATACAGGTCCGAAGAGATCATCGAGGGGCTGACCCACGAGGATGGCGGCAGACCTTTGCTTCCCGGCTCGAATATTACGGTCAGCGATACCTCCGATTACTGGATATGCTTTATAAGCGATTATGCGGCAGGCATAGACGCCGAAAACAGCAGCCGGGCAGTAAAGGTTTCCACGGTAAAGGCCCTTCACCCTGCGGAGCAGGCATACTTAACGCCTCTGGAGTCCGTATACGGAGAGTGGAAGGCTGAATTTCTTCGCATATGGACCCGCAAGGAGGCCTATTCCAAGTTCTGCGGCAGGGGGCTTTCCATAGGGATGTCCGGTTTTTCCGCCGTTGGCCCGGACGGAGATCTTAGTCCTGTCATATTCAAAAAAAACTATCCTCCGGCTCTGGTCATGGATGTGCCCGGCCTGTCCGGTCTGACGGTATCCCTGTGTATACCCGCAGACGAACAGCTTCCGGCGGAGCTCATATGGCAGCAGCTGGAATACGATGCACCCTTCAATATCAGTGCCCTGGAAAAAGCAGCAGAGTTTTTGGATATCAGGGCCTATTCATCGGCGGAGATGGAAGGCAGGCTTACGGAGCTTGGCTATCCCCGGGATATTTCCCGGCAGGCAGTGGAGACACTGAAGGAACGGGGCTATATAGATGACGAGGCCTATGCCCGCAGCCTGGCTCTGCGCATGGCCGGATCGGGAAAGGGCAAGCTCCGCATTCAGAGCGAGCTTCAGAAAAAAGGCATAGACAGGGCCCGAAGCTCTGAGCTTATGGAGGATATGGAAAACTCAGGCGAAGGTCTCAGCCAGAGAGAGCAGGCAAGGGCTCAGGCGGCCCGCATGTTCGGCGAGCCTCATCCTCTGACGGAAAAAGAGGCCGGAAAGCTTGCCCGCAAGCTGTTTTCATTAGGTTATGAAAACTCCGTGATATACGGAATTCTTGAAGAATACAGAAAGTAGGATTTTCTATGAATAACAGATTGGAGCTGAGCAGTCTGTCCGCTCAGCAGGCTCAGATAGACCAGCTGTATGACAGGCTGGAAAAGCGTATAGATTCAAGTCCCATAAGGACATGTCCGGTGGACATAGCGCTGGGGAGCCTGAGCATTTTCAGGGCCCAGAGCTGCGGGAAATGCACGCCGTGCAGAGAAGGGCTTGCACAGCTGACAAGGCTGATGAAGTCTGTGCTCGACAACAACGCCACAGAGGAGACGCTCAAGCTCATAGAAGACCTGTCAGAAAGCATCAGAATCTCTGCAGACTGCGTGATCGGAACCACAGCAGCTGAAATAGTGCAAAGAAGTCTTCGGGATTTTCGGGACGATTATCTTGAGCATGTCCGCGATCACAACTGCCTTGCAAGATTCGAAGGACCTGTGCCCTGCAGAGCCCTGTGTCCTGCGGGAGTGGATATACCCGGCTACATAGCCCTTGTGGCGGCAGGCCGCAGCGAGGATGCGGTAAAGCTGATCAGAAAAGACAATCCCTTCCCCTCAGCCTGCGCATACATATGCGAGCACCCGTGCGAATCGCACTGCAGGAGAAGCCTTGTAGACGACGCGGTAAACATCAGAGGGCTAAAGCGCTACGCGGTAGACAATGCAGGAGAGGTGCCTGCTCCCAAAAAGGCAGCGGCCACGGGAAAGAAGGTAGCAGTGCTGGGAGGAGGCCCCGCAGGCCTTACAGCAGCATATTATCTGAGCGTTATGGGGCACAGCGTAACGGTATACGAGATGAGAGACAAGCTTGGCGGGATGCTGCGCTACGGCATACCCGAATACAGACTGCCCAAGGCACAGCTGGACAAAGAGATAGAATACATCATCTCAACGGGGATAGAAGTAAAGACGGGAGTCAAGGTAGGCACAGACATCAGCCTTGAAGAGCTGCGAGAAAAATATGACAGCATCTTCGTGACCATAGGAGCCCACAACAACAAGAAGCTGGGAGTAGAGGGAGAGGACGCGGCCGGAGTCATATCCGCAGTGAAGTTTCTTGCGGATGTCATAGAGGGAAATGCCCCGGACCTTAAGGGGAAGAAGGTAGTGGTCGTAGGAGGCGGAAACGTGGCAATGGATGTTACAAGGACATCCGTGCGCCTGGGAGCAAGGAGCGTGACCTGCGTATACAGAAGAAGAGCAGAGGATATGACGGCACTGCCCGAGGAAGTACACGGAGCGCAGGAGGAGGGAGCGATAATCCTGAGCCTGCATGCGCCTGTGGGAATAAAGACAGATGCAAAGGGAAGAGCCTGCGCGCTGCTGGCCCAGCCTCAGATCACAGGCCCCTATGACAGGGGAGGAAGACCATCGCCGCGCAACGCGGACAAGCCCTGCACAGAGGTAGAGGCAGATCTGATAATACTTGCCATAGGCCAGGACATAGACAGCGCACCCTTCGGAGGGATGCTGCCCTTAAGCAGCGGAAAATTCATAGCAAACAGCGGATGCGCGGTAACAGACATACCGGGAATATTTGCCGGAGGAGACTGTGTGACAGGGCCTGCGACGGTCATAAAGGCCATAGCGGCAGGAAAGACGGCAGCGGCAAACATAGACAAGTATCTTGGGTATGAGCATCTGATAAGCACGGACGTGGAGATACCCGCACCCGTATCGGTAGATCCTACTCCCTGCGGAAGAGCGGGAATAGAGGAGCTTGATGCAGTCAGCCGCAAGGGATGCTTTGATTGCATAGAATGCGGAATGAGCACAGAGGCAGCCATGCAGGAGGCATCAAGGTGCCTGCGCTGCGATCATTACGGCTTCGGAGCCTTCAGGGGAGGGAGGACAGAAAAATGGTAAGACTGACTATAGACGGAAGGCCCTGTGAGGCAGCCGAAGGGACAACGATCCTTAAGGCGGCTGAGAGTCTGGGCATAAAGATCCCAACTCTGTGCTACTGGGAGGGCATAAACGACATAGGAGCCTGCCGCATATGCGTGGTGGAGGCAGAGGGACTGGACAGACTGATCTCAGCCTGCAATTCCAGGGCAGAGGACGGAATGGTCATATACACAGACAGTCCAAGGGTAAGAGCCTCCAGAAAGTTCAACCTTCAGCTGCTGCTGGCAAAGCATGACTGCCACTGCCCCACCTGCGTAAGAAACGGCAATTGCGAGCTTCAGACCCTGGCAGAGCAGTTCAATGTGCATTTTAATCCCTTTAAGGAAGAGATACCCCAAAACAGCTGGGATATGAGCGCCCCGTTCATCAGAGCGGCAAGCAAGTGCATAAAGTGCATGCGCTGCATACAGGTCTGCGACAAGATACAGGGAGCAGGCATATGGGATGTGCTGGGGACAGGGACAGTTACTACAGTGGGAGTCCACGACAATCTGAACATCAACAGCGTAAGCTGCGCCTACTGCGGACAGTGCGTGACCCACTGCCCCACGGGAGCCCTCACGGAAAGAGACGATACAAGGGCGGTGCTGGACAATCTGGCAGATCCTGCAAAGATAACTGTGGTGCAGATAGCGCCTGCCATAAGGGCAGCCTGGGGAGAGGACCTGGGCATGGACAGAGATACGGCGACCATGGGAAGGCTTGCAAGCACACTGCGTCAGATGGGCTTTGATTATGTGTTCGACACAAACTTCACAGCCGACCTTACCATCATGGAGGAGGGTTCGGAGTTTTTGCAGCGTTTCAAAAACAAAGAAGATTATCAGTGGCCCATGTTCACATCCTGCTGTCCGGGCTGGATAAGATATATCAAATCCCGCTATCCGGAGTTTACGGCAAATCTGTCTACGGCAAAATCGCCCCAGCAGATGTTCGGAGCAGTTACAAAGACATATTTTACAGAGAAGATAGGAGTCGATCCGAAGGATCTGTTCCTTGTATCTGTAATGCCGTGCATAGCCAAAAAGTCGGAGGCGGAGCTTCCCACCATGAAGTCTGCGCTTGGAGATAAGCCCGATGTGGATGCTGTCATCACCACAAGAGAGCTTGTAAGGCTTATCAAGAGCGAGCATATAGATCCGTCTGTCCTGCCTGAATCGAAGCTCGATTCTCCGCTGGGCACCGGCACCGGTGCTGCTGTCATATTCGGAGCTACAGGCGGGGTCATGGATGCGGCACTGAGAAGCGCGTATTACCTTCTGACAGGCAAAAATCCCGATCCTGACAGCTTTGTCAAGGTAAGGGGAATGGACGGCTGGAAGGAGGCTGTGTTCAGCATACCCTCAGCAGGAGATGTGAGGGTCGCTGTGGCATCGGGTCTGGGTAATGCCGGAAGGCTTCTGGATGCTGTAAAGGACGGACGTGTAAGCTATGACTTTGTGGAGATAATGGCATGCCCGGGCGGCTGCGCGGGTGGAGGCGGACAGCCTATACACCCGGGAGAGGAGTTTGCACAGGTCAGAGGAGATCATCTGTGGCGCATGGATAAGGACCAGGCCATCAGATTCTCTCACGAGAACCCCGATGTGCAGGCTCTTTACAGTGAATACTTCGGTCAGCCTCTGGGTGAAAGATCTCACCACCTGCTCCACACCGACCACTTTGCATGGGATATGCCGGAAACCAAAAAGGAGAATACGAACAGATGAGGGTAATACTTGCCAGCGCATCCCCCAGAAGGGTGGATCTGCTGAAGAAAATATACGCGCAGTTCGATGTGAGACCCGCAGATGTGGATGAAAAATCCATAGAGGCCGGGCTGGACGGGTCAGACTGCAAGGATATGATAGAATACGGAGAGAAGCTGGTGCTGGCCCTGAGCCGGGCCAAGGCCGATTCCGTATACCGTGCCGAGGGCTGTCCCGCGGACACCCTTGTGATAGGTGCCGACACCATAGTGGCAGTCGATGACGAGATTTTCGAAAAGCCTGTGGACAGAGACGACGCGGTGCGCATGCTGCGCAAGGAATCGCAGAAAAAGCAGCAGGTGCTTACCGGGGTCTGCTTCATAAAGGACGGCAGATATCACAGCTTTACGGAATCCACGCTGGTGGTCTTCAACAAGCTGGACGAGGTCCAGGAGCGCCTCATCCAGGAGTACTGCGATACCGATGAGCCCTATGACAAATCCGGCTCCTACGGCATTCAGGTCATAGGCGACAAAATGGTTGACTATATCGAAGGCAGCATAGATAATGTGGTTGGGTTCCCTGCAGAAAGAGCGAAGGCTGAGCTGGAGCTGTTTCTGAAATAACAATTAGATAAAAGAGGTATAAAAATGAAATACGAAATCAAGGGAGAAAGCCTCCCCGTAGTGATCTGCACTCTGGAGGCCGGCGAAGCCATGAGCTCCGAGGGCGGTGCCATGACCTGGATGTCCCCCAATATGGACATGCAGACCGAGGGCGGCGGCAGCCTGGGCAAGGCTCTGGGCAGGATGTTCTCCGGCGAAAAGATATTCCGCAATATATACACCGCAAGAGGGGGTCAGGGGCTGATCGCTTTTTCCAGCAGCTTCCCCGGACACATAGTAGCCATGGAAATAGGACCGGGCAGGGACATAGTCGTTCAAAAGGGAGCCTTCCTGGCTTCCACTACCGGAGACAGGACAGAGGTTTTCTTCCAGAAGAAGGTCTCCGCCGGCTTCTTCGGCGGCGAGGGCTTTGTAATGCAGCGAGTATACGGTGAAGGCATAGCCTTCCTGGAGATCGACGGTTCCGCTATCCAGTACGATCTGGCTGCAGGTCAGCAGATGGTGATCGATACCGGCTATCTGGCAATGATGGATTCAAGCTGCACCATGGATATAGTATCCGTAAAGGGCGCGAAGAATGCCCTTCTGGGCGGCGAAGGCCTGTTCAACACCGTGGTCACCGGCCCGGGAAGGATAACCCTGCAGACCATGCCCATGAACCAGTTTGCAGGCTGCATAGCGCCGTATATCGTGCAGCCGGGCAGCAAGTAGTATTATGCACATCAGCCCGGTACGGGCTGGTGTGGTTTTTTATATCTGTAAAACAGGAGGTAAACATGATCAGAGAAAACACCCGAAAAATACTGGCCCATGTGAATGGTATGCGTGCCTTCCAGTCTGTGGCTGAGATCTCCACCTATCACAGGATACAGGCGTCCACGGGCTTCCGTGCCGCCGCTGAGCACTGCAGGGACAAGCTTGTCAGAATGGGCTTCAAGGATGCTCAGGTACTGACTTATCCTGCAACTGACAAGTATATTTTCAGCACCTACCCCTCCTTCCAGGAGTGGGACTGCAAGGCTGCCTGGTGCGAGCTGGTCGGAGACAGCTACAAGCGCATAGCCGATTTTGACGCGGTTCCCATTTCCGTGATACAGAAGAGCATTGCCTGCGATTACAGGGACAAGCCTCTGGATGTGGTAATGCTGGACAAGGGCACCGATGAGGCAGCCTATGCCAGGCTCGACCTGAAAGGCAAGATAGTATTTGTCAGAGACGATATCAACAAGGTATACAAGTGGGCCGTGGAAAAGAAGGGTGCTGTGGGCCTGATCACCGATTTCGTGCTTCAGGATCCCTATGTGCGCGAGCGCCACGACCAGTCCGACACCCTGCGCTACACCTCCTTCTGGTGGCAGCCCGGACAGAAGAAGGCTTTCGGCTTTGTGCTCTCCCCCAGAGAAGGAGACAAATTTGCGCAGCTGTGTGCCGACCTGGCCAAAGAAGGCAAGTATCCCCAGGTCAAATGCTATATCGAATCCAGCCTCTATGACGGTTCCATCGAGAACGTGACCGCATTCCTGCCCGGAGAGACCGAGGAGGAGATACTGCTCGTGGGCCATCTGTGCCATCCCCGCAGCTCTGCCAACGACAATGCCAGCGGATCAGCATCACTGATGGAGGCTCTCAAGACTCTGAAGGAAATGCTGGATACCGGAGAACTGGCTCCCTTAAAGAGAGGAGTCCGCATACTTCTGGTCCCCGAATTCCTGGGAAGCTATGCGTATTTCGACAAGATAGGCAAGAAGGAAGCCTCCAGGATCAAAGCTGCCTTCAACCTGGACATGGTAGGCGGACGCCAGCTGGCCGGATACGGTCCTCTGACCATCACCGATCTGCCCATGTGCACGCCTTCTCCCATATCCGATACGGCTGCAGTGGTGCTGGACGAGATCCGTCACCAGGTCGTAGGCATGATGCCCGAATCCTACTGCGCAATGTTCAACAGCCACTTTACGGAATACAGCGGTGGCTCCGATCATGTTATGTGGAGCGATCCCAAGGTCGGCGTACCCTGCCTGATGCTGGGTCAGTGGCCCGATAAGTACTATCACACCAGCTCCGATACGCTGGAGGTGGTCGATCCTTACATGCTGTCACGCTCCGCGGCTCTGGCTGCTTCCTTCGCCTACTCCCTGTCCAATCTGGAGGAGGGCGATATCAACAGCATCTGCAGCATGGGTCTTGGCAGAGCGGTATCCTACATTACCGATCTTCAGGCCAAGATGGAAAGAGGCGTGCTGGATCCCAGGTTCTACGCAGGCAGACTGAAGGTTTATACCCAGTGGAGACTGGGCTGCATCGACGGCCTTAAGCTCTGGCTTGGTGACGGCGTTTCAGAACAGCTGGAAGGCTTCAAGGCAAGGCTGCTGAATACTGTTAAGGCTGCAGCAGGCTACAATCCTCTGAGCAGAGAACCCAAGAACTTTATCACCAGAACTCAGGCGGAAAAGTACAGCCTGGTTGCCCGCCGCCTTAAGGACACTCCTGTCCAGATCGGCAAGTACATCGGCTACTGCGGCGAAGAGGGCGATGCTGCCATAGCCGCTTATCAGAAGAATTTCGCATCCAAGCTGAATTATTCCATCTGCGGAGCCTTTGATTATTACATCGACGGCAAATCCACCACCGCCGAGATCGCCAGGCGTGTAGCCTGGGAGTTCGGAGTTTACGCTCCCGATGTTGTGGATGCCTACGTTAAGCTGCTGGTCAAGATCGGCCTGGCAGAAGAAGTATAGAACACAGAACACAGGGGGACGGTTCTTCTGTGCTCAGAGAACACAAGGGGACGGTTCTTCTGTGCTGAGAGAAAGCAATGGCGCTTCTCTGTCTCCGGAATAACAAGAAAAAGATACGGGACGATTCTTGAATCCCGGGTAACAAACGATCTGAAAAAGGAAGGGTCAAGTGCTCTCAAGAGCCAAGATCCTTCCTTTTTGCATGCATGACAGCAGGAACACAAGGGGACGGTTCTTTTGTGCAGATTGATGGTTATTGGCAGCTTTGATTTGTGACAACTGTTACACAAGGGTACACAGGGGGGGCGGTTCCTGCGTGTAGAATAAACGATACATATCTGCCACGATCCATTGATCAGACTTTATATCTTGCTATTTCTTGCAGACATGTATGCCGGTATAAAAATCATCCGTAAATGTCCGGATATTATCTTATCTCGAACATTATCTCAGTTTCTCCGAGCATCAGTCTGTAGCTGCCAGCTTCCAGTCTCTTATCCAGGCAGATGTTCATTATATCCTGATGTCCGGCGTCTACGCTCAGCGTATGATCATCCTCCTGCTCCTGCAGCAGCTCGCCGCTTTCGGCGTCAAAAAGCCTCCAGCCATAAGAAATCTCAGCATTCTGTTCCGAGCCGTTGATAATCCTTATGCCAAGCTCCTTGTTCGCCAGACTGAAGGCGTAGATATCAAGCTCACCGCAGGAAAGGTCGATGAGATCGTCGCTGCCAGCCCTGGGGTTTACAAGGCCCGGGAGCTTTTCTGCATCTTCAAGGTATTTGCTGATGGCAAGATCCAGCTGCTTCAGCTTTTCTCTGTACCTGCCGGGATAATACTGCGAAGAAAAGCTAATGCTGCTGTGGTCAAAATCAAAGCTGTAGCCTGTGCTTTCGCCGTCGGCTATGAACATATCCGTGAATCTCCTGTTGTTCCAGAAATTCATTCTGCCGCCGCGTATCAGCGCTTCCAGCTCGTCCAGAACAGTTCCGTCAGCCATATACTCCGCGATCATAGGGTCCTGACTGTACCAGCCGGCATTGCGAAGGGTGATCAGGGCGCGTCCGTCGTCCAGCCTTTCAACGCTCTGCTCGCTGTATCCTCCGTTCATTCCTCCTCCTGAGCTGCATGTGTAGCTGAGCAGACGCTGACCTCTGATGCTGACATAATGTGAAAAAGTCATGATCGATACTCCTGTGATAGCTGCTGCAAGAATTATCATGAGAAAAAGCGTCAGTTTTCTGTTTTTCGGGTTTTTCATCATTTTGATTGCCTTTATACTTATAAGGGTCCGGTCTTGGCCCATCTGAGGGCAGTACGCTGCCGTGCGCGGGCTTCCGGCGGGTTTGTATGTCACAAGGCGGGTGCTTGCTTTATCCGGGGCTGCCGTATCGCTGAATAAATCCGCTGCATATCCGGCTGAAACCGGGCACTTAAGGCAATTATGCGCGGGGCTTGTAAAGGCAGGATATTCATTGATGGAAGCGAGTCCCCCGCTTTTCGATAAAGCGGTAGAGCATGAGCCCCAGTATACCGCAGGAAAAGAACTCCGATATACATATGCTCAGAGTCAGCCACGTGGCTGCCGCCTCCATATGATAGGATAGGATGAGCACCTGGGGAATGATCAGGCTGTTGCTTATTATAGGCGGGATCACTGCCAGCAGAGGTTTTTTTCTCAGCATGTAAGTGCCTTTTGCTCCGATCAGGGTCGCGAGGCTGCCGAAAACCACGTCGGCTGCGGTGCAGCCTGTTATGAGGTCAGCCAGCAGGCACCCGACAAAAAGACCCGGTACAGCTGCCTGCGTAAAGCAGGGAAGTATGCACAGGGCTTCCGATAATCTTATCTGGAAAGGTCCTGCGGACAATCCTGCCGCAGCTGAGAGCAGGGTCAGCAGCACATAAACGGCGGCAATGGCAGAGGAGCTTACCAGATCCTCGATTTGTTTATTCATAAAGTCTCCTGTAGTTTTGTTTTACGTGAGGAAGGTTGCGAACTCACGCTGCCGTAGGGCAGTTAGATTATATCCTGTTTTGCGGGTTTTATCAACAAAGTCAGGGCGGAACGACAGTTTGGGGTATTCGTTTACCCGTATCAGAAGGTTCATAAAAAAACTGTCCGCGGAACGTTTGGCAGGGCAGGGCCTTGCAGACGATCTGCAAACAGTGTTCTGATTTCAGTTATGCGGAAAAACGAGTGCGCCGGGCAGAGAAATCAAGCCGGAGGCTCAGTTGTTGACCTTTTTCATATCGGCAAAGGCCTTCATGGTCTGTTTTATGGTCTCCTTCTGCACACCGCCCAGATCCCGGTAGGATTCCATAACCATGATCTCTTCCTGATTCAGGTCAGTGGCGTAGACCGGCTCGATTTTGTGATTTATGCTTGAATGACCGATAATATAATCTACGGAGGTATCGAAAACATCAGCCAGTCGTATAAGCATGGCGATATCCGGCTCAGTTTCCTGATTCTCGTATCTGTTGATTGTCTGCTGAGAGGCACCGACCATACTCCCCAGACTTGCCTGGCTCAATCCCCGGGACAGCCTCAGTTTTTTTAAGTTCTTAAGCATATCCTTCCTCCAAAAAAATCATAACAACGGGGGAAGGCATTTCCAAACGCTGTTTTGTTGTTTGTTTTAACAACCGATAGTTGTTAGTAATAGGACTGATACATTTTACTATATAAGAGAAAACCTTGATATATCAAAGAAAACGAGGTGCGATACATTTTTCTGACTCTGTTTTTCAGTTTTGGATAACAGCCGTATTTTGATTCATATATATTCAGATTTGTTTTTTTATTGAAGATAGTTTTTGTGAGTTTTCTGTGAATTGTCCTATTGCGTTTGTAATGTGCTATAATTATTATGAATTATTGTTAATATTTACGGTTTTTCCCTTATCGCAGGGGCCGTACAGGAGGTATATAAATGCTTAAAGAATTCAAAAGACCTGATGACGGTCTTGACAAGGAACAACGCAAGGATCTTACGGGAAAGTATCAGGATCACATCACTGAAAGGCTTCAGGACATAAAGAGCTCCAAGATCCCCACTATCGTCATAATCGAAGGATGGGATGCCGCAGGCAAGGGCAAGCTCCTCAACGAGCTCATTTCAAAGATCGACCCTCGTTTTTATACCGTTTACGTTGAAGAATCTTACAAGGACGGAGGCGCTTATCCCTTCCTCTACCCCTACTTTAACGCCCTGCCCGAAAACGGCAAGTTCAGGTTTTATGAGTCCGCATATATGGACCGCACCGTCCACGACTGCCTTAACGGCAATCTCAGCGCCAGGGATTACGAAAAGCGCATAAACAGCATCAACGGCTTTGAGCGGACCATCATCAACAACGGCTACAGGATAGTCAAGTTCTTTGTGAATATCAGCGCCAAGGAGCAGTCCAAGCGCTTCAAGGCCTATCTTTCCGATCCCGACAATTCCTGGAGAGTTTCCGAAAGCGATCTGCGTCAGAATCAGATGTACAGCATGTGGCGCAAGGCCTACGATGCCTTTATGGAGGATACATCGGTCAATGCTCCCTGGCATATTCTCGACGGAGAGAAGAGCTCTGTAATGATTTATGACGCCTTCCGCATCCTCAGCGATTCCATAGACGCTTCCATAGCCGAGGGCAAATACAACGGCCCCGCATATGAAGAGCGTTTTGAAATGTCTCCGGTGCCCATGCTCAAGGATGTGGATATGAGCGTTTGCTGCGCCTCCGATGAAGAGTACAAGGCTGAGCTCAAGAAACAGCAGAAGAGAGTCAACGAGCTGCAGTACCGCATGATCAAGGAGCGCATTCCAATGGTCATAGCCTTCGAGGGCTGGGATGCCGCAGGTAAGGGCGGAGCCATCAGACGGCTTGCCTATCCGCTGGATCCCAGAGACTTTGTTGTATATCCCATTGCCTCTCCGGATCAGTACGAGCTTGCCCGCCATTTCCTGTGGAGGTTTTATATCAGGCTGCCCAGGGCTGGCAACACCTCGATCTTCGACCGTACCTGGTACGGAAGGGTAATGGTTGAAAGGCTTGAGGGCTATTGCTCGGAGAATGACTGGCAGAGGGCATACAACGAAATCAACGAATTCGAGCAGGATCTGGCAGACTGGGGTGCCGTGGTTCTCAAATTCTGGATCCAGATAGACCCCGATACCCAGCTCGAGCGCTTCAACGACCGCCAGAATACCCCCGAAAAACAATGGAAGATCACCGATGAAGACTGGCGCAACAGGGAAAAGTGGGATCTTTACGAGGAAGCAATAGATGAAATGCTGCAGAAGACCTCCACAAAAACTGCTCCCTGGCACATAGTCGAGTCTGTAGACAAGCGTTACGCAAGGATCAAGGTCCTTAAGATAACCGCTGATGCCATGGAAGAGGCTTTGAATGAGCACGAAAGAAAATCAAAAAAGCATTAACGCATTCGCCAGCAGGGATCTGAGCTGGCTGAGCTTCAACCAGAGGGTGCTGTCCGCGGCGGATGACAAGAGCTATCCGCTGCTGGAACGACTGAAGTTCCTGTCGATCTACAGCTCCAACCTGGACGAGTTTTTTATGGTCAGAGTAGGTTCTCTTGAGCATAGAGCGGCCTTTCTGCCCGGCTACAAGGATCCCAAGACAGGCTGGAATACGGAAACCGAGCTGAAGAAGATAGCCAAGGCAGTCGTTCATCAGGAAGCTCTTGCGGAGCGCATCTGGGACAGGCTGAGGGGCGATTTTGCCGCGGTAAAAATCGACTATCTCAATTGCAGACGCATGAGCAAGGAAGATGAGCTGATAGCAAAGAAGATGTTCGCGGAGCTTCGCCCCATGCTTTCCCCGAGGATAGTAGATGCCAGGCATCCCATGCCCTTCCTCGGCAATCAGGAGGAATTCACAATACTCCGTCTGGAGAAAAACGGCGAGACCCGGCTCGGTCTGGTGCCCCTTTACAGACTTCCCGACTACAGAGTTTTCGAAAACGGCGAGGGAGTTCAGAAGGTGGTGCCCGTCAGCAGACTGGTATTGCATTTCGCGTCTCAGCTCTTTAAGAAATACTCCGTAAGGGAGGGCTGCAGCATAAGGATAACAAGGAACGCAGACGTTTTCTTCGACAGCCTGGAAAAGAGCGAGGAGGGCGATGCCCGCTTCGACATGCAGAAGCTTCTTAAAAAGCGCAAACGCCAGCAGCCGGTAAGGCTTCAGATAAGCGGCAAGGCCAGCTCGGAGCTTGTGAGCATGCTGATGCAGTGTTTTCAGCTGCCGGAGCGCAGCTGCTTTGTCAGCTCCAAACCTTTCTCCATGGGCTTTGGTTCCCTGCTGGGCAACGCGTCGGAGTATAAATTCAGCCCCCGAAAATCCGTGAAGACCGTGGAGCTGAAAAAAGGCGACTATTTCCGATATCTGGACAAGGAGGATATGCTGCTCAGTCTGCCCTTCCAGAGCATGACCCCCTTTGTGGATCTGCTTTACGAGGCTGCCGATGATCCGGATGTGGAATCCATAAAGATCACCTTGTACAGGCTGGCCGCCAGCAGCAAGGTGGCTGCGGCACTGGCCTATGCGGCAGACAAGGGCAAGGATGTGCTCTGCCTGCTTGAGCTCAGAGCGCGCTTCGATGAACAGAACAACATAGACTACAGCGAGGTCCTGGAGGATGCCGGCTGCTCTGTCATATACGGACTGGAGGACATGAAGGTCCACAGCAAGCTCTGCCTTATAACCCGCAAGACCAGAGATGGTCTCAGTTATTATACCCAGATAGGCACGGGAAATTACAACGAAACCACCAGCGAGCAATATACAGATCTGTCCTTTATCACCTCTGACAGGCAGACTGGAGAGGATGCCGCGGCAGTTTTCGAGGCACTGTCTCTGGGACGCTCGCCTGAGCCTACGGTAAGCCTGTGGACAGCTCCCAGATCCTTCAAGCAGAGGCTGCTCGAACAGCTGGATCTTGAGATCGCCAAGGGCAGCGAGGGCAGTGTGTTCATAAAGGTTAATTCCATCAACGATATGGAAGTGATGCAAAAGCTCATAGAATGCTCAAAGGCAGGTGTCAAGGTAGAGCTCTGCGTCAGGGGAATATGCTGCATAATACCCGGCATAGCGGGCTGCACGGACAATATCACCGTAAAGAGCATAATAGGCAGATACCTGGAGCATTCCAGAATATATGCCTTCGGCAAAGGCAGGGACATGAAGGTCTTTATAGGCTCTGCAGATCTGCTCAACCGCAATACCTCCCGAAGGGTGGAAGTGCTGGCGGATGTAAGCGGCTCCAACATCAAGCCCCAGATCCAGGAGATTATCAATGCCCTCAGAGCGGATATGGACGGAGCCTGGGCAATGCAGCCCGACGGCACTTATGTCAAGCTTCCCGAGGGCACAGGCACATCCAGCCAGGATAATCTGTACCGTTACTTTATTCAGAAGAAGATCAGAGCGCTGCCTGCTGCTCAGGGAAATGGTTCCCCGGGTCTGCTGGACAGGCTTCGTGCTCTTCTCAAGTCTAAAAAGTCTTGAAACTGAGAGTGTTAGAGAATATACTTCTTTGAGAGGAGCCCGTTTTCGGGCTCTGTCTCATGTTCGAATGTAGAAATAAGGAGTTAATAATGTCTGATTCCAACAAGAAGATCCTTTCGGTGATGCTGGGCTTCTGCCTTTTGTATCTGGCCTTTTTCTTTATTCAGGGAGATATGGCTTCAAGCATCAGCGGACTTAAGACCATATGTACTTCTCCCGCCCAGTCCTGCCCTGATTATTTCAGCGTAGGCAGCCCCGGAGCCTGCTTCCTCAACGCCTTCCTTATGGGTATGGTGACTGTGGGCGTGCTGGTACTCAGCAAGGCGGCGCTTAACGGTGTGTCTATGATGTGCTTTTTCCTGGTCACGGGCTTTGCCTTCTTCGGACTGAATATTTACAGCATGCTTCCCCTTGTGGCAGGCAGCCTGCTCTTTGCGGCAGTAAATAAAGAGCCCCTGTCTGGAGTTGTAAACGTGGGTCTGTTTGCCACAGGCATGGGCCCCTTTGTAAGCGAAGTGTCCTGGAGATACCCCGCAGGCGGGGCGGAGGGGAACCTTGCTTTGGGAATTTTCACGGGTTTGTTTATAGGCTTTATGCTTCCCTGCATCTTCAGACATACCCCTGCCGTACATAAGAAGTTTTCCGCATATAACGGCGCCGCTGCAGACGGATTCCTTTCGATCTTCATGTATGCGGTGCTTTACAGAGCCCTGGGAGTGGAGGTTCCGAGCTTTGCGCCCGGATATATCCCCATGCCTCAGCTTGCGCTCAGCTTTACCGCAGTGACCGCCGGCCTTTGCATTGCCGCAGGCTTTGTGCTCAACGGCAAGAGCTTCAAGGGCTACGGCGAGCTCCTGACCAAAACCGGCTTTGGCACCGACTATATCGGGACCTACGGAGCAGGTCTTGCCCTGATCAACATGGGCCTTGTCATGCTCACAGCCTATGCATATTATACCGTTGGCGGAGCTGCCTTT
>JAZRXE010000025.1:0-13058 GCA_045600065.1 Anaerovoracaceae bacterium
CACAGTTGTCTTCCTAAGACCGCTTGGCCTCCGACTTCCCCCTGTGTCTTCCAATCCGCTGCAAAACAATGTATAATAAATACGTTCCGAGGGGACAGAGATCAATACTGCGATTGCAAGCCGGGCGCGGCCCGGCAGACAGGAGGAATAATGAAACACCTGACCTTACTACACTCCAACGACATGCACGGAGACTTTCTCCCTGAGATAAAAGACGGAAAATCCACCGGCGGTCTGGCAAGGCTTGCAGGCTATATAAACGCAAAAAGGGCAGCGGGCGGCAATGTGTTATATGCCATAGCGGGCGACATGTTCAGAGGCTCCATCATCGATTCCGAATACATGGGTCTTTCTACGATAGAGCTTATCAACCTTCTCGCTCCTGATGTGGTGACCGTCGGCAATCACGAGGTGGATTACGGCATTGCGCATCTGATGTTCCTGGAAAAGTGCGCCACCTTCCCCATAATCAATTCGAATCTGTTCATCACCATGAACAACAAGAGGCTTTTCGATCCGTATATCAATGTTGATATCGACGGGCTTCGGATCATGTTCATAGGCGTGCTTACAGGGGAGGTGCTTGCCAGCGCCAAGACGGAAAAGATCATAGGCGAGTATGTGGATGTGGAGCAGGCGGCAAAGGAGATAGGAATAATCTGCGATAACTACCGCACCACGGATACCGATCTTACCATAGTGCTCAGCCACCTTGGCCTTGAGGTGGACAGAGAGCTGGCAAAGCTGCTGCAGCCGGAGCTTGGCGTAGACTTCATAATCGGCGGGCACTCCCATTCCCTGATGACCAAGCCTGCCATAGTCAACGGCATACCCATAGTTCAGGCCTACACCGGAACCGATATCATAGGCAGATTCGAAATAGACTTCGACGAAGAAAAGCAGAAGATATCCAAATGGAAATGGAGTCCGGATCCCATAGACGAGACCACCGCAGACAGCGATCCCACCATGGAAGAGCTGCTTGGCAGATATAAAAACAAGACAGACGCCAAGTACAAGAGGGTGGTGACCCGTTTTGCGCGCAAGCTCACACACCCCTCCAGAGAGCAGGAAACCGAGATGGGCAATCTGTATGCGGATATCATGCAGGTCGATTCTTCCTTCGATATCATGCTCTTCGGCTCGGGCAGCATCAGAAAGCAGGAGATGGGCCCCATAGTCGAGTATCAGGATATGCTGGAAAACACGCCCTTCGACGATGTCTGCTGGATGGTGGAGGTAACAGGAGACCAGTGGAGACGCATGGTCACACACATTCTCCGGGATGAAGCCTGGATAGGCGAAACCGAATTCTATCAGTATTCCAAGGGTGTGCATATCAAGTACAACAAGACCACAAAGCAGATCCTGGAGCTGAAGTTCAACGGCAGAGACGTTCAGCCCGACGACAGGCTCAAGCTCTGCATACAGAATTATCATTACAATAATTTCGACGAGTTTCTGGGCGTGCCCTTAGCGGAGGTCAAACAGAACCGCAGCCCCAGAGTCGTGGCGGTTTCGGTCAACAACATAGTTGAGGAGTATTTCTCCACTCACCAGAATCTGGACGCCCATGTTGAGGGCAGACTGGAAATCGTTGAGTAACAGAACAATACATTAATTTTCCAAAAAGCTGCATTTATGTGCGGCTTTTTGTGCTAAAATAATTATGTATGTAATTTGCAGAATTGATAAGGAGGATCAAATGAGGTCTTTTCCCGAACTTCCGAAAGCATCGATAGGCTTTTTCCCCACGCCTCTTCACAGACTGGACAGGATCTCCGATCAGACAGGCTACGATGTCTGGATAAAGCGTGATGATTTTACAGGCCGCAATCTCTACGGCGGCAACAAGGTCAGAAAGCTGGAATTTCTGATGGGCTACGCCCTGAAGCAGGGCTATGATACCGTATTCACCTACGGAGCGACCCAGTCCAATCACGCCATGCAGACCATAACCGCTGCCAGAATATGCGGACTCACACCGGTGGTCTTTCTGAATGCGGTTGTCCGGCCCGACCCTGAGGATCTGCGCTCCAACCTGCTGCTGGATTCGATTTACGGCGCAGAGGTGCATATCACAAAGGACGGAGAGGAAAGCAAGGCTATGGCAGCCAAACGCAAGGCAGAGCTTGAGGCCCAAGGGCACAGGGTTTACGACGTTCCCGTGGGCGGCTCCAACGAGGTAGGTATCGCGGGCTATGTAAACGGATTCATCGAGCTGCTATCCCAGATGGAATCCATGGGCAAGCACATGGATTATCTCTTTACCACCACAGGCTCAGGAGGCACCCTGGGCGGTCTGGCGGCTGGCAAGAAGTTCAGCGAAAGCGATACGAAGATAGTCGGCTTCGGTGTCGGTCTGAAGGACGATTCCTACGATCAGCACGTGGCCGATCTGGCTAATTCCGCGCTGGATTACATGGGCGCCTCAGACGTGCGCGTCAGCACGGATGATTTCAGCGTAGACGGAAGCTATGTGGGCGAGGGCTATGAGATCCCCTCCGAGGCAGGCACCGCTGCCATCAGAAGGCTGGCCCGCAGCGAGGGAATACTGGTTGACCCCGTATATACCGGAAAGGCCTTCAGCGGCATGCTGGATTACCTTGACAACAAAAAGATACCCGCAGGAAGCACAGTTGTATTCCTGCACACAGGAGGAACAACCGCTCTGTTCGCAGAGCACGAGATCGTAGGCAAGGTTGCCGAGGAGGAATAATGCTTTTTTTCGAATGTGATTACAACAACGGATGCCACCCCAAGGTCCTTCAGAGGCTGGTAGAGACCAACGATGACCGCAGCTCCGGCTACGGCATGGATCCATATACCGACGCCGCCTGCGAAAAGATCAGGCAGATCTGCGAAGCACCCGAGGCCCAGATCTACTTCCTGTCCGGCGGCACCATCACCAACGCCACCGCGATCTCGGCAATGCTGGCTCCATACGAGGGCGTCATAGCCGCCCAGACCGGCCATGTAAGCGTCCATGAATGCGGAGCCATAGAAGCCACAGGCCATAAGGTGCTGACTCTTCCCTCCCACGACGGAAAGATAGACGCCGCAGAGCTCAGGGAATATCTGGAGGTCTACTACGGGGACGAGACCCACGAGCACATGGTATGGCCCGGAATGGTATACATTTCCTGGCCCACTGAGCTGGGTACCATCTACAGCAAGAAGGAGCTTCAGGAGCTGAAGGCCATCTGCAGGCAGCACGATATTCCCCTGTACGCCGACGGAGCAAGGCTGCTCTACGGTCTGGCAAGCAGGGAATGCGATGTCACCCTCAAGGATCTTGCAGAGCTGCTGGATGTGTTTTATATCGGCGGGACAAAGTGCGGGACTCTTCTGGGAGAGGCGCTGATCTTCCCCAGGGGCAATGCTCCCAGGCGCATTTTCAGCATGATCAAGCAGCGCGGAGCACTCATGGCCAAGGGCAGGCTTATAAGCATGCAGTTTGACGCGCTGTTTACCGACGGTCTTTACAAGGAGATCGGCGATCATACCATAGCCGAGGCCGAGGCGCTGAAGGCCGCGCTCAGGGAAAAGGGATATCCTTTCTTCCTTGAGACCCCCACAAATCAGCAGTTTGTTATCGCCGAAAACAGCAAGCTGGCTGCTCTCGGGCAAAAGGTGGTATACAGCTTCTGGCAGAAGTACGACGAGGATCACACTGTCATCCGACTGTGCACCTGCTGGGCAACAACCGATGAGGATATTGAAGGACTCAAAGCAGCCCTCTAAAGGAGGAAAAATAAATGACTAAGATCGATATTTATTCAGGATTTCTCGGAGCGGGCAAGACCACTCTCATCAAGAAGCTTGTTAAGGAAGCTTATCCGGGCCAGAAGATAGTGATCATAGAAAATGAATTCGGCGAGATAGGCATAGACGGCGGTTTCCTGCAGGATGCCGGCGTAGAGATCCGGGAGATGAACTCCGGCTGCATTTGCTGCAGCCTTACCGGAGATTTCAAGGAGGCTCTTAAGCTGGTGCTGGCTGATATCAAGCCCGACCGCATAGTCATCGAGCCCTCCGGAGTAGGCAAGCTTTCCGAGGTCGCGGCAGCCGTTATGGCTACAGGCTCCGATGAGCTTGAGCTGGGCGGACTTACCACCGTTGTGGACGCCGCAAAGTGCAAGATGTATCTCAAGAATTTCGGAGAATTCTTCGACGATCAGCTTGAATCCGCTCATTGCATAGTGCTCAGCCGCACCGGTAAGCTGTCCGAGACAAAGATAGCAGAGGCTGTCGAGCTTATCAGACAGCACAATGCCAAGGCTCAGATCATCACCGCCGACTGGGATCAGCTGGACGGAAAGCAGATACTTCAGGCAATAGACGGCAGAGACGCTTTGTCCGAAGAGCTTAAGGCCCTTATCGCTCAGCATGTGGCAGAGGCCGAGGAAGAGGACGATGATGACGACGAGTGCGAATGCGGCCATCACCACGACCACGAATGCTGTGAGCATCATCATGAATGTGGTCACGAGCCCGGAGACGAGGGCTGTCTGGAGCATCATGCCCACGATGAAGCTCATGAATGCTGCTGCGGTCACCATCACCACCATCACGAAGAGCATGAGCATCATCACCATCACGAAGAGCATGAGCATCATCACGATGAGCATGGTCACCATCATCACCATCACCACCACGGCGAACACGATGCCGACGAGGTATTTACCAGCTGGGGCGCAGAGACAGTCAAGCGCTTTACTGAAGAAGAGATCAGCAGCATGCTGGGCGCTCTGGAAGATGAGCAGCGCTTTGGCATGGTCCTTAGAGCCAAGGGCATCGTTGCCGCAGAGGACGGAAGCTGGATCCACTTCGATTACACTCCCGGCGAAGCTGATGTCCGCAAGGGCCCTGCAGCCACCACAGGCCTGCTGTGCGTAATAGGCGCAGAGCTTAAAGAGCACGAGGTGGCAGAGCTGTTCGGAGTCAAGTAATGGATAAGGAAATACCTGTTTATCTTTTTACCGGTTTTCTGGAAGCCGGAAAGACCAGCTTTATTCAGGACACACTGGAGGACGGGCGCTTCAACGCGGGCGAGCGCACACTGGTGCTGCTCTGCGAGGAGGGCACGGAGGAGCTGGATCACGGCAGATTCAGCTTCGACAATGTGACAGAGGAGCTTCTGGATGATGCTCAAAAGCTGGATCCGGAGTACCTGGATATGCTTGTGGAAAAGCACGGTGCGGAACGGGTCATGATAGAGTATAACGGCATGTGGATGCTGGACGATCTCTTTCAGGCAATGCCGGAAAACTGGCTGGTCTACGAGGAATTCTGCTTTGCCGATGCTACTACGATAATGGCTTACAATTCCAATATGCGGCAGCTTGTATACGACAAGCTTAAGACCTGCGATATGATGGTTTTCAACCGCTGGTCTGATGATATGGACATGATGGAGTATCACAAGCTTGTCAGGGGCGCGAATATGCGCTCGGACATAGCCTACGAGCGCCCGGACGGGGTCACCACCTATGACGACATCGAGGACCCCATGCCCTTTGATGTCAACGCTCCCGTCATACATATCGAGGACGACGAGTACGCTCTGTTTTACAGAGATCTGAGCGAGAAGATGGACGAATATGACGGCAAGACCGTTCATTTTAAAGCTATTACCGGGAATTCCGGGCAGCTTCCCGCCAATACCTTTGTCTGCGGCAGAAAGATCATGAGCTGCTGTGTGGAGGATATTCAGATGGCAGGTCTTGCCTGCAGATGGAGCGGGGACGGTTCTCAGCTCGACTGCCTGTGGACGGACGGAAGACCTGCTCAGAGGCAGTGGATATGGATACAGGCAAAGATCAAGGTCATGGTGGACGAAGCCTACGACGGCAGGGGGCCTGTGCTCATGGTCGAATCCGTAAAGATCGCCCCCAAACCCGAAGAAGAAGTGACTACCTTCTATTAGAGCGGTCATAGTACTATAGGGCCGCTGCTGAGGGCCGAAGTGATTAAATCACGACCCAAAGAAATCAGCAGGTGCTATTGGTCTGAAAATCTTATGAAAAGAGAAATAAAGCTTTTATTTGTGCTGATCCTGTTAGCCTGCCTTCTTGTCAGCACGTGGTTCGTTCTGAGGCCGGTGCCTCTGGAAGGCAAAAAGATCATAACGGTCAGGGTCGTGCATCTCAACGGAGAAGAAAAAGAGTTTCGCATAGGGACTGATGCCCTGTATCTGCGGCGTGCCCTGGAAGACGAAGGACTGATCGCCGGAGTGGAGAGCAGCTACGGAATGTGGGTGCAGACCGTGGACGGCGAGACCGCAGACGAAGACCTGCAGCAGTGGTGGGGCTACGACGTAAACGGCGAATATGCCGTAAACGGCGTGGACAGCCAGACTGTAAGCGACGGAGACGTATATGTCTTCACCCTCAACACGGGTTATTGACATGCCGCGAAGGTATGGCAGCTAAGCAACGGAGAACTGTATGTTTTCATCCTCAAACCGGGATACCGAACATAATAAAATGAGTGCCGGTCAGCTTTGCGGGCTGGCACTTTTTTGCGCTCTTATGACCGTCGGAAAGGAACTGATGAATTTCATTCCAAACGTCCACCCGGTCACCTTGTTCATAATCCTGGGCGTAATGCTGTACGGCCGGGTATTTGTGTTTCCGGTCGCCGGTTTTGTGCTGATCGAGATCGCGCTGTACGGCATGGGCTGGTGGACCTGGAGTTATCTTTATATATGGCCTCTTCAGCTGCTTACTGCTCTGCCTTTGAGAAACAGCCGCTCCGGGCTGCTATGGGCCTGCTTTGCAGGCCTGCACGGCCTTTTCTTCGGTGCGCTGAGCTCGCTGAGCACGCTGCTGGTGTCAGGCTGGAGGGCGGCTGTTGCCTATTGGGCAGCAGGCATCCCCTTCGATCTGGCCCATGCAGCAGGCAATTTTCTGCTGGTCTATTTTCTTCTTATGCCCTTGTACGATAGGATAACCCGGGCAGGGGCAGAAAGCATAAAGTCTTAAGTATCTTCTCTGCCCGATCCCCGAATCCCCTGTAAAACGTAGCCTTTACAGACGGGGCACAGGGAACCGGAGCATCCTGTATCCGGGCAAACATATCATGAGCCCGGAGTATTGAGCGAGCCGCCCGCAAGGGCGTTTTTTAGTGTCCGTAATAATAGAGCGGGCCGCCCGCGAGGGCGTTTTTTTGTGCCCGATTTATTAAATTGTACGCAAAAAGCCCTTATCAATAAGGAAATCATATAAATGAACAAGCTGTTTAACCTTTATACTAAATTGACCAAATTATAGCTTTTGAAAGGAGGTAATGCGTATGAAGCACCCGAGCATAGAGTTCATAACAGCCTGCGAGTGATGTGATGTCATGGGAGGATTCGTGGAATCCTTAGCAGAATCGTATCCTCAGGTTGAAGTAAAGACCTACACAGCCGGCGTGGATTTTGACTATATCCCCAAGTACGGTGTCCTCACCGCCAGCCTTCTTGTCATAAACGAGTCCATAGGCATCACGGATATCAGCAAGTCCGCCATCCGCAAGGCGTTCGAGACCGCCATCAAGACCGCAAAATAGTACATTCCCCCTCATGAACAGTTTCCTTCAGCTTATCAAAGACATATTCCTGTCTGCCGTCAGCATGCTCAACAGCGCATCCCCCTGGATGATCTTCAGCTTTGCCGTGGCAGGCATCATACATGAGTTCGTCGGACCGGAGAAAATGAAAAAATCCGCCGTGGGCTCCAAGAGCATACGGGGGCTGATCACCGCCACCATCACCGGCATGATCGTTCCCATCTGCAGCTGCGGCACCATTCCTCTGGGCATCAGCATGTACTATTCCGGCGCTTACCTCGGTCCGGTTCTCACCTTCATGACCTCGGGACCTATGATCAACCCCATCGCCGTGATCCTGGCATTCGGCCTGCTGGGCAAGGAGATCACCATCATCTATCTGATATCCGGCTTTGTCGGGCCTCTCCTCATCGGTATAATTGCCAATTCCCTGGCAGGGGACGAGCTGTATTACAGACCCGCTTACGAAGCGGCCTCTGTGGGCCGCATGCAGCTGCAGTTAGAGCAGCCTACCGTAACGCAGAAGATCATGAGGGGCCTTAAATGGTCCTTCACCGAGCTTGCCAAGACCATAGGCAAATACACCGTATCCGGCATGCTCATTGCAGGAACCCTGTTCAGCGTGGTTCCCCAGACCGCCATACAGCGCTATCTGGGAGACCCGGGCATGGTATCCCTGCTGGGCATCACGGCCGTGGCCGCACTCATGTACGTATGTGCCGTAGGGCACATTCCCTTCATTGCGGCTCTGGTTGCCAGCGGTGCGGCTCCCGGCGTGGCAGCCACCTTTTTGATGGCAGGCTGTGCCACCAATATCGCAGAACTCATCAACATCCGGAAGCTCATCGGAAAACGGGCCGTGATCCTCTATTCCATATCGGTAATCATTCTATCGGAGATCACGGGATACGTCACAAATGTGCTGCTTCCCGATTTTGAACCCGTGCTCAATTACGATGCTGTCACCCACAGCATCAGCAATGCCAACAAGCTCATCATCGAATTTCCGGGCTGGCTGGCGAACATCTGCACTGCCGTGATTTTTGCTTACGCACTGGCAGCTCTTGTCGGATGGATAAGAGAGCAGATCAAAGAGAACGATTAGAACCTAAACCATATTCAATTATCAAGGAGAAACCAATGAAAGTCGCTTATTTACTCGAATCCCAGTATTCCAGAGAGATCCTGGAGAACATGATCATCCCCCAGCTGGAAAAAGGCACCCACGGTGCTGACGTTGTCGGAATGATGTTCTTCTTCGACAACTGCTACATGCTGGTCGAGGGCAGCGATATCGCAAACAGAATGGCCGCACTGTCCGAGAAGACCGGAATGATGCTCATGGCCTGCGACAGATGCTGCTATCAGAGAGAGATAGACAAGAAGCTGGTGGCCCCCGCAGGCATAGGCTGCTTCCCCAACGTTTACGCAGCCCTGGGCAGCGTAGGTGTGGATCAGGTCATCACCCTCTAATGGAGAAGCCTTTCGCACTCATCACTTTCAACAGTAGAAACCATGTTCCCGGGGCACGAAAGCTTCTTCTGGACGGAGGCATAGACTCCGCCGTGATGCCCACACCCCGGGCACTTATCGCCGCCTGCGGCCTGGCTCTGCGCGTCAGGCCCGAGGATCTTCCGGCGGCGGCAAAGCTGCTTTCGGACCGCTACGGCCCGCAGCTCACCGAACTTTACGACGCGCAGATAGCCGACGGGGGCAGACCCGTATACAGCAAGGCGGACATAAAATGGCAATGTTCATAGACATACACGTACACGAATGGTCTTTCTCCCGGGACAGCGAGATGCCCCTCAAGGACATCGTGGAAAAAGCAAAGGCAATGGGCATGGGCGCCATCTGCATCACGGATCATGACAGTCTTGGCATCAAGACCGAGGCTGAACGGTATTCCAGAGAGATAGGCTTCCCCATCTTCGTGGGCGTAGAGACCCTCACCGTCCAGGGGGACATCGTCTCCTTCGGCATTCCCTATGCCTTCCAGCCACGAACCATCGATGCGCAGGAATTCATCAACTACGTGCACAGCAACGGCGGAGCCTGCTTCAGCGCTCACCCCTTCCGCAACAATCAGAGAGGCCTGGAAGAGAATCTGGCCATCCTCAAGAGGCTGGACGGCGTGGAAGTGCTCAACGGCAGCACCGATCCGGAGTCCAACCGCAAGGCTCTGCAGTATTCCAGAGAATACGGCATCCAGGCTGTGGCAGCCAGCGACGCCCATGTGCTCAAGAAGCTGGGCTGCTATGTCACCTGGTTCCCGGAAGATCCCAAGGATCTGCAGGACTTCATCCGCATTTTCCGCAGCGGGAAGTGCAAGCCCGCCGTCTGGAAGGACGATCATTACGAGATCGTGGAAGATTTTTAAGTCATGCCCATCATCGTCGATAAGATCAACAAAAGTTTTCAGGATCGGGCTAACAAGAAACAGCGCAAGCAGGTACTCAAGGACGTCTCCTTCACCATCGAGGACGGGGAGTTCGTCAGCCTGGTAGGCCCCAGCGGCTGCGGCAAGAGCACCACGCTGACCATCATCGCAGGCTTTCAGAACCGGGACAGCGGTGATGTGACGGTCAACGGCAAGGTGGTCACCAAGCCCGGCCCGGACAGGGCATTCGTATTTCAGGACTACGCATTGCTGCCCTGGCTGAAGGTTGGCGCAAACATCGCCTACCCCATGAAGCAGCAGGGGCTGCCCAAGGCAGAGATCGAACGTCGTCTGGATGAGCTTTTGAAGCTGGCACAGCTTGAAAACAACAAGAACAGTTATATCTACGAACTCTCCGGAGGCATGAAGCAGAGAGTGGCTCTGCTGCGGGCGCTGGCCTGCGATCCGCAGGTGCTGCTCATGGACGAGCCCCTGGGCGCCGTGGATTTTCAGATGCGTAAGCTTCTGCAGATGCAGCTGGAATCCATACTGATGCAAAAGCACGTGACCACGCTGATGGTGACCCACGACGTAGACGAAGCCGTCTACCTCAGTGACCGGGTCATCGTCATGGGAAGAGATCACGGCAACATACTGGCTGATCTGAAAATCGATCTGCCCAGGCCCCGGGACCGGGCCTCAGAGGCCTTCCATTACTATTCCGACATACTGACGGGAAAGCTCAGCGAGGCGCTGTCCGGAGAAGTATTCACCAAAGAGGATGAAGACATTATGAACTTCATTAAAAACGCGGAGATCGAATCCAGGAGGCACTGCTGATGGCCGGTAAAGAAGGTTTGGAAAGCGCCCAGTGGAAGAGCTTCGGCGACAGAAACAAAACCTACAGCATAGGCAAGGAACATATCAAAAAGATCAATGTCTCGGCCATTCTGGCGCTGGGACTGCTGATGACAGGCTGGTACTACGGTGCCCATGCATATAACAAGCCCTTCATCTTCCCCTATCTGGAGACCGTCCTTTCCGAGATGGCCTACGCGGCCACGGATCTGGCGGTGGTAAGGGCTCTGGGTATCACCCTTCGAAGGGTGGTCATCGGCACCTTCTACGGGTTGGCGGCGGGGCTTCCCATAGGCATAGCCATGGGCTTTTCCAGCTTTGTGATGAAGACCCTGTCCCCCTTTGTGAACGCCATACGGCAGATCCCCACCACGGCGTGGGTGCCGCTGGCTATCATCTGGTTCGGACTTGGTGACGGCCCCACAATCTTTGTCCTTGCACTGCACGGGGTATTCGTGATCATACTCAACACCGCCGCCGGTGTACTGGACATAAATCCGGAATACTACAACGCGGTCCGGAGCATGGGAGCGGGCCCGCTGCAGATCATCACCGACGTGATCATCCCCGGCGCCATGCCCGGCGTCATCACAGGCATACGTCTGGCCCTGGGAATGGGCTGGATGACCGTCGTCTGAGCGGAGTTCATTGCCACTAACACAGGCTTCGGCTACATGATCCACACGGCTCAGGTCAATCTGGGTACCGAGACCTGCATCGCATACATGCTGATGTCAGGCATCATCGGTCTGATGATGGACCGTCTCCTCCTCCTCGGAGAGTCCGTGATCCTGCGCTGGAAGCGTTAGTCAGGCAGCTTTCCTGTACGGAAAGATGACAATGCAGAGATCTACTGCAAAAAGCAGATCGATATTTATCCGTTATATTTAATTGGAGGTTGTATGAAAAAAACATTATCGATCATACTGGTCCTCTCGATGGTCCTGAGCCTGAGTGCATGTGGCATGCACGACAGCAGCACCAAGACCAACGTAGTGGCGACCGAGTATGACCCCAACGAGGCCATTAAGCCTTATCTGGACAATCTGATGGAAATGACCGAAGAGGACAAGAACTATCAGATCGAGATGGGCTATAATGACTGCGACCACATGGTAACAGCCATCATCGGCGAAAAGTGCGGACTGTACGAAGCGCTGGGCATGAAGGTCAACGTTACCAAGAGCGGCAAGACCAAGGACATGCTGGTATCCGGAGAAATGGATGTGGGCTATGCATCCCTGACCGGTATGCTGAAGGCAGGTTCCCAGGGCGCTCCCGTTATGATCCCCGCAGGTTCCCACCTGGGCGGATCCAAGTATCTCGTTGTCCGCAGCGACATCAACAGCCTGACCGACATGGTCGGCGCCAAGATCGTCGTAGGCGACCAGGTACAGCCCAACTGGAGATCCTTCTGCAATCAGCTCGGTATCCCCGTAATCACCGATTACTATGAAGACACCGACATGGGCACTACCGAGATCAACATTGCCCTGAAGGCAGGCGTCATCGACGGCTACATCGAATGCGATCCTTACGCATCCATCGCCGAGTTCGAAGGCATCGGCAAGATCGTAGGCACCGAATGGGGCGCCGCTCACGTTTCCGAAGACAGAACCGAGGGCTGGGGCGTTCACTGCGGCTACTACCTGAACACCGACTTCGCCGAGGCTCACCCCGCGCTGGCACAGAGACTGGTCCTGGCTCACTGCCTGGCTATCCAGTACATGTACCTGCATCCCTACAACGCAGCCATGATGTTTGCTGACGGCTTCGGCACCGATCCTGCCGTTGGCCTGCGCACCATCTACATCAAGCTCTGCGCTGAAGGAAGAACCATCTGCTACAAGATCGACCAGACCAATCTGGACAACTACAAGGAATACTATCGCAGCTTCGCCATCGCCGAGAAGGACAGACCCGTTCTGCAGTATGTAGAAGAGTTCGTCGATACTTCCATCTACGAGACTCTGGGCATGCCCGACTTCTATGAATGGTGCGCAGAGAACGTAGATCCTCTGTATCCCGTTCTGCTGGGCTATGCCGAGTTCCTGGAGATTGCCGAGACCATAGACGGCATCGACCACTCCAGCACCGTAGGCAAGGAGCTCGACAAGTGGATGGACGGCAACACCGTCGTCGAAAAGCTTGAAGGCGACCGCATGGTAGAGTATACTTTCGATGCCGACAATTATGAGATGATCATGACCTGGAACCAGGATCCCTCTGTTTGGGGCCTGCCTCGCATCGAAAAGGAAGGGGTCAC
>JAZRXE010000026.1:0-5743 GCA_045600065.1 Anaerovoracaceae bacterium
GACCTCCAGCTGAGCTTCATACTGGTCTACAGTGTACTGCTGCATGCTCCAGGTTGCGGTGGGCAGTCCGGTAGCACCGTCTGAGGCACCCAGGTTAGCGCTGTTAGCGCCGGCGATCTCTGCAAAGCTTCCGTCATAGGACTTTGCGATAGCCCAGGCTGCTGCTTCGCCTACGCCCTTCAGAGCGGAGGTGATAACAGTTTCGGACAGGAAGCTCTGGTCGGAGTCTACGCCTACTACATATGCGTCATTGGCAGATGCAGCTGCTACGATGGAGTTGAACATGGAACCGCCGCAGGCGAAGATGACTTCGGTGCCGTTCTGATACCAACCCTCGACCATTGCCTGGAGTTCGGCGGAAGCGCTGAAGGATGCGCCATACTGCCAGCTGTAGTTCAGCTCGACGGTCTTGCCCATTTCCTTGGCTGCTGCTTCAGCACCCTGAGCAAATCCGTAGCCGTATCTGCAGCATGCGGGATTTGTTCCGCCGCCGCCGCCGCAGAATCCGAGCTTTTCGAAGCCTTCCTTAACAACTGCATAGCCTGCAAAGTAACCGCACTGCTCTTCGCGGAATACGATGCCTGCAACGTTGTCAAGTCCGAGGCTCCAGCCGTCGATGAATACAAAGTTTACTTCGGGGAATTCCTTGGCTGCCTTTTCCAGAGCGGTGCCCTGCATGAAGCCTGCGCAAACGATGACCTTTGCGCCGCCTTCAGCTGCTGCCTTCATGGCGTCGTAACGGTCGTCGTCAGTTGCCTGATCGCCGTTAGCGGGCTGATAGTACTTGTAGCTGAGGCCGTTGTTGGCTGCATAGAGCTTGACGCCGTCATAGGTTCCCTGGTTGAAGGACTGGTCCTTCAGCTGGCCTACGTCAGTTACGAATGCTACTTCGTAGGTGCCGTCTTCAGAGGTCATGCTGTCTTCGATGTCGTCAGCATTCTCATACACTGTAGGCTCGTTGCCTACAGCGGGAGCGGGGTCTTCCTTCTTTTCTCCGCAAGCTGCCATGGAGAGCACCATTGCGAGAACCAGAAGAATGGAAAGTAATTTCTTCATTTGATATCTCCTCATTAAAACAAATCTAAGCGACTTGAACGAAAATAACTTCAGTTATTATATCACCCCTTATGCAGAGTGACAATGCTGAATTAAAGTTTATGAAATATTTGTGTAAAGTTTTGTATTTTTACTCCATAGATTTCGCGATCCTGACTATTCTGCTGGTGCCGAGTCTGTCTGCGCCCAGGGCAATAAAATCGGCTGCATCCTCCAGGCTGGAAATACCTCCGGCTGCCTTGACCTTTACTCCGGGCCCCACGTTCGCCTTAAGAAGAGCCACATCCTCTTTGGTGGCACCCCCGCTGGAAAATCCCGTGGAGGTCTTGATATAGTCCGCTCCGGCCTCTGTGACAAGTCTGCACATAGTAAGCTTTTCTTCCTCTGTAAGCAGGCAGGCCTCGATGATGACCTTCAGTATCTTGTCTGCGCATATGGCCTTCAGGGTCTTTATCTCTTCCAGTACATACTGAGTGTTGCCCTCTTTAAGCGCGCCGATATTGATGACCATATCGATCTCGTCCGCTCCCTCCTCAAGGGCGCGTTCTGTCTCGAAGGCCTTTACCCCGGTGGTACTGTAGCCGTTGGGAAAGCCTATTACAGTGCATATCGCCAGCTTGTCACCGACATATTCCTTTGCCCTTTTCACAAAGCCCGGAGGTATGCATACCGAGGCGGTGGAATACTTTATTCCGTCATCGCAGATGACCTTTATCTGATCCCAGGTGCAGTCCTGTGCAAGCAGCGTGTGATCGCATTTTGCGAGTATGTCTTTTACTTCCATTTTGTCCGCCTTTCTAAAGGTTGAATATCAGGGGCATTACCTGATCCAGGGAATAAATGTGATAATTGTTTTCGTCTTTAAACAGTATCACCTTAAAATCCTCATCTCCGAATTCCGCCATAAACTGCCTGCAAATACCGCAGGGGGGACACTGATCTCTCAGCTCTGAGCCCTCCTCTCCCCCGCAGATCGCAATGGCGTCAAACTGCATGCAGCCCTCGCTGACGGCCTTGCCGTAGGCTGTGCGCTCAGCGCACTGGGTCGCCCCGAAGCTGGCATTTTCAACGTTGCAGCCTCCGAACATACGCCCGTCTTTTCCGAGCAGAGCCGCGCCCACCTTAAAATGGCTGTAGGGAGCATAGGCCTTTTCTCTGGAGGAAAGCGCCAGAGCCATCAGATCCTTCATCTGAATATCGTTCATAAGTTCCGCCTCCTTTATTTATCAGCTTTTTTGCCAGTATGCTTTTTTACAAGCTTTACCGACACAGTCAGCAGCAGCAATATCAGCAGCGCAGCCCCTGCCGCCAGCAGAGTTGCAGCCCCGGGATGAGCTATGATCGCAAGTCCGCCCTCAGCATACTTTACCTTTCTGCCTGCCGCGTCCTTATACATTTCGGGTATTTCCGGAAGTTCCCCTTCTCCCTTGTCAAAAGAGGAGAGGTAGTCTGCGAAGGCGAACCATTCCTTCAGCTCCCGGCCTTCAAGATCGCTCAGAGCACAGCTGTAAAAATCCTGCACAGGGCTTCCGTCCGCGTATTTGGGAACTATGGACAGTATGCCCTTTGTAAGTCCGTTGAGCATGCCCAGCATATTGGCAGCGTACATATTGCAGCAGACCTTGTAAAGCCTGCCGTCCTCTATATCCTCCATGCTTCCGTCTGCACGGACAAGATGAAGCTCAGTTACCCGGTCAAGCAGCATGCGCTTTGTGTTGAAGCTGTATTCCAGACCTGAATAGCTCATTTTTATGGAGCTTACCATGGGCCCCAGGGAAGCGTCCAGCTCTGTTAGCAGCTTAAGCTCCCGGCCTGTGATATATGCGGTAAGCAGAGGATGTCCGGCGGAGCCGTCCTCACCTGCGCCCAGGGAGCATATTTCAAAGGCGTCGGAGACGCTTATATCGCCCTCGGTAAAGGATCCTCTGATGGTGCCCAGACCCACCAGAGCAACATCTATATCGTCAATGCCGTTTTTGCGTGCCTCGTAAAGATAGGAATCCGCTATCAGATTGCCCAATGGGTATTCCTGATGGCTGGCATACATATCGTCAAGGGACATGAAATCGAAGCCGCAGTGGGCAAGCAGCTGATCGGCCCTGAGCCTGTAGGGCGCCAGATAGCTGCCGTCTATGAAGCTGTTGTAATCCTCCAGCAGAGCCTTGATATCCGCATCGTCTGCAACGCCGTCATCCAGAGGGATGATCCTGTAGCCGGAAAAGCTTACACTCCCATCGGGAGCTACGCTTACATCCACGCAGCCTGCGGCTGACAAATAGCAGCCCGCGGAGGCTATCAGTGTATCGCCGACCATACACGGCTGCGTATAAACGCTGTGGGTATGCCCGGAAAGTATCATATCTATCCCGGGTACTGCCTTTGCAAGCTCCGCGTCCTCTCCCTGACCATTTCCGTCGCTGCCGCTGTGAGACAGGGCGATTATAACATCGCAGCGTCCCGAAAGCGCCGAGACAGCCTTCTTTGCTGCCTCTGCCTGATCCGTCCACTTCATTCCCGAGGTGGGAGAATCCTCTATGGAGCTTTCGCCGGAAAGCCCGAACAGACCCAGACGCATGCCGTTTTCGGCTTCTATTACAGTATACGAGGTCCCTTCGGCGCCGGCAAGGCTGTTATACTCTTCCATAGCCGACCGGACAGTCTGCTGCTCGGGGCTCAGATCCCCGGAAAAATCCAGATTCGCACAGAGCAGAGGCGGAAGCTGGCTGTAATACTTCATGGCAGACCCAAGCATGGCGGCAAAGCCCCTGCCTGCGTGATCCCATTCGTGATTACCTATGCAAGCAGCCCTGCAGCCAAGAGCTGCCAGCATGCCCAGCTCAAGCGCCCTGTCTTCGTAACCGGTCTGGTAAAGGGTCCCCTGGGAAAAATCCCCGCCGTCCAGATACACCAGGCTTCCGTCTGCGGAAGCTGCCCTTTCGGCACTCAAAACAGTATTAAGCTTAGGTGCTTTATCGATGAACGAATGAATATCGTGTGTAAAAACGATGCGCGTAGTAAGGCCCCCGGTCTGAGTCTGGGCGTATACGGGCAGAGAGCACAGCAGCAGCGCGGCGGCCAGCATCAATGCGGCAAGTCTTTTTTTCATTTGCTAAAGCATGATCCGTTCAGCCGTGTTTACAGGCTTTGAGGATACTTCCTTTCTCCGGAAAGAATTCCGGTATCCCGCAAAAATGGCAGGTACTGATCCGGGCTATCAGGTGTTCAGATATGCCCGGACTGCAATTGTATTATACACTCCCCCGGCCATTTGCGTATCCGGACACCCGAAATTCCGTAAACATTGCGGTGCTAAGCTGTTCATACCCGGAGGAACATCGTGTATAATTAAAGAAAAAAAGAAAGGAAGATCATTATGGAAAACAAATCTGCATGGATAAAATATGAAGAAAAAGACCTGGCATGGCTCGAGGAAGTCTGCGCAGGCTACAAGGCCTATCTGGACGGCGGCAAGACCGAGCGCAAATGCGTTTCCGAAACCGTTTCCATGGCAAAAAAAGCAGGCTACACGCAGCTTGACACCGCACTGGCAGAGGGCAGACTGCAGCCCGGAGACAAGGTATATGCGGTCTGTATGAATAAGACACTGATGCTTCTGCAGCTTGGCAAAAGGCCCTTCGAGCAGGGTATGAACATCCTGGGCGCACACATAGACAGCCCCAGAATGGATGTGAAGGGCAATCCCCTTTACGAAAACAGCGAGCTTGCATATATGGACACTCACTACTACGGCGGCATCAAGAAGTATCAGTGGGTGGCTCAGCCCCTGGCGATACACGGCGTGGTGGCCCTGACAAACGGAGAGGTCCTGAACATCTGCATAGGTGAAGACGAGAACGATCCCGTGTTCGTGATCACGGATCTGCTGGTCCATCTGTCCGGCGCGCAGCTGGAGCAGAATGCGGCCAAGGTCATCAGCGGCGAGGGCCTGGATATACTCATCGGCAACAGACCTCTGGAAAAGAGCAAGCTGGCCGAGGATCAGAAGGAAGCAGTAAAGGCCAACGTCCTTAGCATAATCAAAGAAAAATACGGCTTTGAAGAGGCTGATTTCCTCAGCTCCGAGCTGGAGATCGTGCCCGCAGGCAAGGCAAGGGATATGGGCTTTGACCGCAGCATGATACTCGCCTACGGCCAGGACGACCGCATCTGCGCCTACACCTCCGCCCTGGCCATGCTGGATGAGGCTGCTCCCCTGGAGCGTACCTCCTGCTGCCTTATAGTAGACAAAGAAGAGATAGGCTCAGTGGGCGCGACCGGAATGAGCTCCATGTTCTTTGAGAATGCCATCGCCAAGATAGCTCAGAACCAGGGCCTGGACGCCTATACCGGAGCAAATACCGTGCTTGCCAATTCCTTTATGCTCAGCTCCGACGTAAGCGCGGCCTTCGATCCTCTGTACGCCGAAGCCTTCGAGCGCAAGTCCGCAGCCTTCCTGGGCCACGGCATGAGCTTCAACAAGTTTACAGGCTCCCGCGGCAAGAGCGGCAGCAACGACGCCAACGCCGAATACATTGCCAAGATACGCGGCATAATGGATTCCTCCGACATCTCCTACCAGTTCTGCGAGCTGGGCAAGGTAGACGTGGGCGGAGGCGGCACCATAGCCTACATCATGGCCAAGTACTGCATGAACGTGGTGGACAGCGGCGTTCCCGTGCTCTCCATG
>JAZRXE010000027.1:0-11257 GCA_045600065.1 Anaerovoracaceae bacterium
CGGCGGATCAGACCGCCCAGCTTTCCGACTGGACTTATCTGCAGACCCTTGAACCGGGAGCAGGCTTTCAGCTGGATCTCAGGCTGGAGATACCTATCACTCTGGGCAATGAGTTCGCCGAAAAGGCAGCTTATATAGATTGGGAATTTCTTGTGGAGATCATGGATGACCCCGTGGAGCCCGATCCCGGCGGAGATGATCCTGACGGGCCCGGCCCCGGCACAGACCCTGATCCGGGCACCGATCCCGGCACAGACCCGGGAACCGATCCGGGTACAGACCCCGGAACCGATCCCGGTACAGATCCGGGCATCGGCAGCGGCGGAGAAGGAGAAGGTGGCGGCGAAGAGAACGATCCCTTCGGCCCCCGCACCGGAGACGAGACCCCTCTGGGCCTGTACATGGGCCTTCTGGGCTTCAGCGCTTTTCTGCTGATACTATTACTGGTACTCAGAAAGCGAAAGGCCGATGAAGACAAAGACAAGTGATAAGTGTTTAAAGCTGCAAGGAAGCATAGCTTTCGGGCAGCTTTTTTGATGTCCGGAATGCAGTGGGCCTGGGCATAGCCATTTTTCCGGCAGAAGAGATCAAAACACAATGCTGCCTGCAGATCTGCGGTATTGGTACGATACGCTATCAAATTTCAGCAAAGATGCTATAACATTTGTGAGAATATAACAAATTATATGTTATTATAAAGCATAAAAACTATTGCTTGTACCCGAAAACAGGGAGGACTTATGACTTTTACTTACGGACTGTCGATTCTATTTGCCGCTGCCATGCTTTGCTGTATCAGCGGCTTTTACAAATATGTCTACTTTATATCCATAGGCTACGGCGCAGCGATTTCCGGACAGGGAGCGGCCATGCTCTGGCTGTTTAGAGACAGTCTCAGCCCCGCAGTGATAATATCCTGTACCATATTCATTCTCTACGGTCTTCGGCTCAGCGGCTATCTGCTGTACAGAGAGCTGAAAAGCGCCAGCTATCAGAAGCATATGGTCACGGAGATCAAGGACGGCTCGGGTATGGGGCTTGGTCTTAAGCTGCTGCTCTGGCTGTTTTGCGGACTGCTCTATGTCTGCATGATCTCTCCGATCTACTGCCGCTTTCTTAACGGAAACACAGCCGCAGATGCAAGCTTTGCGGCAGGCACCGTGCTGATGATAGGCGGTATCACACTGGAATCGCTGTCGGATCTGAGCAAGAACCGGCAGAAAAAGCTCAACCCCCGCAGATTCTGCGACAAGGGGCTGTTCAGCTTTGTCCGCTGCCCCAATTATCTGGGCGAGCTGATACTGTGGACAGGAGTGCTGGTCTGCGGTGCAGGCTCCCTGCAGGGCGCGGCCCAGTGGATAACGGCTCTGTGCGGCTATATCGGGATCGTATTTGTGATGTTCAGCGGAGCCCGAAGGCTGGAGGTCCGTCAGAACAAAAACTACGGTACGGACCCGGAGTACCGGAGCTATGTACAAACCGTGCCTATTCTTATCCCCTTTATACCTCTTTACAGTGTGGAGAAATACACATTCCTGGTGTTGTAGCCCCGGCTGCAGAATAAGCCCATCTTTGTGCTGCGCAGCAGATCGCTCTTTTATCGGATCCCGTCAGGTGGTAAAATAGCATCATGGAAAAGGACAAAGAAAAAAGACTTATATCTGCCGGAAAGCTTGCTGCGGTCAGGGCTCCGCTGCCCGATTCCCTCAACTGGCTTTACGGACTGGGCTTTAAGCTTGGCGTGTTTATAATGCTCAAGTGTTTTCTGGTGCTCAAAACCCAGATACTCAACCTTTCATCTTACGGTGTGGTGCTCTGCGGAGCACAGATGCTGCTTGCCGGGGTGCTTATCGCCTGTGGGGCTGCCGCTCAGTCTTCGGGGGTTTTTTCGGACCCTGCCAGGCTGCATACAGTCAATTACTTTTATCTGCTCGCCTTTATTGTCAACGCCTCCGTGCTTGCCGCAGGAAGGTTCAAAGCCCTTGATCTTTTTGTACACGCAGGCAGGCAGAGCTTTCTTACAGAGCTGTTTTCCGGCCTGAAATCATTCAGCCTGGATCTGCTCTTCTTTGACACAGACCTGTGGACCCTGGCTGCGCTGCTGATCTATATGACAGGCAGTGTCTACCTGCTTATGAGCTTCGGAACAGATGCCTTTAAAACCGCCAATCCGGCGCTTGCAAAGCGCGGTATCAGGGCCTTTGGCGTACTGGCTGCGATATTGTGCGTTGTTTTGGTTATCGCTCCGGCGATTTCTCATCTGGGCAAGGCTCAGCTTCCCGCCGGTTCGGAATCCATGCGGGGCAGATCCTTTGAGCAGCTGGCCGGAGAGCTTTCCGAAGCAGGCTTTGAGAATATCAGCATCAGCGCCGAGTACAAGCTCTTTTCCATGTATGTGAACGGATCTGTCAAAAGCGTGGAGATCGATGGCTCCGGAGATTTTCTGGAAGCCGAGTGGTATCCCCGTGATTCCGAGATCCGGCTTGTGTATTATTCGAATTACAGGAATATCAGCAATCTGATAAAGCTGGCAGAGGGCGGGCGCGAGGCTGTTCAATGCCCGGAGGGCTCCTTCGGCTGGCAGTCAGAGGATGCTTCCGTGGCTTCTGTTGACGATACCGGCATGGTGACTGCGGTAACACCCGGAGAGACCCGTGTCAGCTTTTTTGTAAAAATCGGAGATCTGACCGTAAGGCACAGCTGCAAGGTGGAGGTTTACAGCCTGAATCCTGTGGACTGGGCCGGAGATCTGCTGAAGATGCTGCCCGAAAAGGGCGGGGAGGAATAGATGCGAGATGTAGTAGCGGCCCTCATTTGGAGGGGCGACAGATTTATGATCTGCCAGCGTCCGGCAAACAAGGCGCGTGGGCTTATGTGGGAATTCGTCGGAGGCAAGACGGAGCCCGGAGAGAGCCTTCAGCAGGCCCTGATACGCGAGTGCCGCGAGGAACTTGATATTCTTGTGGTACCGGAGGAAATTTTTATGGAAGTTGATCACGTGTATCCGGATATCAGCATACATCTGACCCTGTTCAACTGCAGCATAGCCGAGGGCGAGCCCAAACTTCTGGAGCACAACGATCTGAAATGGATACTCACATCAGAGATCGATGATTACGAGTTCTGCCCCGCGGACGCGGATATCCTGAAGGTGCTTAAGACCTCCAACCGCTGATAGGACACAGGACACAGGGGACACAAGGGGACGGTTCTTGTGTGTTAATTACAGAGGGACGGTTCTTGTGTGTACTTTTGCGTAGGTATTCAATTTTAGTACACACAAGACCCGTCCCCTTGTGCTCTGTGTAACACACAAGAACCGTCCCCTTGTGTCCCAAGCAAAAAAGAGAAGGCCGGGGCCTTCTCTTTTTGAATCGTGCTTATGTATTATGCGAAGATCATGGGGCAGATAATGCCTGCGAATACAACGGATGCTACAGTTACGGTAGTGAATCCGCCTACGATCATCTTCGGCATTACGAACTCCAGGGCTCTCTGTCTCTGCTCATCGGTGCAATCCAGGGAGTTTACTACCTCGTTGGAAAGTATCTCGGTTCCGGGATAGCCGAACATGCAGGTGCATGCGATGGCAGCGGAGATCCAGGGATCATAGCCTACGAGTTTACCGGTGATAACTGCCAGTGCGCAGATACCTACGGTGCACATACCCAGCATTCCGACCAGAGGTACCAGCATTTCCAGCAGACCGCTGGGGGTAACATTGGCCAGGGAACCGGGGAGCATCAGCATCAGACCCATCATAGCCATGCCGTAGCCGCCGGACTTCTGCAGGGACTGCTTGTCCAGGAAGCCGATCCTGGTGAAGATCAGACCGAAGATCAGGTAAGCGATGTTGGGGTTCAGGTAGTAGTTGACGGGGTTGGAGCCGGGAATCTTGGTCATCTGACCGACAAAGCTTCCGACAACTGCAACGGCAGCCAGCTTAAAGAAATACATGTTGGAAGTATTGGCTTCCTTGCGGGTGGGCTTTAAAAGTCTCATGCTGGGAAGCTGGACTCTGTTGGTCTTGTCTGCTTCGTGATCGAACTCACCTGCAGCCAGCTTTCCGTTCAGGACCTTCTTGAGACCGATGGTGGCAACGGGCATACCGAAGAACTTCTGCATGGCCAGAACCAGTACAACGTAGGCTGCCAGCTCGGGTCTGCCTGCGTCGTTGGCGGCTGCCTGGCACAGAATGCCTGCGATGGTACCGCCGGAAATGGGGGGTGCTGCCATCAGTGCGTAATCGCGTCCGAAGATCCAGCTTCCTACTGTAAAGGAAATCACGGCGATTCCGCAGATACCTGCAAGGGCAACAGCTACTGTTTTCCACTCACTGAGCATGTCTTCCAGATCGATCAACGTGCCCAGGTTGGTAATCAGCAGTGCAGTAATAAAGTTGTTTGCTACTGCAACCATGCCTGTCTTTGTAGTGATGTCGGCGGGGAAGATGCCTGCCCAGAAACAAAGCAAGAAGATGATACTCGAGAACATCAGGGAAGAAACCGAACCGTTGGTCAAGCGGGACAGCCATTCACCGAGTACGTATACGAGCATACACGCGCAGAAGCAAACGAGAGGGCTCCAGAATGTTATTCCCATTCCTTCAAAAAATGCAACCATTCTCTTTTGACTCCTTTTAAATAAAAAATAATTGCGTCAAAACGGCTTATTCCGTTTTGAAAACTAATGTTGATATTCTCTCATTGTTGACCGCGATTGTCAATGAAAATCTTGAATAAATATTAGATTGTTTGTATAGTTTTGTATGAATAAGTGTATTGTTAAATTGATATAATAGACACAATATTTCAAAGAAAATGATCGCCGGGCAGACGCTTTTCGCCGGGCTTTTATACACAAATATGTACACTATGCGCATAATTATAGTTTATGCAGACTTTTATGCATCCTCGGTCATAAAATAGTGTTTTCAGCCACTTGACAGGTATGCTAATATTAATGTAGCAGATAGATTGTTATCTATATGAGCCCTTTGGGGCCTGCCGTTTTGTTTAGTTTTTTACGGAGGTAAAAATGAAAAGATTCTTATCCATTCTGATGGTCCTCTGCATGCTCTTAAGCCTTGCCGCCTGCGGCGAGAAGAAAGAGGAAGAACCTCAGACCTCCGCAGATCTTCTTGAAACTATCAAGGATCGCGGATATATTACTATTGCAACCGAAGGAGCCTGGTCTCCCTGGACCTATCACGATGAAAACGACGAGCTCGTAGGCTACGACGTTGAGATAGGCAAGGCCATCGCCGAAAAGCTCGGCGTAGAGGCACAGTTTGTTGAGACCGGATGGGATTCCATCCTTGCCGGCGTTGATTCCGGAAGATTCGACCTGGCCTGCAACGGCGTAGGCAACACCCCGGACAGAGCGGAAAAGTACAATTTCTCCACTCCCTATGCCTACATCAGCACCGTTCTGGTAGTCAACGGAGACAATACGGATATTACAAGCTTCGAGGATCTGGCAGGCAAGACCACTGCCAACACCGCTTCCAGCACCTATGCCCAGAAGGCTGAAGGCTTCGGCGCCACCAACACACCCGTAGATTCCCTGCTGGAAACCCTGGAGCTTTTAATTAACAACCGCATCGATGCCACCCTCAACGCAAAGGTATCCATCAACGATTATCTGAGAGAGCATCCCGATGCCAACATCAAGATCATCGCAGAAACCGATCCCGAAATCGTCTGCATTCCCGTTCGCAAGAGCGAGGAGTCCCAGACCCTGCTGGACGAGATCAACCGCTGCCTTGAAGAAATGAGAGAAGACGGAACTCTCGCCGAGCTTTCCGTCAAGTACTTCGGAATAGACCAGACCAGAAACGAATAGAAAATGTCAGAACGTCTGATAAATATCTTAATCACATCATTCCCGAAATTACTGGCTTACGGTGTGAGGGTGTCCATCCCTCTCACCGTTTTGTCATTTGCGCTGGCGCTGCTGATATCCCTGGTAGTGGCAATGATTCAGTACGCAGATGTAAAGCTGCTGCGGCAGCTGTGCCGCTTCTACATCTGGGTGGTAAGAGGAACGCCCTTGCTTGTACAGCTTTATCTGGTGTTTTACGGTCTTCCCAGCATAGGAATCACCTTAAAGGCCTATCCTGTTGCAGTATTTGTATTTGCCTTCAATGAAGCCGCCTACATGGCAGAAAGTGTCAGAGCGGCGCTGGAGGCAGTCCCCCAGGGGCAGCTGGAGGCAGGCTATTGCGTAGGCATGAACTATCTGCAGATAATGCGCAGCATAGTGATACCTCAGGCCTTCCGCATTGCCTTCCCGTCTCTGATGAATTCGCTGATCTCCATGCTCAAGGGAACCTCCATGGCGGCGACCATAACCGTTACGGAAATGTTCAGGGAGGCTCAGGTCATCAACGGACGTTACTATGAATCTCTGGGTCTTTATACAGAGGTCGCCCTTATATACCTTATGTTCTGCACCATACTGACCATGATACAGCATTGGGGCGAAAAGAGACTCAGCAGCTACGGAGGACAGAAATAATGCTTCTTCAGATAAGCGGAATAAAAAAAGCCTTCGGGGATCATCAGGTGCTGAAGGGCATGGATCTGGATGTGGAGAAGGGCGATGTGGTGGCCATTCTTGGCCCCAGCGGCTCCGGCAAGACGACCTTCCTGCGCTGCATCAATTTTCTTGAAAGAGCAGACGAGGGCACCCTTACCTTAGACGGAACCACCTACGATATGCATACTATATCCAGGAAGGATATTGCAGCTATAAGAAAAAAGACTGCCTTTGTATTTCAGAGCTTCAATCTCTTCCTCAACAAGACTGTGCTGCAGAACGTGACCGAGGGCCTTATCGTTGCAAGGAAAATGGACAAGGCAAGCGCCCAGGCCAAGGCTCTGAGCTGTCTTGAAAAGGTGGGCATGGCGGACTTCAGGGATCGCTACCCCAGCCAGCTTTCCGGCGGGCAGCAGCAGCGTGTGGCCATTGCGAGGGCTTTGGCTTCCGATCCGGAGATTATCTATTTCGACGAGCCAACCAGCGCCCTGGATCCGGAGCTTATAGGCGAGGTGCTTGCAGTAATGAAGGATCTTGCCGAATCCGGCATGACCATGCTGGTGGTGACCCACGAGATGAATTTTGCGAAGAATGTTTCAAGCAAGGTGCTTTTCCTGGCAGACGGTTATGTTATAGAATCCGGACCGTCGGACGAATTCTTCAGCAATCCCAGAGAGGCACGCTCCAGGGAATTCATAAAGACCATACTGTCAGCTCACGAATGAGCCTGTCTTGCGCAGCCTTCGAGCGCGAAATTTATATGAATAAATCTTAATTATTTTCACGCCTTCTCTTTTATTGGGAAGGCGTATTTGTTATAATGCAGAAAGACATAAGTCTGTTGTTTTAATGCTGTTTTTTACAAGGAGCAAAAGAATGAAAAGAACATTACTTTCTCTCGTGCTTGCTCTGGCTCTGGTGCTCACCAGCTTCGGTTTCTGCTTCGCTGACGGCGAAACGACCGATATCCTGATCGCACCTGCTCCCACTGCAGCCGCATCCGAGGACATCGTTATTCTCCACACCAACGATGTACACTGCGGATATCTGCCTTATGACAAGGTTGCTACCCTGGCTAAGGATGCTGACCTTCTCATCGACAATGGCGACGCCATTCAGGGCGATGTTATCGGTACCCTTTCCAAGGGCGAATATATCACCGATATCATGAACTATCTGGGCTATGACCTTGCAGGTCTGGGCAACCATGAATTCGATTATGGCATTCCCCAGCTGAAGAAGATCATGGAACTGGCTGAGTTCCCCTATGTAAGCTGCAACTTCGTCGATCTGAGAACCGGCGAGCCCGTATTCGATGCCTATAAGGTTCTCGAAGTCAAGGGCACCAAGATCGCTTTCGTAGGTGTATCCACCCCCGAAACTCTTGTCAAGTCCACCCCGACCTTCTTCCAGGATGAAGCAGGTAAATACATCTACGGTTTCTGCGAAGGAAACAACGGCCAGGATCTGTATGCAGCAGTTCAGAAGGCTGTTGACGCAGCTTCCGCTGAGGCTGACTACGTTATCTGCGTAGGTCATCTGGGAATCGACGAGGAGTCCGCTCCCTGGAGAGTTACTGATGTGATCAGCAACTGCACCGGAATCGATGCTTTCATCGACGGACACTCTCATTCCGAGTACAGCGCAGAATATGCACTGAAGGACGGCGAGGCCGCTACTGCACAGCAGACCGGCACCAAGCTGGCAAATGTAGGCAAGCTCACCATCAAGGCTGACGGTACTATCGAATCCGAACTCATCAGTCTGGAAACTGTTGAAGCTGATGCTGCAGCCACAGAATTCATCGCAGGCGTTACCGCAAAGTTCGACGATCTGCAGAATACCGTTGTGGCTAAGACCTCTGTTGACCTGACCACCAAGAACGAAGACGGAAGCAGAGCAGTCCGTTCCAAGGAGACCAACCTGGGCGACCTGTGCGCTGACGCTTATCTGAACGTAATGGGCGCTGACGTTGCATTCGTAAACGGCGGCGGCGTTCGTGCAGACATCCCCGCAGGCGACATCACCTTCGGACAGATCGTATCCGTACATCCCTTCGGCAATGTTGCATGCCTTGCAGAAGTAAGCGGACAGCAGATCCTGGATGCTCTGGAACTTGGTTCCTCTGCACTTCCCGGAGAACTGGGCGGCTTCCTGCAGGTTGCCGGCCTTACCTATTCTGTTAATACTGCAGTTCCCTCCAGCGTCGTTCTGAACGACCAGAGCGAGTTCGTAGAGGTTTCCGGTGAGCGCAGAGTCTTCGACGTATGCGTAGGCGGCGAACCCATCGACCCCGCTAAGACCTACAAGCTGGCTTCTCACAACTACATGCTCAAGTCCTGCGGCGACGGCTACACCATGTTCGGCACCGACAAGATCAATCTGCTGGCTGATGAGACCGTTATCGACAACCAGGTTCTGATCAACTACATCGTTGATTTTCTGGGCGGCGAAGTAGGCGAACAGTATGCAGCTGCTCAGGGCAGGATCACCATTGTCAACGATCCCGTTATCGTTCCCGTACTGCCTCCCGAAGCAACTGAGCCCGAAGTTACCGAGCCTGTAGCTACCGAACCCGAGGTCACCGAGCCCGCTGCATCCGGCGAGACCTACACCGTAGTAAGCGGTGATTGCCTGTGGAAGATCGCAAAGAAGACTCTCGGCGACAGCTCCCTGTGGAAAGATGTCTACGAAGTCAACAAGGACATCATCAAGAATGTAAACCTGATCTTCCCCGGACAGGTTCTTGCTATCCCCGCTAAGTAGCAAATAGAATACTGATGCTTTAAAGAGGCCCTGCACAGGGCCTCTTTTTCGTGGTGCGCCCGACAGGAGCACAAGGGGACGGTTCTCTTGTGTTCAAAAACATAAAATAAAAACAAACGGACGGTTTTACAAGAGCACAGAAGAACCGTCCCCTTGTGTCCAAAGGGTTTTACAAGAGCACAGAAGAACCGTCCCCTTGTGCTTCCCTGTGTTCACTATTTGAATAAGTATATAGTACGCGGCGGATTATTATAATAAATTTACTATACTTATAATAATTGCAAGTGTATAATGATTTGCAGACAGTAGACCGGCTTGCCGGCATCGGATCACAGAACAAAAGAGGTGCAGATATGTATCAGGACATTTATAAAGAAGCAGCAGCCTTTATAGACAGCAAGGCAGAGTGGATGAGGATCAACCGTCAGGACTTCCATAAGCATGCAGAGAGCGCATGGCACGAGGTGCGCACCTGCTCGATAATCGCAGATTATCTGATAAAGCTGGGCGTTACGGATATCAAGATGGGCAGAGAGTGCTTCATAGCAGAAGAGCGCATGGGCCTGCCCGACCAGGAAGAGCTGGATATGATATATCAGAGAGCTCTGGATCAGGGCGCTATCATGCCTTACGCCGAGAAATTCAAGGACGGCTTTACCGGCATCATGGTAACGATAGACAGCGGCAAGCCCGGTCCCACCGTGGGCTACCGAGTGGACATCGACGCTCTGGGAGTAATGGAGCGTCAGGACGAGGGCCATCGTCCAGCCAGAGAGGGCTTCGCTTCGATCAATCCCGGCGAGATGCACGCCTGCGGTCACGATGGTCATGCCACCATAGGCATGGCAACTGCCGAGACCTTTATGCAGCTGAAAGAAAAGATGATAGGCAAGATCAAGATCGTATTCCAGCCTGGCGAAGAGGGTGTTCGCGGTGCCCGCGGCATGATCAACACCGGCTTCTTCGATGACATCGACTACATGATGGCCATCCATATGTGGGATCGCAGCCGCAAGCATCCTGAGAACCACTTTAATATCTCCAACAAGCGCTGCATGGCCAACGCCAAGCTTGACGTCTTTTTGACAGGCAAGGCCTGCCACGCCGCTTCTCCCGAGAACGGAGCCAACGCCATGCTGGCCATGGCTGCAATAGTTCAGGGGATTTACGGCATTCCCAGAGTATCGGTGGGCGACTCCCGCATCAATGTGGGCCAGGTCATCGCCGGAACCGGACGCAACGTGGTCTGCGACCGGGTCAAGATGGTCATGGAGCTCCGCGGCCTCACCCAGGAGGCGCTGGACTTTATGTATCCCTATGCTGAGCGCATCATTCACGGAGCTGCTGCCATGCACGGCTGCACAGCCGAGATCAAGCTCATGGGCGCCACGCCCTGCGTCATGACCGATACACCTGAGTTCTCAGACTGGATGGTCAAGCTGATCCGCGATCTGGGCTACAGCGTGGATGACCCCGATTACACCGCCACCTCCGACGACTATGCCTACATGGCCCAGCGGGTGATGGAGCACGGCGGACAGTCCTGCTACATCAGCCTGTGCACCGATGTGGGCGGCCCCGGCCACTCCACCTCCTACGATATCCAGGAGAAGGATCTGCCCACGGGAGTCAAGCTCTATACCGCCGCGGCCCTGCGTCTGATGGACGAGTGGGAAGCAAAGCAGAAGGCATAGACTCATTGCCCTTGCTAAACTGATGCCTGACGGCGGCATCGCTCCGTCTTCCCGCATCACATACTATGATTAAAAACCGGGATTAAAATCACAGCCTCATGACTTAAAAACACAAGAAGGGCGTGTGAAAAATGAGTTTTCGTTTTTCACACGCTCTCTTTTTGTAGCTGAAAGATGCTTGCTTTTTCGTAAAAGGGCATAAAACCCCTACCCCATGGAATCAGTGATTTCCTGATCTATGCGGCTATCGACATTCT
>JAZRXE010000028.1:0-17686 GCA_045600065.1 Anaerovoracaceae bacterium
CCATGCTGGGTCTGCAGGCCTGCAACGACCTGAGAGAGACCCTGCAGGAGAAGGACACCATACGCTTCCATCCCATCATGATGGGCGTCAACTGCGCCGTAAACATCATCCCCGACGAGATGAAGATCGAATCATATGTAAGAGGAAAGACAAACGAAGCCATCAAGAGGGAAAACCAGAAGTTCAACAGAGCTCTGACAGGCGCTGCCCTGGCCATGGGCTGCGGAGTTGAGCTTGTTGACAGACCGGGATACTCCCCTGAGATTCACGATCCCAAGTTCATGAAGCTGGTCGAGGATTGCTGCGCAGAGCTGGTCGGCAAGGACAGGGTTAAGTTCGACTATGAAGAATGGTCCACCGGTTCCTCCGACTTCGGCGATGTCACCATGGTAATGCCCGGCATACAGTTCGATGCCAACGGCGCTTCCGGAGTCTTCCACGGCATCGACTTCAACATGACCGATCCCGAAAGGATGTGCATGAACTCCATCAAGGGTCAGCTCTTTGTTATGGAAAAGCTGCTTGAAAAGGACGCTGCCGCTGCCAAGGACATCCTTGCCAGCTACAAGCCCACCTATCCTTCCATAAAGGCCTATCTGGACGATATCAATGAATTCAATATGGTCAAGGACGCTGTGGTCTACGACGAGGCAGGCAATGCCAAGGTTGACTGGAAGAAGTAAACCGATTTGTCAGGTGCCGGTCCGTCTGCCGTTCCTGGACCATTCTGCCGCAGAAAAGCAGCTTGGTATACTTTTTATCACTTATCGGTCTGCAGCCTCTCCTAAGGGCTGCTGAGGGCCTGACACCACATTGTCATTACAGACTGCCGTCTGAAGCGGCTGACTGAGGCTTAAGACAAAATCTGGTTTTCTGATATGCTGCCGCCCGGGCAGACAGTTGAAATAAATACTGTTTAGCCGTGTGGCAGCATATCGCTCCCGGTTTTGTCTTTTGTTTTGCAAAACCGCGGAGCGAATGCATTGCTGCGGTGACTCCTTCCTGCTCGGATGGTATCAGTCCCTTTGCCCGACGGGAAGAAACCCGCGTGCATAAGCAAAAAATATCCGCAGGACTGCGAACAATCAAGATTTACGGATGACTTTTGAGCTGCTTTTTGGTAACATACAGCAGAGGATAGAATTATGTCAAGATTAGAGCTTATAGCCAGCGCCACCTTCGGGCTGGAGGCTGTCGTAAAAAGAGAAATAGAAGCCCTGGGCTACCGCATAACCGATTCCAGAGACGGAAGGCTCTGCTACAGCGGAGACGAGAGAGCCATTGTGCGATCCAATCTCTGGCTTCGCTGCGCAGACAGGGTATATGTAAAGATGGCGGAATTTAACGCCGTCACCTTTGAGGAGCTGTTCCGGCAGACCGCTGCCCTCCCCTGGGAGGAATGGATACCCCTGGACGGCAGGTTCACCGTGATCGGCACCTCCGTAAAATCCACGCTCCACAGCGTGCCTGCCTGCCAGTCCATAATCAAAAAAGCCATAGTCAAAAGGCTCCAGCAGACCTACGATGTGGAAAGCTTCGAGGAAAGCGGAGCGGATTATACCGTTCGCTTTGCCTTCCTGAAGGACAGCGTGTGCATAATGATAGATACCAGCGGTGAAGGATTGCACAAGCGGGGCTACAGGATTAACGCGGTCATGGCACCAATAAAGGAGACCCTTGCCGCCGCCATGGTTCTGCTTTCGTTCTTCAAGCCGGGACGCACCTTGACAGACCCCATGTGCGGCAGCGGTACCATACCCATAGAGGCCGCCTTGATAGCAAAAAACATAGCTCCCGGTCTGAGCAGACATTTTGCTTCCGAGGGCTGGGCTCAGATTCCGCAGGACCTGTGGAAGGAGGAACGCAAAGCCGCCTACAGCGCCATCGACAACGAATGCGAGTTCAGGATTTATGCTTCGGATTTGGATCCGAAGGCAGTTGAAGCAGCCAGAGAGAACGCCGCAGAAGCAGGTGTGGATGACTGCATTGAATTCAGCCACGGAGGAATTGCAACCAGGCTTCCCGCCTGCGCAGAAGGAAACGGGCACGGGATCATAATCACCAACCCGCCCTACGGACAACGCATAGGCGATCAGGAGAGCATGGACAAGATATATTCGGTGCTCAAACGTTTTTTAAGAGAAAACAAGGACTGGTCTCTGTTTCTGATCACCGCGGACAAAACGCTGGAAAAGAAGCTTGGCAGGCCTGCCGACCGCAGACGCAAGCTGTTCAACGGAAATATAGAAAGCTGTTATTATCAGTATCACGGAGAGAAATAGTCATGGGAGGTATTCAAATGACAAGAAAAATCGTCGCCATAGGCGGAGGCTCCAGCGGAAGAGTATACGAAGACGGGACCACAGAGCCCTACGAAACAGGCCCCATGGACAGAGAGATAATCAGGCTCACAGGTAAGGAACACCCCAATTTCCTGTTCATAGCCCACGCATCTCTTCCGGAAAGACAGATCACATATTATGCGACCATGAAGGATGTGTTCGGAGGCATGTACGGCTGTCCCTGCAAGGATCTGAAGCCCGACCGGCTGGGAGACGAAGCCCTTGTGAGAGAGCTGATCGACTGGGCAGACATCATCTACGAGGGCGGCGGAAATACCCTGGACATGATCAAGATGTGGAAAGAGACCGGTTTCGATCAGATACTGCGCGGAGCCTGGGAGAGCGGCAAGGTCATGTGCGGCTTGTCTGCCGGCGCAAACTGCTGGTTCAGGGAATGCTCCAGCGACTCCCTGCAGATCAAATTCGGACCTGATCAGCCCCTGATAGGCATGGACTGCCTGGGCTTCATCGACGGTCTCTACGTACCCCACGCAGACGAACCCGGAAGAGCTGAAAACGTTAAGGATCTGCTCAAAACCAGCGATCAGATAGGGCTTTCCATGTCCAACTGCACGGCTCTGGAGATAATAGACGATCAGTACAGGCTGATAACAAGCGACGGCTCACTGCGCGGCATAGAGCCCTACGGACTGAAATCGTACTGGGAAAACGGAGAGTATCTGACTCAGAAGCTGGAGATCTCGGAGGAATTCAAGCCTCTGAGCAGTCTGCTGAAAAGAGACATCAGATAGCGAACACAGAAGAACCTTAAGGCCATATAATCTAATCCGGACTGCACTTTACTGATCCTGTTCAGGCCAACGGACCCTAATGTCTTTTTGCCCAGTCTATGGGCTCTGCGCCCTGCTGCTTCAGGAATTCGTTGCATCTGATAAAGTGCCCGCAGCCGAAAAAACCGTTGTATGCGGACAGAGGGCTGGGATGGACAGATTCCAGCACCAGATGCCTGGATGAATGTATCAGAGACTTCTTGGCTCTGGCATTGGCACCCCAGAGCATAAAGACCATGGGCTCTTCCCTCTGCCCCAAAAGCTCTATGATGCGATCCGTGAGTATCTCCCAGCCCCTGCCCTTGTGGGAATTCGCCCTGTGCTCCCTTACTGTGAGCACAGTGTTCAAAAGCAGCACGCCCTGATCCGCCCAGCCCTGAAGACAGCCGTCGGAGGCTGCGGGTATATCAAGCTCGCTTTGGAGCTCTTTATAGATGTTTACAAGGGACGGAGGCACCGCAACCCCGGGCTTTACCGAAAAACACATGCCATGGGCCTGACCCGGCTCATGATAGGGATCCTGACCCAGTATGACCACCTTAACCCTGCTGTAGGGCGTTGCCTTGAGTGCGTTGAAAATATCGTACATATCGGGGTAAACCACATAATGAGAATACTCGCTCTTCAAAAACTCCCTAAGCTTAAGGTAATATTCTTTTTTGAATTCGTCTGCCAGAAGGGCATCCCAGTCATTGCCTATGTTAACCATGCTATCAGTATCGTGTCTGTAAGATATTACTCGCCAGTCTATATAAATAATTAAACCGAATCAATTTCCAATATTGTCAGTATGGGCTCTTATCAATTCGTTCGCAGCCTTCAAGCCTTTACATTGCCTGAACACTGACCCAAAGCATCCCGAAAGGGCGGCTGCCGTTTCTCAAAGGCCTAAGAGATCAGGAAATCCCTGATGTATGCATATACCTCCTCTTTGCCCAGCTCGTTCAGTATTTCGTGGCGCATGTCTTCGAAGAGCTTCAGCTCCACGCTGCTGCAGCCTGCGCTCCTGAGACCACGGCAGACCTCCTCAGGGCCCTGTCCGTAAGCTCCCACAGGATCCTCCCTGCCTGAGACAACAAGTATTGGATGATTCTTCGGGACCATACTGTACCATGCATTGTCATTTACAAAATCCAGCAGCCGGAACATATCTGCATAGCCTGCCAGCGTGAACAGGAACCCGCAGTCCGGATCAGCTACATATGCATCCACCAGAGCTGTGTCTCTCGAAAGCCAGTCATAAACGGTCCTGGGCTCATCCACCCTTTTGTTGTAGCTTCCGAAGGCTATGGCGCTTACAAGCCTGCTGCGCATTCGGCTTCCGCAGAAAAACCTCAGCACCGATATCAGAGCCATACCCGCGCCCAGAGCGGGATTGCTGCCCGAGGTACCCATGATTATGAATTTCCCCGAGTTCTTTCCGTGGCACGCCATCCAGGATCTGATAATAAAAGAACCCATGCTGTGGCCCAGCACATGAACGGGAAGGCCGGGGTATTTTTCCTTCAGCAGATGATGCATAAGCTCTTCATCTGCCGTTAGGTGCTCCATACCGTCCTTCTCTCCGAACCAGCCCTTGTCATCTTCCGTTTTTGCCGTTCTGCCGTGACCCATATGATCGTCGCCTGCCACGGCAATTCCGCAGGAATTCAGGTAAAGGGCAAAATCCTCGTACCTGTCTATGTATTCACTCATGCCGTGAATTATCTGAAGCACGGCGCTGACCCTTCCCTCGGGCGCCCATAGGGTGTAGCTTATGGGGGTGAAGCCGTCTGATCCTGTAAAGCTGCCTTCGGTTTTCATGGAAAGACCTCCGTTTATCTGGCTGCAAGAATCTTTTTAAGATATTGCCCGGTATATGATGCTTCGACCATGGCAAGCTCCTCGGGAGTGCCGGAGGCGATCACGGTGCCGCCTTTGTTTCCCCCGTCGGGGCCCATGTCTATTATGTAGTCCGCAGTCTTGATCACATCCAGATTGTGTTCTATTACAAGCACTGTATTGCCCTGCTCCACCAACTGCTGAAGCACATATATGAGCTTGTCCACATCGGCAAAATGCAGACCTGTAGTCGGCTCGTCCAAAATGTACAGGGTCTTACCGGTGCTGCGCCTGGACAGCTCAGTGGCCAGCTTTATACGCTGAGCCTCGCCGCCGGAAAGCTGAGTGGAGGGCTGGCCCAGCTTGATATAGCCAAGGCCTACCTGATGCAGGGTATTTATGTATCTGCTGATCGAGGGTATGTTTTTAAAGAAATCCATGGCCTCGTCCACGCTCATATCAAGAACATCGTAGATGTTTTTACCCTTGTATCTGACCTCGAGGGTCTCCCTGTTGTAGCGCTTGCCGTGGCAGACCTCGCAGGGCACGTAAACATCCGGAAGGAAGTTCATCTCGATCTTTATTATGCCGTCTCCGCTGCAGGCCTCGCAGCGTCCGCCCTTGACATTGAAGCTGAAGCGGCCTGCGCTGTAGCCTCTGACCTTGGCGTCCTGGGTCTCGGCGAACAGATTTCTGATCTGGGTGAAGACGCCCGTATAGGTGGCCGGATTGCTTCTGGGAGTGCGGCCTATGGGGCTCTGATCTATGTCTATTACCTTGTCTATGTTTTCTATGCCTTCTATGCAGTCATGCTCGCCCGGCCTTGCCTTGGTCCTGTATAGCTGCTGGGAAATGCCCTTGTACAGTATTTCGTTGACCAGGCTGGACTTACCCGAGCCGGATACCCCTGTAACGCAGACGAACTTGCCCAAGGGGATCTGCACGTCGATATTCTTAAGATTATGGGCTCTGGCCCCCTTAACCGTAATAAAGTTTCCGTTGCCCTTCCTTCTTTCTGAAGGGATCTCGATCTTCTTTTTTCCGCTCAGATACTGACCGGTTATGGATTCGGGACAGTTCTTAATGTCCTCCAGGCTGCCCTGGGCAACAAGTTTTCCGCCCTGCAGGCCCGCGCCCGGGCCTATATCTATGATCTGGTCCGCGGCCTCCATGGTCTCCTGATCGTGCTCTACCACTATAAGTGTGTTGCCCAGGTCCGTAAGGCTGCGCAAAGCGCCGAGAAGCTTGGTATTGTCCTTCTGATGCAGTCCTATGCTGGGCCCGTCAAGTATATACATAACGCCCACCAGATAGGAGCCTATCTGAGTGGCAAGCCTTATTCTCTGGGATTCTCCGCCGGAAAGTGACGCGGATGCCCTTGCAAGCGTCAGATAATCAAGACCCACCTCCACAAGAAAGCTCAGCCTTGCCCTTATCTCCTTGAGTATGAGCCTTGCTATGGACATATCCTTCTCAGACAGCATTCCGGGCAGCGCATCGGTAAATACCAGAGCCTCGCTTATGGACATGCGGCTGAACTCGTCTATGTTCTTTCCGCCCACGGTAACGGCAAGGATCTCCGGCTTCAGCTTTTTGCCTCCGCAGGCCTCGCAGGTGTCAACCGACATGTACTCCTCCAGCTTGGCCTTGATGAGCTCTGAATTTGTACCTGCGTGGCGGCGCATAAGGTTGGGGATCACACCCTCAAAGCTGTCGTGCCTGTGCGACACCGAGCCGTCTCTACGCACATATCCGTAATCCAGCTTTCGCCCCCCGGTGCCGTAGAGAAGCTCCTGTTTGAAGCTTTCGGGCAGGGTATTGTAGGGAGCGTCCATGCTCGCATGATGATAATCCGCAAGGGCACCTATAAGCTGCTTGTAAAAACCTGCGTATTCCATGCTGGCAAAGGCCTTGGTAAGAGCGCCGGAATTCAGCGAAAGGCTTCCGTCTTCTATGAGCAGATCGGGGTCTATGCTTTCGATGAAGCCCAGGCCGTTGCATACAGGGCATGCACCGAAAGGAGAGTTGAAGGAAAAGCTGCGGGGCTCCAGCTCGCCTATGCTAACTCCGTGATCAGGGCATGCCAGCCTGGTGCTGTAAAGGACCTCGCTTGTTTCCTCGCCCTGCTGTATCAGAGCACTGACAAGGCCGTCGCCCTGCTGTACCGCAAGCTCTATACCTTCAGAAAGGCGGCTTTCCTGGCCGTCTCTGATGACAATGCGGTCTATGACCACATCAATGCTGTGCTTGTAGCTTTTTTCGAGCTTGATCTCGTCTTCCCCGAGATTCTTGATCTCTCCGTCCACACGGACGCGGACAAAGCCTTCGCGCTTGATGCGCTCCAGCACCTTCTCGTGCTGGCCCTTCTTTTCTCTGATCACCGGGGCCATAAGGGTGATCCTTGCACCCTCTCCCTCGTTCATCAGATGACCGCAGATCTGGTCTACGGTCTGGCTGCTTATCTCTCTGCCGCATACGGGGCAGTGAGGCACGCCTATGCGGGCATAGAGCAGTCTCAGGTAATCGTAGATCTCGGTCACTGTTCCCACGGTGGATCTGGGATTCTTGCTGGTGGTCTTCTGGTCTATGGAAATAGCCGGAGAAAGGCCCTCGATGGAATCCAGATCGGGCTTGTCGAGCTGGCCCAGAAACTGCCTTGCGTAGGCAGAAAGGCTCTCCACATATCTGCGCTGGCCCTCTGCGTATATGGTGTCGAATGCCAGAGAGGACTTTCCGGAGCCGGACAGTCCGGTGATGACCACCATCTTGTCTCTGGGTATGCTTATATCTATGTTTTTGAGATTGTGGGCGCGGGCGCCCTTTATTACTAAATCTTTCTGCATTTTCCTGTCAAATCAAGCTATCAGCTCAGCTTTGCCCTGACCTCCATCATGCGGTCCCTGAGCATGGCCGCACGTTCGAACTGAAGATCCTTTGCAGCGGCACGCATTTCCTTTTCCAGCCTTGCCGCATAATCCATAAGTTCTTTTCTTGTCATCTCCAGAAGATCCTTCCCTGCCAGCTCATCCGCTCCAGCCTCGGCTTTTCTGGTGATCTCTATTACATCTCTGACTGCCTTGCGCACCGTTTCGGGAGTGATATTGTGCTCGGTATTGTAAGCCTGCTGTATGCTTCGCCTTCGGTCGGTCTCGTCTATGGCAACCCTCATGGCGCTGCTTACGGTATCCGCATACATTATCACTCTGCCGTCCGCGTTTCTGGAGGCCCTGCCTATGGTCTGGATAAGAGAGGTCTCCGTTCTCAAAAAGCCCTCTTTATCCGCGTCCAGTATGGCTACAAGGGATACCTCCGGAAGATCCAGTCCCTCTCTGAGCAGATTGATACCCACCAGAGTATCGAAGACCCCAAGACGAAGGTCTCTGAGTATCTGGTTCCGCTCCAGGGTATCTATATCCGAATGCATGTAGCGTACCTTAAGACCGGCATTTTTCAGATAATCCGTAAGGCTTTCGGCCATTTTCTTGGTAAGGGTGGTGACCAGCACCCTGCGCCCGAGGTCAGTCTCCTTGCGTATTTCTCCGATCAGGTGGTCTATCTGCCCTTCTGTGGGCACTATCTCTATGGGAGGATCAAGAAGCCCCGTGGGCCTTATGATCTGCTCCGCGTCTATGCCGCCGCTGACCTCCTGCTCGTACTCTGCGGGAGTTGCGCTTACATAGATTATCTGATTGACCTTGCTCTGAAACTCATCAAAGCGCAGAGGCCTGTTGTCGAGAGCGGAGGGAAGCCTGAAACCGTAGTCTACCAGGGATTCCTTGCGGCTGCGATCCCCCCGGCTCATAGCCCTCAGCTGGGGCAGCATAACATGGGATTCATCCACGAAGATCAGAAAATCCTCGGGAAAATAATCAAGAAGCGTAAAGGGTGTTGCCCCCGGAGGGTTTCCGACAAGGTGCCTGGAATAGTTTTCTATGCCCTTGCAGCTGCCAATCTCCCTCATCATTTCAAGATCGTACCGGGTCCGCTGCTCCAGCCTCTGGGCCTCCAGCAGCTTTCCCCTGTCCTTGAGCCAGACAAGCCTGTCATCCAGCTCCTCTTCTATGGTGGTAAGTGCCCTCTGCATGTTTTCCGCGGATGTGGCGTAATGAGAGGCAGGGAAGATAGCAGCGTGGTTTCTGATTCCCGTTATCTCTCCTGTTACCGGATTCATATCCTTGACAGACTCTATCTCATCTCCGAACAGTTCTATTCGTATGGCAGATTCGGAGCCTGCGGGAATGATATCGATGATGTCTCCCCTGGTCCTGAAGGTGCCCCGCTCAAAGCCCAGGTCGTTGCGCTCGTACTGTATATCCACAAGCTTTCTTATGATCTCTTCTCTGGATCTGACCATGCCCGGACGCAGGGAAAGCATCTGGTTTTTGTAATCGTAGGGGCTTCCAAGTCCGTAGATGCATGACACCGATGCCACAATAATGACATCGTTTCTCTCAGCCAGGGCCGCGGTGGCGGAATATCTCAGCCTGTCTATCTCCTCGTTGATGTCCGAATCCTTCTCGATATAGGTATCAGTGGAGGGCACATAGGCCTCAGGCTGATAGTAATCGTAGTAGGAAATATAATACTCCACAGCGTTGCCCGGGAAGAATTCCTTGAATTCGCCGCAGAGCTGGGCTGCCAGCGTCTTATTGTGGGATATGACCAGCGTGGGCTTTTGGACCTGCTCTATGACGTTGGCCATGGTAAAGGTCTTGCCTGAGCCTGTAACGCCAAGAAGAGTCTGATGCTTCTTGCCGCTGTTTATTCCCTCCACGAGCCTCCTTACGGCCTCAGGCTGGTCTCCAGTCATCTTGTAATCGGAAACAAGTTTAAAGCTTCCCATATCAATCCTCTATAAGCTCGTAAAGGCTTGCCGCGTCGTCCTTGAGAACATGCTCGGGGGTGGAAAGCACCCTGAGTTTGACCTCGCTGGTGCCGAATTTGATAAGTACTGTATCTCCCGGCTTTACCTGAACCGAGGGCTTGGCCTCCTTGCCGTTGACATATATCCTCTCCTGCTCACAGGCGTCGTGAGCAACGGTCCTTCTTTTGATGAGCCTTGAAACCTTAAGATATTTATCTATACGCATGTTTTCACCTTGTTTCGGGTACTGCCGGCTTTGACAGCTTCAAAACCGTGTGTGGGATATGATTCATCTTTCATTATACCAAAAAAAACAGAGGCCATAAAGCCTCTGTTTAATATCTCAGCTTAAGGATATTAGTTGACGGAATCCTTGAAAGCCTTGCCTGCCTTGAAAACAGGAGCCTTGGATGCGGGGATCTCAACAACCTCGCCGGGCTTCTGGGGATTTCTGCCGGTTCTGGCCTTTCTCTCTCTTACTTCGAAGGTGCCGAAGCCAACCAGCTGGACCTTCCCGCCCTTTGTCAGCTCTTCTTCTACTGCTGCGATGAGTGCGTTAACGGTGGACTCGGTATCCTTCTTGGTTAAACCGGTGGTCTCGGAGATCTTTGCTACTAATTCGGACTTGTTCATTTAATTCCTCCTTATAATACGGGATAAATATTGATTGATCTTTTTTCTGCCTGTATAGGTTTATATACAACTGCTGAAAAGCAGGATGCATTCGCGTATGCTATTTTTGCATAAATGCGTGGTGGTGTCAATAGTAAAAATACGAATTTGCTTAAGATTTCAAGGATTTACAAAAACTGCGATAATCACCTGATCAAATGCAGCCTGGTGAATACCTTTATCAGCGAGCTTCCCCTGGGCATAGAGCGTATTTCGTCGGGAGTGATGCATTTGGTCAGGAAAACCATGAGCACATAAAACACCACTCCGGCGCCTACAGCGAATATGCACGAAACGGAGCTTCCCAGCACGGGAAGCAGCAGCTTATATACTCCCAGAGCTCCTGCGCCCATTACGGCGGAGGCTGCGACCGGCTTGATAACAGTCATAACGAGGTCTATCTGAGTGCCTGTATACTTCCTGACACAGCGTATATTCAGCAGTGCAGCGACCAGATATGCAGACGCGGTGCCCGCCGCTGCGCCCAGGACATTCAAAGCTGGAATGCCTGTAAGTACATAGGTAACGCAGACCTTGGCCGCCGCGCCGAAGCAAAGATTCATGACGGGGATCTGCTGGCGGCCTATGCCCTGAAGAGTACCGGTGGAGGCATGTACAAGGGACAGGAAAATAACACCGAGTGCCAGAACGGCAAGGCAGCCTGCCGCGCTGACGGCACTTGCCTGCTGGCGGGGATAAAGCAGCATCATTATGGGCTTTGCAAGGAACATCAGTCCGAAGGCACAGGGAGTACTGATAAGCATGGCATATCTGAGGCCAAGGGCTATGTTCTCCCTCATGAAATCGGTCTCCCCCCTCTTGTAGGCGGCTGCTACCACGGGCACAAGGCTCATGGAAACCCCCTGGGTAAAGACCTGGGGAAGGTTGATTATCGGTGCCGCCATGCCTGTAAGCTGGCCGTAGAGGCTTCTGGCTATATCCCTGTCGTAGCCTATGCTTACCAGCCTGTTCTTTACTATGGCAGTGTCTATCGAATTGATGATGGGCATTATGGAAGCGCCTATGGTAATTGGCACGGCTATGGTCAGAATGGTCATGAGTATCTGCCTGGTGCTTTCCACGGGAGCAGTATCCGCTCCGTCAAGCTCGCCGTCTATTTCCTTCTTCTTTCTGAGATATATTATGCCTATGGCAATAAAGCCAAATATCCCGCCCGCGGTCGCGCCGAAGCTGGCACCTGCCGCAGCATAGGGAAGGCCGTAATCGATGAGATAAAAAGATAAGGTCAGGCCGCATATGACCCTGAAGAGCTGTTCAACAAACTGGGAAACCGCTGTTGGGCCCATGGTCTGCCTTCCCTGGAAAAAACCTCTGAAGGAGCCCATAAGGGGAACAAAAATCAGTGCCGGAGCTATTGCCCTCATGCAGTAGACCGCATCGGGCTCGAGTATGGCCTCTGTTATGGTGCCAGCTCCGAAAAACAGCAGCGCAGCGCCCATAGCTCCTGTTGCAAACAGCAGCACGGATGAAAGCCTGAACACCCTGTGAGCCTCGTTGGGCTGACCGAGGGCATAGCGCTCGGACACCATGCGGGACACTGCGGTGGGTATGCCTGCTGTGGCTATGGTAAGGAAGAGCACGTAAATAGGGTATGCGGTCTGATAATAACCCATACCGTCATCGCCGATAAGATTTCCCAGAGGTATCCTGAATACAGCGCCCAGCACCTTGACCATAAGGCCTGCAAGGCCCAGAACCACGGCGCCTCCTACAAATGTTTTGTTTTTTGACTGTTTTTCTTCCATTATCCACCCATTCAAAGCTTAAAGAATATTATATAACCAAGCGGGCTCTCATTCAAGGGTGCGGGACTGATTATACGGACTTTTGGTAACACAAGGGGACGGTTCTTCTGTGTCCTTGAAGAGCACAAAGAGAGCACAAGGGGACGGTTCTTCTGTGTCCTTGAAGAATCGTCCCCTTCGTTTTGCTTTATTCGTCTTTTTTGACACAGAAGAACCGTCCCCCTGTGTCCCCCTGTGTTCCCGATCCTTTAATCTTTGAACAGTGCCTTCAGGCTGTCGGTGAACTTTTTTCTGCGCTCATAGCCCTCGGGTGACTTGGATTCTCCGAACTGCTTTATAAGCTCCTTCTGCTTTTGCGTCAGCTTGGTGGGAACCTCCAGGTTGACCTCAACGAACATGTCGCCGGGATTACCGCTGCGCACATTGGGAACACCCTTGCCCCTGAGCCTGAGCACGGTTCCCGGCTGGGTGCCTGCGGGAATCTTGCAGGAAAGCTTATCCTTGATGCCGGGTATGGTCACATCGGCTCCCAGGGCAGCCTGGGTAAAGGTTACGGGAACCTGTATCCACAGATCGTCGCCCTTGCGGGTAAACATGCTGTGCGGAGATACGCTGAGCACTATGTAAAGGTCTCCCGCAGGGCCGCCGTTATATCCGGGCTGTCCCTGTCCCCTGAGCGTGATCACAGAATCGTTGTCCACACCTGCGGGAATACTTACGGTCAGATTTATAGTCTTGCGTACCCTTCCGCTGCCGTGGCAGTCGGGACAGGGAGTTTCCACTACCTGGCCTGTGCCCCCGCAGTTGCTGCACACCCGTTCGGACTGCATCTGTCCGAACATGGTATTCTGCACCGTCCTGACTCTTCCGCTGCCTCCGCATACAGGACAGGTTTTCTTTCCGGTGCCCGGAGCCGCTCCGCTGCCTGCGCACTTTTCACAAAGCACGTCCTTGGTGAGCCTTATCTCCTTGCTCGTTCCGAAAACCGCGTCGTTGAAGCTGATATTCATCCGCTTTTCGATGTCCTGACCCTTGCGGGGCGAATTGGCAGACCTTGCGGAATACCCGCCGAAGCCACCGAAGCCGCCGCCGAACATGCTGCTGAAGATGTCTTCGAAGCCGCCGAAATCAGCGCCGTATCCGCCGAAGCCTCCGCCGCCGAAGCCTGCATTGGGGTCTACGCCGGCAAAGCCGAAGCGATCGTACTTATTCTTTTTATCGGGGTCGGAAAGTATTGAGTAAGCCTCGTTGACTTCCTTAAACTTCTCTTCGGCCTGCTTGTCACCGGGGTTCCTGTCCGGATGATACTTCATGGCCATCTTTCGGAAGGCCGATTTTATCTGATCATCGCTGGCACCCTTCTGGATGCCCAGGACCTCGTAGTAATCCCTTTTGTCTGCCATTCTATCTTTACTGACTACTTGTTATCGTCTACCACTTCGAAATCTGCGTCCACAACATTGTCACCGGAGGGTCCGGACTGCTGGTTCATGTTGGGGTTGAAGCCGCCCATATTGGGATTGAAGCCGCCCATGTTGGGGTTAAAGCCGCCTGCTCCCATGTTGGGATCAAAGCCGCCCTGAGCGCCCTGCTGGGCCTGAGCCTGCTTTGCCGCTTCCTCGTACAGCTTGGTGGACATTACATGGAATTCATTGGTCAGGGCCTCAATCTTGGACTTGATGTCCTCGGTAGTACCTGCCTCCATTGCCTTGGACAGCTCGTCCTTGGCTGCAGTGATCTTGCTGACTTCTTCCGCGGACAGCTTGCCGTCCAGCTCCTTCAGGTTCTTTTCGGTCTCGTAGATCAGGGTCTCGGCCTGGTTGCGGGTCTCGATGCCTTCCTTCTTTGCCTTGTCAGCCTCTGCGAACTGCTCGGCTTCCTTGACCTTGCGGTTGATCTCATCCTCGGACAGCTTGCTGGAGGATGTTATGGTGATCCTCTGCTCCTTGCCGGTGCCCAGATCCTTGGCGCTTACATTAACAATGCCGTTGGCATCGATATCGAAGGTGACTTCGATCTGGGGAACGCCGCGGGGTGCTGCGGGGATCCCGGAGAGCTGGAAGCGTCCCAGGGTGATGTTGTCGGCGGCCATCTGACGCTCGCCCTGCATTACATGTATGTCTACAGCGCTCTGGTTATCGGATGCGGTGGAGAAGATCTGGCTCTTCTTGGTGGGGATGGTGGTATTTCTTTCGATGAGTCTGGTGGCAACACCGCCCAGAGTCTCTATGCTCAGAGACAGCGGGGTGACATCCAGCAGCAGTACATCGTTGACCTCGCCGGTGAGCACGCCTGCCTGAATGGATGCGCCTACGGCAACACATTCATCGGGGTTGATGCCCTTGAAGGGTTCCTTGCCGGTGACGGACTTTACTGCCTCCTGAACTGCGGGGATACGGGTGGATCCGCCTACCAGTATTACCTTGTCGATGGCAGCGGTGGTAAGTCCGGCATCGGACAGTGCCTTCTGCATGGGGCCTACGGTCCTGTCGACCAGATGCTTGGTCAGCTGATCGAACTTGGCTCTGGTAATGTCCATGTTCATATGCAGGGGGCCGCCTGCATTGACGGTGATGAACGGCAGGTTTACATTGGTGGTCTGGCTGGAGGACAGCTCCTTTTTGGCCTTTTCCGCGGCTTCCTTGATCCTCTGCAGGGCCATTCTGTCGGCTCTCAGATCCACTCCGTTTTCAACTGCGAACTGATCAGCCATGTAGTTCATTAAAACGTTGTCGAAATCATCTCCGCCCAGCTTGGTATCGCCGTTGGTGGAAAGAACTTCGAAAAGTCCGTCGCCCATCTCCAGGATTGAGACATCGAAGGTGCCGCCGCCCAGATCGTATACCAGTACCTTCTGGTGAGAGTCGGTCTTGTCAAGGCCGTATGCCAGTGCTGCAGCGGTAGGCTCGTTGATGATACGCTTTACATCCAGGCCCGCGATCCTGCCTGCGTCCTTGGTGGCCTGCTTCTGGCTGTCAGAAAAGTATGCAGGCACAGTGATTACAGCCTCGGTGATCTTTTCTCCAAGGTAGCTTTCCGCGTCGGCCTTGAGCTTGCCGAGGATCATGGCAGAGATATCCTGGGGAGTGTAATCCTTTCCGTCGATGGATACTCTGTAATCAGAGCCCATGTGGCGCTTGATTGAAGAAATGGTGCGCTCGGGGTTGGTGATAGCCTGGCGCTTTGCGGTCTCGCCTACGAGTCTTTCGCCGCCCTTGGTGAAGCCCACCACGGAAGGAGTGGTCCTGTTGCCTTCGGCATTGGCGATAACAACGGGTTCGCCGCCTTCAAGTACTGCTACGCAGCTGTTGGTTGTTCCTAAATCGATTCCTATAACTTTACCCATTTGGTTTCCTCCGAATACTGATGATCTTTCAGATCCTGTTTACTGTATTTATAACCGGACAAGCTGCTATTGAGCAACGGCCACCATTGCGGGGCGCACAAGCTTATCCTTTAACATATACCCTTTTTGGAATACTTTGGTGACTGTGCCGCTTTCTGCGTCCGGAGCCTCCTCGGTCATCACCGCGTTGTGGAATTTGGGATCAAAGGGCTTTCCCAGTGCTTCTATCTCGGTAACTCCGTTCTTTTCCAGAACCCCCTGAAGCTGCTTGCAGATAAGCTCCATGCCTTCCACGAACTTATCGTCGGCCTCACCGGTGCTCTGGGCTGCTTTTTCGCCGGCAGCATCAAGAGCGCGTTCGAAATTATCCAATACCTCCAGCAGACCTTCGGTGAACTTCATACCCGCATCGGAATAGCCCTCGCTGTACCGGGCCTCAGTGCGCCTGCGGAAATTCTGAAAATCAGCTCTGAGTCTCAGCAGCTGAGTCTGAAGATCCTCCTCTTCTTTTGCAGGGGGAACCTGCTCCTCGGCTGATTCTTCTCCGTCTGTCTGATCCGGCCCGCGATCCTGCTCCTGACCGGGGTCTTCGTCTGTCTGAGCCCGGTTTTCTTCCTCAGGCTGAGTTTCTTCCAGATCTTCGGTCTGCTCTGGATTTTCTTTTTTGTTTTCGTCTGTCATTCTTCTTTATCTTCCTTGATTTCAAAGGTTTTGCTTATATTATCGGTCAGATATTTTATGACCGAGGATATCTCTCCGTACTTCATCCGGGTGGGCCCTATTACTCCCAGCTTGCCCACCAGCCTGCCGTTGACCCTGTAGTCTGCGGTGATAAGGCTGAAATCCTTGAAGTCAGGCGAATTCTCGTCGCCTATTGTGATTATCAGTCCGTTGTCTCTGTTTACAAGCACCTCGGATAAGTGCCGCTTCTGCTGCATAAGCTCCAGGAACTCCCTGGTCTTGTTGATGTCCGTGCTGTACTCGGGAAGAGAGAAGATGTTGGTATAGCCGTCCATGAACAGCTCCACGTCCAGCATCTTTTCCAGGGTCTGCAAAAAGCCCGGCACGATCTGTCCGGTCATGGTATCCATGGCGGGAAGGTCGTTTGCAATAACAGTTTTTATGTCGTCTGTCAGGATATCGCTGATAGTGCGGCCCTTGTAGTTGTGAGTCATGACCTTGGACAAAAGCTGCAGATTATCTTCTGTATAGGTGCAGTCCAGCTTGATGGCGGAATTGTTGACCTTTCCGTCCTCGGAGACTATCATCAGGACTATGGTGCGCTCATCCACAGGCAGAAGATTTATATACCTGATGCGGTTTTCCTCTCTGCTGGGGGTGATGGCAAAGCTCATCAGATTAGTCATTTCCGACAGTATCTTTGCAGCCTTTTCTATGGTCTGATCCAGCTCTATGGCGCTTTCGTTAAGCTTTTCGGATATGGTGGATTTCATGTTCTCCGGAAGCTCGGAGGTTTCCATCATACGGTCCACATAGAGCCTGTAGGCCTTTTCCGAAGGCACGCGGCCGGCGGATGTATGAGGATGGGTAAGGTAGCCCATTTCCTCCAGATCCGACATTTCATTTCTGATGGTAGCAGGGCTCAGGCCCATATCATACTTCTTTGAAATGGTCCGGCTGCCCACAGGCTCTGCGGAATAAATGAAGTCTGCAACAATTGCCTGGAGTATCTGAAGTTTTCTTTCGTTAAGTTCCATCGTCTTCCTCCGGTCTGTTAGCACTCAAACTGCGGGAGTGCTAACAACCATGATTAATATACTTCTACATTTGAAATATGTCAAGTATCTGCGGCGTTATTTTTATATTTGTAGTGCATGGACTTCTTGAAATTTATGGCATTCATGATCTTTATGCGGTAGCCGTTCATCTGCAACAGCTTGCCGCACTCGGTCACGACGCTGCCTTTCGGGTCAGTCACCACGAAAGAACAGGGGTATTTCTCCGATGTGCATTGCATCAGATTCGGTTTCAGCCAAAAGCGGGTTTTGCCGGAGCCGGAACCGCCGATGATAAGCACGTTTTTGTTTCGCGCGGTTTTCGGGTCTTTCGGACGGTTGTTCATC
>JAZRXE010000029.1:0-8467 GCA_045600065.1 Anaerovoracaceae bacterium
GCAATGGTGCGGGCTATCTGGTTCACCTCCAGGGTGTGTGTGAGCCTGGTGCGGAAGTGATCCCCCTCCGGGGCAAGAAAGACCTGAGTCTTGTGCATCATGCGCCTGAAGGTCTTGGAGTGGATTATGCGGTCTCTGTCACGCTGAAAATCCGTGCGAAGTGCATCCTTTTCCTCCGGTATTGCCCTGCCCCTGCTTAGAGCAGATTTACAGGCGAATTCCGATAATCTTTCCAGTTCTCTCTGTTCCAGTTCTTCCCTTAGTACCATTGCAGCCTCCGTTGTTTAAAGCTTTGTGGAGCCGAAGCCTCCGGTTCTTATACCCTGAGCATCGTCATCTTCGGTAATGCCGAAGGGTACAAAGACGGCCTGGGCAAAGGCCTTGCCCTCTGCCACGTTCAGGGTCTGTGAGTTTTTGCTGTCGTTAGTTATCTGGATCTGTATATGGCCTTCGTTTTCTGCAGAATAGTAATCCTGATCCACCACTCCAGTGGTATTGTCCAGCTGAAGGCGATATTTGAAGCCGAGTCCGGATTTGGGCATTATAAGCATCACCCAGCCCTCGGCCATGGAGCACCTTAAGCCGGTGGGTATGCGAAGGCTGCGTCCCGGCTCCAGCGTAAAATCAAAGGGCGAAAATATGTCATAGCCTGCAGAGCCTGCGGTTGCCCGCCTGGGCAGACTAAGAGTTACAAGCAGTCTGTCTGTTACGCTCTGCGGCACTGCCGCTACACATGCACAAAAATCCGCGGAGAACTGCTCCGGGCTTACTTTTTCGAATCTTGCAACTCTTTCCATCAGCTTATCATGGACTTTATATTCAGCTTGTCCCTGCTTATGATCACGGCGCTGTAATCGTTTATGTCTCCCAGCCGCCTGCAATATTCATTGATCTGTTCCAGGCTCACGGCGTCGATTTCCGCCATGGTCTCCTCCTGGCTGTAGTTTCTGCCCAGCAGCAGCCTGTTCTTGCCCATGGAATGCATGCGGGAATTCATGCTCTCCTGGCCGAAGATATAGCCGCTCTTAAGGCGCTGCTTGACCAGCGCAAGCTCTCTGCTGTCCAGACCCTTTGCCGCCAGATCGGAAAGCTCAAAGGCTATCGCGTCAAGAGCCTCTTTCTCCTTGCCGAGAGAAATGCCCGCGTAAATGCAGAACATTCCTGCCTGAGAATAGCTCATGGGCATACTGAATACCGTATAGGCAAGTCCCCTCTGCTCCCTGACGTTCTGGAAGAGCCTGGAGCTCATTCCTCCGCCGAGCACATCGGATACTATGGCCTGAACATAATACTCGTCCGACGCAAGGCTGATTGTAGGTATTCCCAGGGCGATATGGCTCTGGCCTATGTCCTTGGTTCTGGAAGCAAAGCGTCTTCCTGCCTCCGGTATGCAGGGCAGCTTTTCGGGCGCGGTGCCGCTGAATCCGGATAAAGCCTTTTCAAGCTGGTCTGTAAGAGCAGCCTCGTCGAAATTGCCCACAACGGATACCACCATATTGGCAGGCTTATAGTACTCGTCTATATAGCTGATGATGGTACTGCGCTTTATCTTGCGCAGAGAGCTTCTGGTGCCTATGATATTGCTCTGTAGAGGAGTCCCTGCCATAGTCTTTTCCGTAATAAGATCTATTATCTGGTCGTCGGGAGTATCCTCGTACATCTGCATCTCTTCGAGTATCACTCCCCGTTCCCTGTTCATCTCTTTTGCATCGAAGAGGGAGTTTTCGAGCATGTCCATAAGGACATCCACTGCCTGGGGGAAGACCTCGGTAAGAGCCTTTATATGAAAGCATGTTGCCTCCTTGCCTGTAAAGGCATTTACCGAAGCGCCCAGATTCTCTATATCCTCTGCCACCTGTCTTGCGCTGCGGCTAGCGGTGCCCTTAAAGAACATGTGCTCTATAAAATGGCTGACGCCGGAATTGTCCCGATTTTCGCAAACGGAACCTGCGCCAACCCACACGCCTATGCATGCGGACTGCGCCTGGGGCATTTTTTCCATTACCATTCCCGCGCCGCAGGAAAGCTTTTTGTATTCTATCATGATATACCTCAAAGGGCCGGCTTTGCGCCGGCCCTGTTTTGATTACTCTTCAGTTGTTCCGGCTTTGATTATCGGGGTGTCCTCAAGTCCGCGCCTTGTCAGATTGACTCTGCCCTGATTGTCGATCTCGAAGCACTTTACCGTGACGATGTCGCCGACGTTCAGAACGTCTTCTACCTTTTCAACTCTTTCCTTGCAGATCCTGGAGATGTGCAGCAGTCCGTCCTTTCCGGGAAGGACCTCCACGAATGCTCCGAAGTTCATGAGCCTTACTACCTTGCCGGTATAGGTCTCACCTACTTCGACTTCCTTGATAAGCATCTCGATCTCCTGCTTGGCCGCCTCTGCGGATGCAAGATCGGGGCTGGAGATGAAGACCTGACCCTCGTCGTTGATGTCGATCTTGGCGCCGGTCTTGTCTATGATGCCGTTGATGGTCTTGCCGCCGGAGCCGATGATTATGCGGATCTTGTCGACGGGTACGGTCATGCTCAGAATTCTGGGAGCATACTTGCTGAGCTCTGTTCTGGGCTCGGGGATCTCTTCGAGCATGTTCTGCATTATCCACATACGGCCTTCCTTAGCCTGCGCGAGAGCCTGCTGCAGTATCTCCTTGGAAAGGCCGTGGACCTTGATGTCCATCTGGATGGCGGTAACGCCCTCGGCTGTTCCGGTCACCTTGAAGTCCATGTCGCCCAGGAAGTCTTCCATGCCCTGGATATCGGACAGGATTGCCATCTTAGAGCTGCCGTCCTCTTCGACTCTTTCGATGAGACCCATTGCAATGCCAGCTACGGGAGCCTTGATGGGTACGCCTGCATCCATAAGTGCCAGGCAGGAGCCGCAGGTGGAAGCCATAGAAGAGGAACCGTTGGAGCTGAGGACTTCAGACACCACACGGATGGCATAGGGGAACTCCTCTACGCTGGGCAGCACGGGCAGCAGAGCTCTTTCAGCAAGATTTCCGTGGCCAATCTCTCTTCTGCCGGGGCTTCTGAGGGGCTTGGCCTCGCCTGTGCAGTAGCCGGGGAAGTTATACTGATGCATATATCTCTTTTCGGTATCTTCGGTAAGGCCTTCGATGACCTGAGCTTCGCCTACGGGAGCCAGTGTGGCAACGGAGAGCACCTGAGTCTGTCCTCTCTTGAACAGGCCTGTACCATGAGCTCTGGGCAGCAGACCGGTCTCGCACCATACGGGACGGATCTCGTTGAGCGCTCTGTTGTCGGGGCGTATACCCTCGTCAAGTATCATTCCGCGAACCTGTTCCTTGGTGATGTTGTAGAGAACCTGATCCACGTCCTTGCCGCCCTCGGGGAAGATCTCGGCAAAGTGTTCCTTGGTCTCTGCTTCGACTGCGTCCATGTTGTCAAGACGCTCCAGCTTATCCTTGGTAAGGATGGCATCGTGCATCTTTGCAGAAGCATATTCTCTGACTGCCGCGTCGATCTCCTCGGCGGGCTTCCAGAGAGTGATCTCCATCTTGGGCTTGCCTACTTCGGCAACGATCTCCTTGATGAATCTGACGATCTTCTTGATCTCCTCATGAGCAAACAGGATCGCTTCCAGAATGACATCCTCGGGAACGATCTTTGCGCCTGCTTCGACCATCATGATGGCTTCCTCGGTGCCTGCGACATACATATTGATGTCGGAAACCTCTCTCTGTGCCAGAGTGGGGTTGATGACGAACTGACCGTCGACTCTGCCTACTATTACCGAGCCTGTGGGGCCGTCCCAGGGAATGTCTGAAATGGCAAGTGCCACGGAGGAGCCTACCATTGCGCAGAATTCCATGGAGCAGTCAAGATCCACGCTCATTGCGGTGGCGGTTACTTCCACATCGTTATAAAAGCCCTTGGGGAACAGAGGTCTGAGAGGTCTGTCCATGAGTCTGGATGTCAGTATGGCCTTTTCGGAGGGTCTGCCCTCTCTCTTGATGAAGCCGCCGGGAAGCTTGCCCACTGCGTACATCTTCTCTTCGAAGTCGCAGGACAGGGGGAAGAAATCCACATCGGGCCTGGGTGATTTTGCCATGCAAGCGGTGCAGTTTACGACTGTATCACCATACTTTACCATGACCTGTCCGTTTGCCTGCTCGCAGACCTTTCCGATCTCGAGCTCGAGCAGTCTGCCGCCTACGGCGGTTCTGAATGTTCTGTAGTCTGTAAATCTCATATTTTTTACCTTTCGTTTACCAGGTCCGGCTTGACAATTCAGGACAGCTTTTCAGATGTCTTCAATTCTCAAGCCCGGCCTTGGCACTTATCTTTAGATATACTAAAGCGGGGTTTGTGAAGAAACCCCGCCCAATAGACGCTTTTATTACTTTCTCAGGTTCAGGCGAGCGATAAGAGTTCTGTATCTTTCGATATCCTTTTCTCTGAGATATGCCAGAAGATTTCTTCTCTGGCCGACCATCTTCAGAAGGCCTCTTCTGGAATGATAGTCCTTGTGGTTGAGCTTCAGATGTTCGTTCAGATCGTTGATCCTGAAGGTCAGAATTGCAACCTGTACCTCGGGGGAACCTGTGTCGCCCTCGTGAGTTGCGAATTCCTTGATGATTTCCTGCTTCTTTTCTGCTGTAAGCATAGTGTTTCTCCTTTGTGTGATCCACCTGTGACCGGGAGTCAGTCGGAGTCTCTGGACCCTCAGCCAAGGCATACAATAATTAACTGAGTTATAATAGCACAGTAAATCTGTGTTGTAAAGACCTTTGTAAATGTTTAAGCGTTGAATTATGAACGCTTCAGAGGAGTCTGGACAGACTGGGCTCTGTCCTCATCCACCCTGTTATACAGATCATCAAGGGCAGCTGCAAGGTGTCTGGCTGTCTCCTCGGACATGACTATTGTTTTAAGCTCAGTCTTGATATTATCCTCCCCCTGGGGTCTGACCTGTTCAAGGGTTACAAAGCACTCACTGCCCTTAATGCTGATTGTAAAGCTGTTTACATATTTCATAATTATGTTAATCTCCTTGGATTATTCAAATTCGATTACTATATCTGTCACCGGCCAGGCAGGCAAGAGACCTTGATACGAATACATCTGTGCGTCCGGAATTTCAAAGCTTACAGCCTCTGAAGCATTATCACAGTTCAAAAGGCTTATACGGCAAAGCTCCGGGCTGCTGTGCACAGCTGCACGAAGCTTCTTTGTCCGGGAGCTTATCCGCACGCTGTAATCCCCTTCTCCGGGTAAAAGCTGGCTGGCGGAAAAACCGAAAGCAAGACCTTCGTCTGCAAGACGCACGGTATCAGGATACAGCCTGAAGGGTCTTCCCAGGCAGCCTGCTGCTCCCTTGGTATCTCCCTGTGCAAGCAGCTGCCTTATAAAGGTGCTTGATACAGTCTTGCCACGCAGCTTCTGCTCTTCGAGAACGCTTACCTCTATGCCTCTTTCTCTTCCCAAGGCTTCCAGCAGCTTATGATCGCCTGCGGCCTTAGCTCCGAAGCTGTAATTGAAGCCGCAGACCACGGCTTTTACATCCATGTGCCTGAGCAGCATGTTGTCTATGAATTTTTCGGGGCTGAGCCGCATTATGTTTTCGGTGAATCTGATATTCACCATGTATTTAAAGCCCATTGACTCTGCCGTAAGGCACTTTTCCTTCAGGCTGCTGATATGCTTGATATCGTTCTGACCGCTGATCAGATTGCCGGGGTGATTGCGGAAGGAAAAAAGCACAGGTGTAAGTTCCTTCTCTTTGCAGATGCGCATGCATTCTTCGGCAAGAGCTCTGTGTCCTATGTGCAGGCCGTCGAAGTTGCCCAGCGCAAGGCAGACCGGACCTATATCATATATATCCGATAAATAATTAAATACTTTCATTTATGGTATCAGACTCAGGAAAAAACCTTCCGTGGCTTAAAATATCCGCCGTTTTGGACTGCCATGCCAAGCAGCACGCCTTGGCAGAACAGAGCATAAAGCTCTCCTTCCCTGCCATTGCCCCTGACCCTCATGCCATGGAGAAATGCTGCTGCATCCTCCCTGCTGAGCTCAGCTGAAGCTATGTGGCTGACTGCCTTTGCGGGAGGGATCATAAGGCCGGAAATCTGCATAGGGTTCAGGGAATTCAGCTGTTCCAGTGTATAAGCCTCTTCCATGCAAAGGCCGCTGGTCCTGGTCCTCAGCAGAAAGCTCATGGCAGCGCCGCAGCCAAGCTTCTGTCCGAGATCGTGGCAGACGGATCTGACATAGGTTCCCTTGGAACAGCTTATATCAAAGAGAAAGCTGCCCCTGCCGGCATCAAAAGACAGCAGCTTTATACTATACACGCTTACGCGCCTTGGCTTTATCTCCACCTCTTCGCCGCTTCTGGCATATTGATACAGATGCCTGCCGTTTACACGAACCGCGGAATACTTGGATGGATACTGATCCAGCTCGCCTGTAAAGCTCTGCAGCGCCCTGTCTGTCTGCTCTGCTGTGATCGCAGATATGGACGCCCTGTTGTCTTCTATGATCTTTCCCCATACATCCTGGGTATCGGTAACAAGGCCCAGCGTACATTCGCAGCGATATTCCTTGGGAGAGCTTTCCATGTATTCGATAAGCTTAGTGGCCTTTCCGAAGCATATGGGAAGCAGCCCGCAGGCGTTGGGATCAAGGGTACCGGTATGTCCTGATTTCTTTTCACCGGTCAGCCTTCGCAGATTCATCACCACATCGTTGGAGTTCATTCCGGCAGGCTTGATCACACCTAAAATGCCGTCCATCAGCTCTCCTTAAGGCAGCGGATGATGCCTCTGCGCACAGCCTCCGCCACTTCTTCCCTGCTGCCGTAAAGTGTGGCTCCGGCAGCCTTATCATGGCCTCCGCCTCCGAATTCAAGGGCCAGAGTCTGTACATTTGCATAGGCCTTGGATCTGAGGCTCAGCTTGTATTCTCCGGGGCCCCGCTGCTTGAGCAGCGCGGCAAGCTCGACGCCCATGACGCTGCGCAGCTTGTCTATGCAGCCTTCGGTATATTCCCGGGGCACTCCGAGCCTGTCAAGATCTTCGAAATCAATGATGGACATTATGCCCTTACCATCCTCTGTAAGCGTGGAGTTTTCAAGGCACAAAGCCTCAAGCCTGAGCTGACCCAGAGGCTTGCTGTCGAACAGACGGTTGCACAGTCCGTTAAAATCCGCTCCCTGCTCAACAAGATCAGCGGCTATTCGCATAGCCTTGGCACCGGAGTTTTCGTATTTAAACTGCCCGGTATCGGTGACTATGGCTGTATAAAGAAGATCCAGCACCTCTTTGTCCATGGGCGCATTCATCTCCTTTAAGACCTCGTAAACCAGAGCTCCGGCGGCGCAGGCCTTTGGATCCACATAGCAGGGCTCGCAGAAAGGCCCCTTGGGCACATGATGATCTATACAAATACGCTCGGGGCATGAATAAAAGGCCTCCAGCCTGTTCTCCAGGCGAGAATCGTCTCCTATATCCACTGCAACGGAAAGCTCCTGCTGCCAGGGGCTTTCGTCTGTAAAATAATCTCCGGCAAGAAAGGCAAGATAATCCGGGACTTTTGTTTCCTTAAGCACAAAGGCCTCCTTACCCATCAGCCTGAGACTGCGGCAAAGCCCTGCGGAAGAACCCAGGGCATCGCCGTCCATGTTGTTGTGTGTGAAGATCAGGATCTTCTGTGCATTCCTGATCTTTTCAATAAGAAGTTCGTGAGCCATTATCTGTATTCGTCGTCCTCATCGTCCTCTTCTGCCGCAGGCTCATCCTTGGGGATGTTGAGGCTGTCCAGCAGAGCATCCATCTTCTGGCCGTATTCAAAGGATTCGTCAAATCTGAATATAAGCTCGGGCACATGCCTGACCTTCATATTCTTTCCGAGCTCGGAGCGTATAAAGCCCTTGCTGTGTTCGAAGGCGTCCAGAATGTCCTGCTTTTCCTCGCCGGAATAACCCTGTCCGGGCTTGAAGGACATGGCTGTTATATAAAGTGTGGCGTAGCTTCCGTCACCGGATACATCGACGCCGCTGACAGCAATCATGCCCTGAAAGCGGGGATCCTTGAGCCTGCCCTTTAAGAGCAGGTCTCCGACTATCTTCTTTATCTCTTCCCCCATGCGCTGGGGTCTGTGACTTTTTCCCATTAATCTCTCTTGACCTCTTCCATTACAAAGGCTTCGATGATATCGCCTATCTTGATATCGTTGAACTTGTCGATGCTGATACCGCATTCGTAGCCGGTATTGACCTCTCTGACATCGTCCTTGAATCTGCGCAGTGAAGCGATCTCGCCCTCGTGGATGACTATGCCGTCGCGGACCAGACGAAGCTTGGCGCCCCGCTGTACCTTACCCTCCAGAACATAGCCGCCTGCGATGGTGCCCACGCTGGAAACCTTGAAGGTATCTCTGACTTCGATCTTGCCGATCACACTTTCCTTGAATTCGGGATCGAGCATACCCTTCA
>JAZRXE010000030.1:0-7030 GCA_045600065.1 Anaerovoracaceae bacterium
CTGTCTTTCTGTCATTTTATTACCTCTTTCTTATTTATCCCGCTGCACCCGGTGTGCAGCGGATAATATATCAAATTAAGAATATCAAAGATGATTGTCGAAGTCAATCGAGCATTGAAGCGCAGCAGCGGCCGGCTCCTGTTTAACCGCTAAAGCTTGAAGCTGCGGCAGTGATAGTAATCCATATCTATCCACAGATCCATTGTAAGCCCCTGCATGTCATAGATGACGCTCCACAGGGTCAGGCCCGGATCGGTGCCTTCGTTTCTGTTCTGTGCCGCCAGCTGCAGGTATGCCTTGGCTCTTTCGATGGTCATTCCCTTGGGGAAACGCTTGTATGCCATGGCGATCGTATCGAAGCGCTCGTAGCCTGAACCGAAGCGGTCCTCGCGGCTCAGATAGAAGTTGGTGGAGCAAGGGGTGTCTACGATGTTCAGCTTGTTGTCCACCCATTCCAGCAGGGCATACTGACCCTTTGCATCGGCAACCAGTATGTGATAATCGGAGCAGGGCAGCAGCGTTCTGACATTGGTATCACGGGCAAGCTTGAGCGCCTCGTCCACATCGGCACACTGATCGAGCATGCGGCGCATCATAACGGTGTGATACATGGGGGTTTTGCCCGGATCATCCTGCTTTACGCCGTAGGCCTTGTTGTTCTTCCATGTGCGTCTGTCCGCGGTGTTTATCGCAAGAGAATCCTTGCGAGCCCTGGTGCTGAGCCTGTCGGGAAGCTGTCCGCTTTCGGTAAGGATCAGAGCCTTTTTCTTGGCCAGCCTGTCAAGGCTTTCGGGATCGGTATATTCGATCTCTTCCCAGTTGTTTTCGGTGTTGAGAGCCATGATGGATACGGTGAGTCCGCGGCTGTTGATCCCGTCGACACAGATAAAGGGCAGTATAGCGGCGGCGGAGATATCGGATCTGCCGTCATCGAAGAATCCCTCAAAGGCCGTGCCGTGTACCGGATCCAGCCAGTAGGCATCGGCCATGCCTATGGATTCGTATTTTGCGTTAGGGTTTTTGCACCTTACGACCATATCCAGGGCGGTCAGCTGACCGTCAAGCTCGTCGGCATATCTGAAATGGCTGTAATCGTAATTCCTGGCCATGATGAATCCGCCTTTCAGGTCAGGTGTGACAAAGGTGGAGCAGCTTGCTGCCATCATCTTGTCCAGCATGGGCTCCAGCGGATAATAATCGGCGTCAAAGCACAGCTCGTAAAGGCGGCCTTTGTCATCCAGCCGTTTGACGGAATCGAGTATGCGGGCAAATTCTCCCGCGGGGAAAAGTGCATGGGGATTCATAATATTACTCCTTGTTTAAGACAGAGAACCGTCCCCTGTCTTATAATCCTACCAGTTTATAAGTCCTGCTCGCTTAAGGGCTGTAAATACCGCCGGCCAGAGTACGGATACCATAAGCGTTGAGATCAGCGCGTTCACCAGAGTAGTGGCTGAGCCTATCTTGGCAAGAGTCGCCGCCATGTCCTGGGGAATGCCTATCAGATAGGTCTTGTAATAGTAGCCGAATATGGGATCCAGGACCACGTTGCATCCCAGAGCAGCCGCGGCGGCAATGGTGGCACATCTTGTCTGGGCCTTGATGTCTTTCTTTTCTTTGATATGCAGCCTGCCGGAAACGAACAGGGTGATCATGCCTATGACAAGCTTTAAAACAAAGGTCTTGGGTGCGGAGGATACATAGCCTGAGGTGACATCCGCAAGGGTGAGCCCCAGAGCGCCGGCGCAGGGGCCCCACATGTCGCCCACCAGCAGAGTGCCCAGAACCACAAAGGCGTTGCCCATGTGAATGGCGGTACGCTCGGTGCCGACGGGTATATCTATTCTGAGGAACTGAAATCCTATATAACAAAGGGCCATTATGATGGCGCATTGTGTAAGTCTGATCATTTTTTTATTGCTGCTCATATATTGCCTCCTCTGTTAATATATATATATTAATGGTGTGTTTATTTTACCATAAAACCTGACTGCCGTAAACCGATACCCAGGATATCATTTAGTCCCGAACAGGGAAAGACTTATCAGGACTGCCTTAAAAATGAACCCCTGTCAGAATGTCCGGCTCGGTATACAAGAAAACGCGCCCCGTATCAGTCCCGGGGCGCACTCGTTGTATTCAGATACCCCTCGTCGGTGGGTATCTTTTTTTGTCAGGTTTTTATGTTCAGGGCAGCAGGCTCGGGTTTACTTCCACTCGACCTTGGCGTTTCCGTTCTCATCGTATACAACTGCATCCTTGTCCAGCATCAGCTGGTCTACGGCCTTGAAGTATTCGGCTGTGCTGGCGTAGGGAGCCTTGTAGTTGGCTACGACTTCCTTGCCGGCAGCGGCGCCGTTGGAGAGCAGAGCGTCGGCTACGAACAGTTCTGCTTTAAGGGCGTTGTAGCACAGGCGGTTGATATCGTCTACATAGTAGTCTATTCCGTGTCCGGTGCCGCGGATGCCGGAGGTGAAGAACTTGCAGCCGGGCATTACGCAGGTCAGATCGCCGAAGTCGGCGGAGCCGGTGCCCCAGCCGTCATAGGTGAACTTGACTCTTTCCGGTCCTACCAGATCTCCGCAGGCCTTCTCGGCGATGTGCATCATGGTCTCGTCCAGGATCTCGGGGGAGTAGCCCGGTCTGTCGTGCAGCTCAACGCCGCAGCCCATGGCCAGAGCAGCGCCGGTCATAGCTCTGTTGAACTTGGTGCTTTCGGTGATCATGGCTTCGATGGTCTTGCCTCTGACATAGGATTCGATCTTCATCTCATCGGGGATGATGTTCACAGCGCAGTTGACGCCCATCATGATGGGATGGAAGCGGATGTAATCCTTCTCCTGCAGGGTCTCTCTCAGGTCGTTGCAGGCCTGCAGACCAAGCATTGCGGCATACTGAGCGTTGTGGCCCAGATGGGGAGCGCCGCCTGCGTGAGAGCTCTTGCCCTTGAAGCGCACGGTCTTGGCCATACAGCCGTTCTTGCCTCTGGCGGAGGTGAAGTCTACATCGGGGCCGCCGTCGCCTGCGTGGAACATGAAGACCATGTCAACGTCTTCGAAATATCCTCTGTGGAGGAATTCAACCTTGCCGCCCATGTAGCTGATGACGCCTTGCTTGCGGAGGGTATCTCTGAATTCCAGCTGTATCATTTCTTCTGCGGGCACCAGCATGATGCGGATCTTGCCGGACAGGCCGTCCAGAGCGCCGGGCTCCTTGAGAGCCAGGGCCATGCCGTAGGCTGTGGCAGCCTGGGCGTGATGGCCGCAGCTGTGTGCCATGCCGTTGACGGATTCGGGGTGGTTGGCGATGTCAAGAGCATCCAGCTCTGCAAGGAAGCAGAGGGTGGGGCCGGGTCTGCCGGTATCGATGGTGGTGAAGAAGCCTGTGGTCTTTCCGAACTTGGGATCCTGATCTGCTCTGAAGAGCTCATAGCCCAGAGCCTGGAACTTTTCGATCAGGTATTCGTTGGCTTCCCATTCGGTGAAGCCTGTCTGGGGATGAGCCCACAGCCAGCGCTCTGCCTCGAGGATCTGGTCTCTCTGCTTGTCTACGATCTTGCAGAGGAATTCCTGTCTTTCTGTCATTTTGATCATCCTTTCTCAGTTTATGATATAAAAACCTGCGCCCAAAGGGGGCGCAGGGATGGGAACTAATTCTTCCAGCTTACTGTGGCATTGCCGTTTTCATCATAAACGACAGCGTCCTTGTCCAGATTGATCTGTTCAAGGTCTGCCATGTAATCGGCTATGGATGCGTAGGGCGCTTCGTATTCGTCGATGATCTCCATGGCTCTCTTTGCTCCGTTGCTGAGCAGTCTTTCTGCCAGGAAGAGCTGAGCCTTTGCGGAGTTTACACAAAGTCTGTTTACGTCGCCTACCTTGAAATCTATACCATGCTCGGTACCGTATTCACCGCCGCAGTTGAACTGGATGGCGGGCATTACCATGGTGCAGTCGCCCACATCAGAGGAGGCGGTGCCCCAGGATTCGTAATTGTACCTGACGCGGTCCTTGCCCACCAGATCGATGGCTGCCAGCTCGGATTCCTTCTGCAGGGGGATGCTGTAGTTTCTGGGAGCGTAGCCCGGTCTGTCCACAAGCTCCACGCCGCAGCCCATGGCCAGAGCGGCGCCGGTGAGAGCCCGGTTGAACTTCTTGTTCTCTTCGATCATGGACTTCATGGAGGCAGCGCGGACGTAGGATTCGATCTTCATCTCGTCGGGGATGATGTTCACGGCGCAGTTGACGCCCATCATGATGGGGTGGAAGCGGATGAAATCCTTTTCCTGAAGGGTCTCTCTAAGGTCGTTGCAGGCCTGCAGACCCAGCATGGCGGCATACTGGGCGTTGTGGCCCAGATGGGGCGCTCCGCCTGCGTGTGAGCTCTTGCCCTTGAATCTGATGGTCTTTGCCATGCAGCCGTTGGAGCCCTTGTTGCCGTTGAAATCTATCTGATCGCCGCTGGTATCCCCGTGAACGAGTATTGCCATGTCCACGCCGTCGAAGTAGCCTCTGTACATGAATTCGGGCTTTCCGCCGTTGTATTTGATAATGCCCTGCTTGCGCAGACCTTCTCTGAACTCCAGCTGTATCATCTCTTCTGCGGGTATTGCCATAAGGCGTATCCTTCCGGACAGACCGTCCAGTGCGCCGGGCTGCTTAAGGGCCGCGGCGATGCCCAGAAGGGCCGCGGACTGTGCGTGGTGGCCGCAGCAGTGGGCCATGCCGTTTACCGATTCGGGATGGTTGGCGATGTCCAGTGCGTCCATCTCGCCCATAATGGCCAGGGTGGGGCCGGGAAGTCCGGTATCGATCTCAGTCCAGAAGCCCGGGATCTTGCCGAACCTGGGATCCTGGTCGGCTCTGTGGAGCTGATAGCCCAGGGCCTCGTACTTTTCGATCAGGTAAGCGTTGGTCTGCCATTCGGTATAACCCACCTCGGGGTGCTGCCAGATAAAGCGCTCTGCGTCGCAGATCAGATCTCTGACTGCGTCTACGTTCCTGACAATGAGTTCTTGTCTTTCTGTCATTTGAATTACCTCTTGCTGTATTCTGCTGCTCTGAAAACCCGGACCGTCGGGCGGCAGGCCCTGAGGGCAGTTTTTTTACCTGAGAAAAGAATAGCAAATCAGGTATGTAAAGTCAATGAAAGGCAGCGCAGTGAGTGTTCATTAAGATAATTAAAAAATATTAATCCGCAAAAATGTTAATCAAGGTACCTTGAAATATTTCTCATCTGTGGTATTATTAAGGTACCTAAACAATAGATCGTTTCATTTGCTGCAGCTTCCGGGCTGAGATGTAAAGAAAGGGGATAAACGATATGAGATCAAGAGAAGAAAACAGAGAAAACTACGATTCCATGAGCCTCAACGACAAGCTGGTATACAACCTGCGGGATATGGCAAAGATCATCCGTCACTGCACCGAGGCCAGGGGAGGCCAGGGCAGGGCGCTGCTGCTGCTGCAGGAGCACAGCGTGCTCACCCAGAGACAGCTGACGGAGATGATGCACATCCAGCCGGGTTCTGCCAGCGAGCTGATCCGGCGCCTGGAGGATCAGGATCTGATCGTCCGCCGGCCCAACCGGGAAGACGCGCGCACCTGGGATGTGGTGCTCACCGCAGAAGGCCTGAAGAAGGCACAGCAGATCAAGGTGGACGATGCCGATACCGTGGAGCAGATGTTTGCCCTGCTGGGTGATGAAGACAAGGCGCTGCTGCTGGGTCTGCTGGAAAAGCTGGATCAGGGCTGGGAGGAATACCGCCCCAAGCACCACGGAAGAAGGCCGGACGGCACGGAAGGATCAGAGGGCGGCAGGCATCACCACGGCGGCCATCACCGGCACGGATGCCCGGAGGACGGTCCGGAAGGCGTGCACAGACATCATGGAGAGTTCGGCCACAAGGGCTGCGGACAGGCACCCCGTTTCCGCTGGGACGGAAGGCCCTGCGGTCCGCATCATGAGTGCCCGGGACATCCGCACAGAAACTGGAACAGCCTGGACTTCCGGCACTGCTAAGGTGAATGCCGCGGCCGGTCCGTTGGATCCGAGTGTTATATACGACCATAAAAACAGCAGGCATGGCGCCTGCTGTTTTGCTGTTTGCGGATATTGCAAGAATTAGTTCTTGAAGTCTACGGTAGCATTTCCGTTCTCATCGTATACGACAGCGTCCTTGTCCATGGTGATGTCGTCGATGGCTTCGAAGAATTCCTTCATGGAAGCGTAGGGAGCCTTGTACTGAGCGCAGATCTCCTTGGCCTTGGCGCCGCCGTCGGACAGCAGGGCGTCTGCTACGAACAGCTGCACCTTGGTGGCGTTGACGCACAGTCTGTTAGCGTCAGCTACGAAGTAGTCGATGCCGTGGCCTACGCCGGTGGCACCGCCGCAGTGGATCTGGATTCCGGGCATGACCATGGTCACATCGCCGAAGTCGGAGGAGCCGGTGGACCACATATTGTAGTTGAAGTTTACCTTGGCGGGATCGCCGGTCAGGTCTTCGCAGCACTTCTGGCTCAGTTCCATGAACATCTTATCGTGCTGTTCGGGTGAGTATCCCGGTCTGTCGACCAGCTCCACGCCGCAGCCCAGAGCCAGAGCGGCACCGGTCAGAGCACGGTTGAACTTGATATTCTCTCTCTTGATGGCTTCGATGGTCTTGCCGCGGACATAGGATTCGATCTTCATCTCGTCGGGGATGATGTTGACGGCGCAGTTGACGCCCATCATGATGGGATGGAAGCGGATGGTATCCTTTTCCTGCAGAGTCTCTCTCAGATCGTTGCAGGCCTGCAGACCCAGCATTGCGGCGTACTGAGCGTTGTGACCCAGATGGGGAGCACCGCCTGCGTGAGAGCTCTTGCCCTTGTAGCGGATGGTCTTGGCCATGCAGCCGTTGTTGCCCATGCCGCAGCCGAAATCTATGAAATCACCGGTGTTGCCGCCGTGTACCATGAAGGCCAGGTCTACGCCGTCCAGATATCCTCTGTACATGAACTCGACCTTGCCGCCGTTGTACTTGATGACT
>JAZRXE010000031.1:0-10110 GCA_045600065.1 Anaerovoracaceae bacterium
AGCTGCAGTCTCAACAGCTGCGTATGCAGGTGGACGGTCATCCTTCAGGTAAAGCTGAAAAGCGTAAAGCTGGAGGATTGCGATCTTCGAAACGCGGAGATCTTCAAGACCCCGCTCAAGGGCATGGATCTGAGCAGCTGCAATATAGAAGGCATAACGCTTTCGGAAAACCTTTCCGAGCTGAAAAACGCAACAGTATCCCCGATGCAGGCCCTGATGGTCGCCCGCATGGCAGGGGTAAATATAAAGGATTACTGATACAGGAGGAACAAAATGGATGTAACAGAAAGACTGCTGAAATATGTCAGCTTCGAGACCACTTCGGATTCGGAGAGCCCAACCCAGCCATCTTCTGCAAAGGAGCTGATTCTTGGTGCTTATCTGGCCGAGGAGCTTAAGCAGATAGGCCTTGAGGACGCCGGAATGGACGAATACGGCTATGTTTACGGAACACTGCCCGCAACAGAGGGCTGCAGCGCAGATACTATGGCCCTGGTTGCCCATATGGACACCATAGAGGGCGTATCCGGCAAGGATATAAAGGCCCGCAGGGTGCTTTATCAGGGCGGAGACCTGCAGCTTAATCCCACAACGGCCATTACGGTCAAGGACTTCCCCAATCTGGCAAGATATAAGGGGCAGGAGCTTATAGTAACCGATGGGACCACCCTGCTTGGCGCAGATGACAAGGCCGGAATTGCGGAGATCTTCTGCACAGTGGAATATCTGCTGGCACATCCTGAGATCCCCCACGGCAGGATCATCGTTGTGGTCACCCCGGACGAGGAGATAGGCAGGGGCGTTGACAAGTTCGACATGAGTCGCTGCGATGCCCGTTATGGCTATACCCTTGACGGAGGCACGCTGGGCGAGATCGAATACGAATGCTTCAACGCGTCAGCTGCCCGCATCACCGTACACGGCCAACCGACTCACCCCGGCGATGCCAAGAACAAGATGAAGAATTCCATACTCATCGCAAACGAGCTTCTTTCCATGCTGCCTCCCGCCGAGGCTCCGGCCCATACCGAGGGCTACGAGGGCTTTTATCACATCAACACCTTCCAGGGCAACGAGCAGTCCACTCTGATGAAGATCATTCTCAGAGACCACGACTATCAGAAGTTGCTTGCCCGAAAGGAATACATGCAGAGGCTCACGGATTATCTCAATACCAAGTACGGTGAGGGCACAGTGGAAACGAAGTTTACAGACGGCTACAGAAACATGAAGGAGAAGATCGAGCCCGATATGTGGATAATGGATAAGGCTGTGGCTGCCTTTGCCAGATGCGGCGTGGAAACCAGGTACGTGCCTGTAAGAGGCGGTACCGACGGAGCGACCCTGTCGTGGATGGGCATGCCTTGTCCCAACCTCTGTACCGGCGGAGAAAACTTCCACGGCGTTCTTGAATACATACCCGTGCCTGCCATGGAAAAGATGGTAGAGGTTCTGGTCGAGCTTTGCAGGGCATAAAACATGTTTGAGTTTTTCAGGAAATGGTTCGGTACTGAGCCGGAAAAGCCTTCTTCTATAATAAGTCCGGATTCTGCGGGCATGAGCAGCGTAGCAGATGAGGAAGGGCACAACGAAACCCCGCAGGGCGGCGCTGCGGATACAGAGGGCATGCTTTGCCCTGTCTGCGGGCAATATAGTTTCAGGGAGCCTCACGATATCTGTCCCGTCTGCGGATGGGAACAGGACGGCGTACAGCAGAGAGATCCCGATTTTGAAGGCGGCGCAAACAGCATGAGTCTCAATCAGGCAAAAGCGGCATATAAAGCCGGGGAGGGAGTAAGATGAAACGGATAGCAAGCCTTTTGCTCTGCCTGGCAGTGGCCGTGGGCGCGTATTTCATAACCGGTTTGCTGACGACAGACAGCACCCAGACTCAGGGCGGTCAGGAGAGCTCTGTTCTTCAGGACAAGGATGATCCCGGCCTGCAGCCGGGCAGTCAGGATATTCAGGACTCCGATCCTAAAGGCGATACTGAATATGTCTGGTATTATTTCAGGAGCAGCAAGCTTTTGAACCAGCACTACGAAAAGCACGGGAAGGATATGGGCTTTGCTAACGCGCAGGAATACGAGCAGGCAGCCTGCGATGTCATAAACAATCCGGATGCCCTGTCCAAGACCGAAAAGGAGGACGGAGATCTGGTGTTTTACGTGGAGGATACCAACGAATTCGTTGTGCTTTCCACAGACGGATATATAAGGACATACTTCTGGCCCGATGCCGGGAAGAAGTATTATGATAAACAATAATTATCAAGGAGAAATCAATGGAAGAAAGACTTAACAATGTCATAGAGGAAAAGGGCCCCATTACAGATGAGCTTCTGGAAAAGATGGACGGCTACTTCAGAGCTGCCAATTATCTTTCGGCAGCCCAGCTTTATCTTCTGGACAATCCTCTTCTCAAGGAGCCCCTCACCAAGGAGCAGCTGAAAAAGAAGATAGTAGGTCACTGGGGAACAGTGCCCGGACAGAATTTTGTATACACTCACCTGAACAGGGTCATAAAGCGCTACGACCTTAATCTGATACTGCTTTCCGGACCCGGTCACGGCGGCAATTTCTTTATTGCCAATACCTATCTGGAAGGCACCTACAGCGAGGTCTATCCCAACATCAGCGAAGACCTGGAAGGTATGCAGAAGATGTTCAAGCAGTTCAGCTTCCCCGGCGGAGTCCCCAGCCACTGCGCTCCGGAAACCCCGGGCTCCATCAATGAGGGCGGAGAGCTTGGCTATGGCATTGCTCACGCCTTCGGCGCGGTATTCGACAATCCGGACCTTATTGCCGCTGTCACCGTAGGCGACGGCGAAGCCGAGACCGGCCCGCTGGCGACCTCCTGGCAGAGCAATAAGTTTCTTAATCCCATCAGCGATGGCGCTGTGCTGCCCATTCTGCATCTGAACGGATACAAAATCGCCAATCCCACCATCTTTTCCAGGATACCAGAGGAGGAGCTGGTAAGCTTCTTTAAGGGCTGCGGCTGGAAGCCTTACATTGTAGAGGGTGACGATCCCAAGACCATGCACAGGCTTATGGCAGAGACTCTGGATACCGTAATCGAAGAGATCAAGGGGATACAGAAGCATGCCAGAGAGACCGGCGACGATTCCAGACCCGTCTGGCCCATGATAGTGCTGCGCACCCCCAAGGGCTGGACAGGCCCCAAAGAGGTTGGAGGACAGAAGATAGAAGGGACCTTCAGGGCACATCAGGTCCCCGTTGGCGTAGACAAGCCCGAAAATATCAAGATCATCGAGGACTGGCTCAGAAGCTACAGGCCCGAGGAGCTGTTTACCGAAGACGGAAAGCTGCTGCCCGAGCTTAAGGCACTTTGTCCCACCGGAGACAGCAGAATAGGTGCCAATCCCCATGCCAACGGTGGCAAGCTGCTGCGAGATCTACGCCTGCCCGATTTCCGCAAGTACGGCCTGAAATTGGAAGCTCCGGGCTGCTGCGAGGCTCAGGATATGACCGAGCTTGGCGCCTATGTCCGCGACGTCATGAAGCTTAACGAACAGAGCAGGAATTTCCGTATCTTCGGACCCGACGAGACCATGTCCAACAGGCTCAACTACGCCTTCGAGGTGGAAAACAGAGCCTGGAACGCTGATATCATTCCCGGAGATGAGGCGCTGTCTCACAGCGGCCGCATCATGGACGGCATGCTCTCTGAGCATATGTGCGAAGGCTGGCTGGAGGGCTATCTGCTCACAGGACGCCATGGCTTTTTTGCAAGCTACGAGGCGTTTATAAGGATCATAGATTCCATGGCCGCTCAGCACGCAAAGTGGCTGAAGGTCTGCAACCAGCTTCCCTGGAGAGAGGAGATCGCTTCCCTTAACCTTATCATGGCTTCCACAGTATGGCAGCAGGACCACAATGGCTTCACCCATCAGGATCCGGGCTTTATGGATCATATCGCAAATAAGAAGGCAGACGTGGTCCGTCTCTATCTGCCTCCCGATGCCAACTGCCTGCTCAGCTGCTTCGACCACTGCATCAGGAGCAAGAATTATGTAAATGTTATTGTAGCTTCCAAGCATCCCCGTCCTCAGTGGCTTACCATGGATCAGGCTGTCAAGCACTGCACCCAGGGTATTGGTATCTGGGACTGGGCAAGCAACGATGCCGGTCAGGAGCCCGATATCATCTTTGCCTGCGCAGGCGAAACTCCCACCCTGGAGGCACTTGCCGCGGTTTCCATACTCAACGAGGAGCTGCCCGAGGTCAGGATACGCTTTGTCAATGTTGTAGACCTGTTCAAGCTGCAGCCTCAGAAGGAACATCCTCACGGACTTTCCGACGAGGAATACGATATGATCTTCACCAAGGACAAGCCCGTTCTGTTCAACTTCCACGGCTATGCTTCCCTGGTGCATGAGCTTACCTACAGACGCCATAACAACCGTTGGATGCATGTCCGCGGATACAAGGAGGAGGGAACCATCACCACACCCTTTGACGTGCGCGTTCAGAACGATGTAGACCGCTTCCACCTGGTACAGCAGGCTCTGCTCTATCTGCCCGGTCTGGGCAACAGGGGAGCCGCGCTCTATCAGAAAATGAGTGACAAGCTGGTTGAGCATAAGCAGTATATTATGGAGTACGGCGTTGATATGCCCGAAATCACCGAATGGAAATGGAAGGGAAACAAGTAATGCACATCAGAAAGACCACTGAAGCCGATCTGCCTGCCGTTGAAGAGGTTTTCCGCAACGGACGCAGGATCATGCGCGAAAACGGAAATCCCACCCAGTGGGGAGACGACAAGCCCACCCTTGATCAGGTCAGATACGACATGTCCAAGGACGGGAGCTATGTTATCGAGGATGATAACGGTAAGATAGTCGGAACCTTTGCCTTTATTCTCGGCGACGATCCCGCCTATGCCAGGCTCGACGAGGGCGAATGGCTCAATGACGAGTACTACGGTACCATTCACCACATTGCCGCAGGCGAGGGCGCAAAGGGCATTTTCAGCACTGCCCTGGAGTTCTGCGAGGCCATTCACGACAACATTCGCATCGACACTCACCCCAACAATCATATAATGCAGCACAACTGCGAAAAGCACGGCTTTGTGCGCTGCGGAATGATCACCGTGTCCGACGGATCTCCCCGCATCACCTATCAGAAAAAGCTGTAAGCATTGACCGGAGAGAAGGGATATAAGCTCCTTCTCCCGGTTTTTGTTTCCGTGCATAAATTTTTTATAAAAACTTTATAGATTTTAACAAAATGTCGCTTTATTTTTTTAGATCTTATGATAGAATAGTAGCGTTGTTTTAGTATTATTTTGAGAGGTCATTATTATGATGAGAAAAGAAATCGCAGAGCTCTCCGAAAAATATAAGAAGATATTTGAGGATTGCTCCGACGCTATCTGGGAAACCCCCGAGATCAATTTCACCGAGCACAAATCCCATGCCGCTGCCAAAAAGGTAATGGAGGATCTGGGATTTGAGATCAGCATGCTTCCCGATATGGACACCGCATTTATAGCCACAGCCGGACACGGCAAGCCCGTCATCGGCATCCTGGGCGAGCTGGACGCACTGCCCGGACTGAGCCAGCAGGCCGACTGCGACTATCTTAACCCCGTTGAAGCTGACGCTCCCGGACATGGCTGCGGCCATAATCTTCTGGGCTGCGGCGGAATGGAAGCCGCTTACATCCTCAAGAAGTATTTCGAAGAGCACAACATCGAAGGCACCATCAAGTACTTCTCCTGCCCCGCAGAAGAAGGCGGCGTAGGCAAGGTCTACATGATCCACAGAGGAGCATTCGATGACGTAGACTTCAACGTCAACTGGCATCCCGGCGCAGGCTTCGGCATCACCCATGCCGGCAAGTCCATTCTGCTTCAGAACTATCGTTTCCACGGCAAGGCCAGCCACGCTGCAGGCGCTCCCGAAAAGGGCCGTTCCGCTCTCGACGCAGTAGAGCTGATGAACATCGGCATCCAGTTCATCCGCGAGCACATGGATAAAGAGACTTACATCCACTATGCCTTCATGGACGTGGGCGGCAGAGCAGCCAACGTGGTGCAGGCAGATGCAGAGGTCCAGTACGTTATCCGAGCAAAGGACAATACCGAGCTGAAGGCCATGCAGGAGAGAGTCCACAAGATCGCCATGGGCGCGGCCCTGATGACCGAGACCGAGATCTCCAAGAGAGAGATAGTCTCTGCTTTCTCCTCCTTCGTGGACAACACCGTTCTGGCCGATGTTGCCAGAGAGAACATGAAGGAATGTGTCAACATCGAGTACACCGATGAAGAGAAGGAATACCTGAAGAAGTTCGTGGCCTGCGGCAGCGAGCCCAACTCCGAAGAGCTTGTCTCCACCGAGATCAGAGAAGACAGACCCACCAGCTCCGACGTCTCCGACTGCAGCTGGGTTGCACCCACTCTGATGATCTCCGTTCCCACCCTGGCCAACGGCACTCCCGGACACAGCTGGAACGTCACCGCTCAGGGCAAGAGCTCCGTTGCGCACAAGGGTATGAACCTGGCTGCTCAGATCATGGCCAACGTATGCCTGGATATGCTGGAGAAGCCCGAGCTCATCGAAAAGGCTAAGGAAGAGCTGAAGAAGAACCTCAACGGCCGCACCTACGAGAGCGAATGCTTCATCCCCAAGGACAAGAAGCCCGTTCCCATTTACTAATCTTTTCAAAACAGCAAAAATCCGGACAGTAAGGGTTGGTGTCGATAAAACCGTAATACAATAGGATCACGATTTTATAGGTATCTGCCGCGGACGGGAAAGACAAAAATAGCAGGTATATTAAGGTTTTATACCCTTCGGTATGCCTGCTTTTTCATATTTCCTGAGGGTGTAGTGTTTATGACATATGCGGCCATCAAATATAACAAAGGTACATTCTGAACGATAAAACAATTATTTCAGTGAAAACACTTTTGAAAAAAGTGTTGACTCCGACGTTGCGAAATAGTTTATGCTGAAGTCACCAAGTTAAGGGAGGAAATAACAATGATGACAGTGCATGAAGTTAGTAAGCTTACCGGAGTGAGTATACGTACTCTGCAATATTACGACAAGATTGGTCTTTTACATCCGGCCGGATATACCGATGCAGGCTACAGATTGTATGATGATACAGATTTGGAGCGCCTTCAACATATTCTGCTGTTTAAGGAATTGGAGTTTCCTCTTAAAGACATTAAGTTGATAATAAATAGTCCTGATTTTGATAGAAGTAAAGCTCTGGAACAGCAAATAGAGTTGCTTCGACTGAAGAAGGAACATATTGAGAACCTGATGAACTTTGCACTTGGAATAAAACTTTTAGGAATGAAACATATGGATTTTAAGGCTTTTGATAGAAGCAAGCTGGATGAATATTCCAGGCAGGCAAAGGAATTATACGGCAATACACCAGAATACAAGGAGATGGAGGAAAAGCAAAAGAATCGAACTGACGAAGACGATAGAATTATAGAGGAAAGATTTATGATTCTTTTTAAGGAAGCCGGAGAGATAAAGAATATGGATCCGGCATCTGATGATGCACAGGAACTTGTAAAAAGAATACAGGAATATATTACAGATAACTTTTATACTTGCACAAATAAGATTTTGCGTGGATTAGGTAAAATGTATTCTGGTGGCGGAGGATTTACAGCAAATATCGATTCATTCGGTGGAGAAGGCACAGCAGTCTTCGTGGCAAGTGCGATAGAAATCTACTGTGATAATGCAGAGTAAATCGTAATTTTATTCGGTAACATGTGGGGTAAGCATCATGGGTCAAATCTATCTGAGACATATGATGCCATAACAAATCTAAGGTTTAATCTCACATTGGTAGGTGCGGATACGGCAGCAAGCAGAGAAAAAACCGAATACTGCGGACAAATCCCGTGGTACTCGGTTTTCATTTTGTTTTCGCCAATCCGATAGCAACAGTGCTCATTTTTCAGTATTGCTGTTTTATGAACACTGCACTGATGGTCCGGGTTTTCTGCTGAGTGTCTCTTAGCTGATGGTGACCTTGGCTGCTGCTTCGGGGTGGAAGCTTGCCAGCAGATCGTCCATGTTGTGTCCGGTGTATTCGCCCAGCTCTCTGCCCTTATAGGTATAGGTACGGATGAAGCGCTTGCTGTCTACAGTGCTCCAATGCTCGATGTCCCAGCTGATGTAACCGTCCTCATCGGTATGGGGCTCATCCCAGTACAGGTCAACCTGTCGACCGTCGATCATGATCTGGATCATTCCCTGAACATCCAGCTCCAGAGTTTCCTTCTTAACTACATCTTCTACTTTCATATTGTCCTCCTGTGAGATCAGAAAAAGCATATTCCTTTTAATAGGATAACACTTTTATGTTAGAATAAAAACAGTTTTTTGTAATCACCGGCTGTTTACGGCGCTGAGCCGGGCCGCAGAGCAGGCATGACTGCTGGTTTTCAGGTATCAGGTAGTATCATATGGATAAAACAAATGTTATGCGCCTTCTTGACAAGGCTAAGATCCCTTACACGCCTCACGAATATGATCCCTCTGTCACCGACGGACAGACTGTCGCAGAGCTTGTGGGAGCAGACCCGGCGGCGACCTTCAAGACACTGGTCTGCCTTTCCGACAAGAACGAGCCTCTGGTTTTCGTTGTTCCTGTTGACGGCAGTCTGGATCTGAAAAGGGCTGCAAAGGCTGCGGGAGTCAAATCAGTTTCCATGCTGAAGCAGAAGGACCTGTTGGGGCTTACCGGATATGTTCACGGCGGATGCTCCCCCATAGGCATGAAGAAGCGCTTTAGGACTTTCTTCAACAGCAGCTTTACTGAGCACGAAAGGGTGTTTTTCAGTGCCGGTAAGCTGGGTCATCAGGTTGAGCTGTCGCCTCAGGCAGCCCTGGATTATCTGGGCGCATCTGTTGCTGAGCTGCTTTCCGGGCAGTAGATGGAGGATCAGCAGCTTGGTTTCAGGCGGGTTTTATGATTGAAGGTTTTGCAGAAAAAAACGATGATTTCCGCCGTGCGCGGCCCATGGGCACAGAGGGCTGCGAGGAGGATTACAGACTTGTTTCGCGCATTCTCGAACACAGCGCAAGAATGGGCAGCGAATATTGCCCTGCAGGGCTTACAGAGCAGGGTCTGATCTTCTGCAAGGAAGATACGCTGAGCATCCTGTGCCCGGGCAGCGGGGGCTATTGCGGCCTTTTCCCTGCGGGAAGGCATGTAAAGCAGGCAGTTTCGGAGCTGACAGAAGCAGGCGTCTGCGAGTTTTACGGTCTTACAGATATAGATTGCAGATATATGGAGCACTGGTTTCCGGGAGAATATGTCTTTACACAGCAGCCGGAGGCCTTTGATCATTGCTGTCATATCGAATACGCCGCCTCAATGGATGGCAGCAGATACAGGGAGGCTCTTGATCTTATAGGCAGGCTGCATTCGGAATATCCTGAGACAGTCCTTCTTATCAGGCCGGAAGAAGGGCTGCCGGAAGTGCTTAACATAGAGCTTCTGGCAGAGGACAATTCCGGAACGTGCCGTATTGCCGCATGCTGCAGGGCTCAGATCTGCCAAAGCGCCCGGATCGCCCACCTGACGGATGCGGTGAGTTATGCGGGCTCCATGTCTGAGGGAGCGCTGTCAGAGCTTGTCAGACTTGCATGCTCACGTATTATTAGGGAATATCCGGCGGTATCCTTCGCAGGACTCGGGCCGGATGCTGACGGAAACGGGCTTGGCGATATCCTCGGACTGTTTTATCCGGATATGATAATTCGCAAATATGCGGCGCACAGAAAGACAAAGCCGTGATATTCAAAACAGTTAAGCATAGATTATTGAAAAATGCAGGCTGGACCGGCAGGCTGCAGGAATTATCGCGGTCTGAGAAATACTGTGGATACCTTTTCCGAGTCTGCTGATTTATCTGCCGGAGGTGCTTCCTGTTTGAATTGGAGCAGTCCTGCCGGGCAGACTCAGTCAGCGGCAAGTATCTTCGGAAAACCTCAGCTGCCCGCCGGGCGCGCAAAGCCTGCAGCGGCGTGCCTCCGAAGCCTGTTAGTGTAAAATAATTGTGGAACTTATCACTCACCTGTGGATTCCTGTGAAGTCG
>JAZRXE010000032.1:0-20154 GCA_045600065.1 Anaerovoracaceae bacterium
GCTCCGGCCGGGGTAAGGCCTACTCGGCCTTCCTGTGCCTTGATCTCTTTAGGGCATCCTATTTTCATTGTTTTCCTCCTTTGTGCGGGGCAGCCCCGCTTGGTACGCAAAGGATTATATACGGTAGAATCTAAAAATACAATAATTATTTTTGAATAATTTAATTATGGCTTATTAATTCTTGCTAATGGGCTGTATTTTAGATTTATGGCCAAATTTTTAATTAACATACATTAGCCGGTTTTCGCTCATGGGGACAGTATTTCTGAGTACTGAGCGTACAGATTTCCGGCGGCTTTAAGCCTCGCCCGAATCTATGTTCCCTGAATCTGCTTCAGTGCTTCAGAATCACCATAGGCTCTTCAGCCCGGCTGCCCTTGGTTTACTGCACAGTTCATTGACAGGAAAAACGAAATAGAGATCCTATCCTGTATCTGAACGCTGCTTGACATTTTATATATATGTAGTATTATTTGATTAATCTAATATCACCTAAACCGATGAGGAAGAATAGTACCTTGCAGGGCGCAGCCACAGAGAGTCCCGGATGGTGGAAGCGGGGCGCGGGCGCAGCAGGGGAATGGACTTCCGAGGGCCGTTAATACCGGACGGGAGCCCTGCCGTTATCAACAGGGGCGGCTATGATGGTAGCTGCAAATGAGAGGCTCGCAGCATGCGGGCAATTCGGGTGGCAACGCAGAAGCAGACGCTTTTGTCCCGTGGTGGGACAGGGGCGTTTTTATTTTCCCGAGCATCCATCGAGTCCTGCTTCGGAGAAAGGAAAAGAAATGAATAAGTACAGGGACTACGAGAATTATCTTAAGGAGCAGCCTACAAAGGAAGGGTATTTCGGACCCTACGGCGGAAACTATCTGGACGATCCCAGGCTCATCGAAGCTTTCGAGCAATATGCCAGAGGCTACAATACCATAGCCCAGTCCGCCCGGTTCATATCAGAGCTTCGCCGCATCAGAAAGGATTTTCAGGGCAGGCCGACACCTGTGTATCATTGCGAGAATCTCAGCAACTACCTGGGCTGCACGCAGATATACCTTAAGCGGGAGGATCTTAACCACACCGGCGCTCACAAGCTCAATCACTGCATGGGCGAGGGTCTGCTGGCGAAATACATGGGCAAGAAAAAGCTCATAGCCGAAACAGGCGCAGGCCAGCACGGAGTTGCACTTGCCACCGCCGCGGCATACTTCGGACTGGAATGCGATATATACATGGGCGAGGTTGATATAGCAAAGCAGGCTCCCAATGTGGCCCGCATGAAGATGCTTGGTGCCAGAGTTGTGCCTGTAAGCGCCGGAATGAAGACTCTCAAGGAAGCTGTTGACGCAGCCTTTGAGGCCTATTCCAGGGAGTACGAGGACGCTGTCTATTGCATAGGCACCGCCGCGGGGCCTCATCCGTTCCCGCTAATGGTCAGGGATTTTCAGCAAGTCGTGGGCGATGAAGCCAGAGCTCAGTTTCTGGAAATGACAGGACATCTTCCCGATATCGTAACAGCCTGCGTGGGCGGAGGCTCCAATTCAATAGGCATATTCGTTCCGTTTCTGGCTGATCCCGTGGAGCTTGTGGGCATTGAGCCCCTGGGCAGAGGTCCGGCTCAGGGAGACAACGCGGCCACTGTTGCCTTCGGAAGAGAGGGCATAATGCACGGCTTTAAGAGCCTTATGCTGGCAGATGAAAACGGAGAGCCTGCTCCCGTGTATTCCAATGCCAGCGGCCTGGATTATCAGGCTGTGGGCCCCGAGCATGCCTATCTCCATTCCCTGGGAAGGGTGCGCTATGAATCCGCAGATGACGAGGAAGCCATGGAAGCATTCTTTCTGCTTTGCAGGCTGGAGGGCATAATCCCGGCAATAGAAAGCTCTCATGCTCTGGCCTATGCCATAAGAGAGGCCCGCCGGGGAGACACCGGCTCCATACTGGTGAATCTTTCCGGAAGAGGCGACAAGGACCTCGATTTTATTGCCGAAAAGTACGGCTATGGAGACGAATTCCTGAAAAACAGAGGTATTGATCCCGATTCGCTGAAATAGATCTTTCCGCAAGGCACCGGCGTTGGTTTTCTGTATATGGCAAGACCCGAAGCTTGCTGCTCCGGGTCTGTTATGCATGGTTTACGGTATATGATACTGTGTTGCGCCTCTGACTTTATCCTGCCGGATAGATCCTTACAAGCACGGGGGAGAAGGTGTCGAGATACATTGAGAACACACTGTCTCCGTTGTTGATCTGGCTGAGATAGATCTCCTTGTAATCGTCCTCGGTGCTTTCCCAGCTGTCGTCTGTGAACAGGAAATCGCCTATGCTGTTCCAGCCTTCGAAGTTGTAGTCATCGGTGTAATCGAGGGTGGTGCATATCCAGTCGTTGATCCCGTCCTCGTAGAAGCTTCCTATGCTGATGTAACCTTCGTAAACATACTGGTGATGATAGGTATCGTCGTTTCTGAACAGCTGATAGCTTCCGTCATCGTAGATATCGAGTATTATCACAGGATCGTAGCTGTTGTCAGCCCAGGTCCCTACCAGATATTCCAGCTCCACGTTCCGGGTGTCTATAAGCACATCCACCAGTTCACCGGTCTGCGAATCTACAATTGCCATTCTTGCGTTATCGAAATGGATTATTGCATAGTATATGCCATCGTACTCCTCGACCTCGATCTTATGGGGCCAGAAAAGATCTTCGGATATGCTGTCGCAGCGGAGGAGGGTGTTGCCTTCAGCGTCTATGACCATTAAATCCGGGCCGTAGCAGCCGCAGATATAAAGGTTGTAGTCATCGTCGAAGCACCAGGAAGCCCCTGCGCCCTCGAATTCGTCGTTATACCACACAAAAGAACCGTCCCGAGGATCCAGGCAGTATACGCCGCCGTCGTAGACGAACAGGTAGTTGGAGCCGAACCAGCCTATCTCCTGTATGGTCTCAAGCTCGGCTATGTAAAGCTCGTCGGTCTCGTTGGACCAGGCCTGCGTTCCGTCTTCATAATAAGCGGTGATGACGCCTTTTTCCTTGGCTTCGGCGTTGTTATAGATCACTTCCATGCTTACGTGCTCCACGTTTTTGGTTTTTGCACCGCCGGAAGTCTGACCTGAGCCCCCGCCTGATCCGTAACCGCCTCCGCAGGCGCAGAGACTGAGGCAAAGAAGGGCCGCAAGAAGCACTGCCGTTATTTTCTTCATTTTTTCCCCCTTGTTATCAAAACAAAGATCAAAGCTTACTGCTTTAAGTATATCAAATTGTTGAAGCTTTGAAAACCGCAGATTATAATCAGCTTATGGATTACAGAATCATCAGGAGCCGCCGCAAGACAGCGGCTATAGAAATCAAAAACGCGCAGATCACGGTCAGAGCGCCGCTGTATATGAGCGATGCCCAGATACAGGAAATGGTACTCAGAAATCTGCCGAAAATCCGTGACCATCTGAAAAAGCAGATGGCAGCGGCTGAGGAGCCGGTAAAAAGGCTGAGCCGGGAGGATATCAAAATGCTGAAAAAGCGGGCAGCCACCGTAATCGCCCAAAGAGTGGCTTATTACGCGCCGCTTGTGGGTGTTCAGCCTGCAGGAATAAGCATCAGGTGTCAGAAAACCCGCTGGGGAAGCTGCAGCAGCAAGGGGAATCTCAGCTTCAACTGCCTGCTGATGCTTGCTCCTCCTGAAAGCCTGGACAGCGTGGTCGTCCACGAGCTCTGCCATCTTAAGCATATGGACCATTCAAAGCAGTTTTATGCCCTTGTACGCAGTGTCTTTCCCGAGTATGACAAATGGAACGGCTGGCTCAAGGAAAACGGCGGCCGCATAATGAACGCAGCGTTCAGCTGAAGACACAGCCGGACGCTTTTTGTATGCTGAAATCCCCGCGTTGACGCGGGGATCCTTACTTTTGCTAGAAAAAGCCCCGCACCGGCGGGGCCTTATGCTTTAGACTTCGGTTGCCTGGAGCAGCTCTGTGCTTTGGTGGCGCTCCATAAAGTAGTTCAGTGCAAACTGGTTTGCAAACAGTATCAGGGGCCGTTCAAAGCGGTCGAACACCAGCATGGTGCGTCCGTCTATCATTGCCTTGATCTTATCCAGCTCCTCGGGACTTGCCGTGCCGTCTTCGGAGGCTGTCTTTACCCAGCGGGCCTGGGTGTATTCCAGGCTGTTCATGCGAACCGGCGCGTTGTATTCGTTTTCCAGTCTGTACTGGAAGACCTCAAGCTGCAGCTGGCCTACGGCTCCTATAACGGTTTCGTTGTATTCGTTGTGGTATACCTGTATGGCGCCCTCCTGTGCAAGCTGCGTGACGCCCTTGTGGAACTGCTTGGCCTTCATGGTGTCCTTTGGAAGCACCAGAGAGAAAAGCTCCGGAGGAAAGGTGGGCAGGGGCTCGAATTCAAAGGCGTCCTTGCCGGTATACAGGGTGTCTCCTATCATGAAGTTTCCGGTATCGTAGATCCCTATCACATCGCCCGCCATGGCAGTCTCCACATTCTCTCTTTCGTTGGCCATCAGCTGTGTGGACTGGGCAAGCTTGATGGGCTTGCCTGTGCGGGCAAGCTTGACTGTCATGCCGCGCTCGAACTGTCCGGAGCATATGCGGATAAAGGCAAGCCTGTCTCTATGGGCGGGGTTCATATTAGCCTGGATCTTGAATACGAAGCCGGAAAAGTCCGCGGACAGCGGATCCACAGCTTCCCCTGCGGCGGTCTTTCTGGCACCTGGGGCGGGGGACATCACCAGAAAGCTCTTCAAAAACTCGGTGACGCCGAAATCGGCCAGAGCGGATCCGAAGAACACGGGGGTCAGCTCGCCCTGGCTTACTGCCTCCTGATCCATGGGATAACCGGCGCCCTCCAAAAGCTCCAGACCGTCTCTCAGGTCCTTCAGGTTATTTATCGTAAGGACATCCTCCAGCTCGTCTCCGAATACTCCGTCTTCACCCAGCTGAATCGAACGCTTTTCCTTGAACAGATAGATCTTGTTTTCGGGTATGCTGTATATGCCCTGGAAATTGAGCCCCGAGCCTATGGGCCAGGTCACCACGGTGGCAGGGATGCCGAGCACGTCCTCCAGTTCGGAGATCAGCTCCAGAGGATCCTTGGCCTCTCTGTCCAGCTTGTTCATGAAGGTGAAGATGGGAATGCCCCTCATCTTGCACACCGCAAACAGCTTTTTGGTCTGGGTCTCTATGCCCTTGGCGGCATCTATGACCATTACCGCGCTGTCTACGGAGGTCAGTATGCGGTAGGTATCCTCGCCGAAGTCGTTGTGACCCGGAGTATCCATAATGGATATGACCTTGTCGTCGTACTCGAACTGCATTACCGAGCTGGTCACGGAAATGCCTCTCTGCTTTTCTATTTCCATCCAGTCCGAGGTGGCGAATTTTGCGTTTTTGCGGGCCTTGACCGTGCCCGCCTGATGTATGGCTCCTCCGTGAAGCAGAAGCTTTTCCGTAAGTGTGGTCTTGCCTGCGTCAGGGTGAGATATTATTCCGAAGATCCTTCTTCTTTCCAGCTGTGCCGCCAGTTCGTTTCTGTTCATGAGTGTATCCGTTTCTTATATCAAGCTTTTTGCAAAATCGACTGCCCATCATTATAGCATAAAAATGCGCTTGCACAAACCACAAGATGTAGCGTAATATACCCTGTATAAGCATATTCAATTGTGGTCGGCAAGGCAGCCGGGAGTTACAGGTAATATGAGATGTCCTTATTGCGAGGAACCGGATACTAAAGTAGTTGACTCACGTCCCACAGAGGACGGAAAGGCGATCAGAAGGCGCAGGGAATGCAACGCCTGCGGCAAGCGATTCACTACCTACGAAAAAGTTGAAGAAATGCTGTTTATGGTGGTGAAAAGAGACGGAAGCCGCGAGGCCTTCGACCGCAATAAGATACTCAACGGCATAATCAGGGCCTGCGAAAAGCGTCCGGTATCCATGGATCAGATGGAGGCTGTGGTGGATGACATCGAGCGCGGCCTGAACAATATGATGGAAAAGGAGATATCCAGCACCTTTATAGGAGAGGTGGTAATGGACCATCTCAAGGAGCTCGACGAGGTGGCCTATGTGCGCTTTGCTTCTGTTTACAGGCAGTTCAAGGATGTGAGCACCTTTGTGGCTGAAATAGAAAAGCTCCTGGGCGGAGATCAGCCTTCTATAAAAAAGAAAGGCGTCAAAAATGAGCAGTAAGCTGCTGAGAATAGCCATAGACGGTCCTGCCGGGGCCGGAAAATCCACAATTGCCAGGATACTCGCCCGGGATCTCGGTATAGATTATGTGGACACGGGCGCCATGTACAGGGCTATTGCCCTGAAAATACTCCGAAGCGGCACAGACTGCAGCGATGAAGCTGCCCTTCAGCGGCTGCTGGATTCCACCGATGTGGATATTCAAGGCGGCCATGTGACCCTGGACGGAGCTGACGCCGAGCCGTTCATCCGCACACCTCAGGTCTCTGAGATGGCTTCCGTAAGCTCTGCCATACCCGCCGTGAGAAAAAAGCTTGTTGCCCTGCAGCGTGACATGGGCAGCAGAAAGAGCCTTGTCATGGACGGTCGGGATATAGCCACCAATGTTCTTAAGGACGCGGAATTCAAGTTCTATCTTACCGCCTCCGTAAGGGTAAGGGCATTAAGGCGCATGGAAGAGCTTAAGGCAAAGGGGCTGACTGAGGATCTGGAAAAGGTTGAGGCTGATATTTCCGCGAGGGATTACAGGGATAGTCACAGGGATACCGATCCGCTGATGCAGGCGGAGGACGCCGTGCTTATCGATTCCTCCGATATGAGCATAGAGCAGGTCGTTGCCGCGATGATGGGGATCATAAAGGCTTAGACCGGCTCCTGCCGCCGTTACGGTGCGGATTTGTATATGAAAAAGATTATAAGCATTTTAATTTGCATATCAATGCTTTGGGGGCTTTGCGGCTGCGGTGAACGCATACCGGAGGCAGAGTATAGGGGCCCGGACACAGAAGCCTCTGATGTGGAGCTTAAGGCCGCGGTGCTTTGCTTTGAGCCGGAAAAGACACCCGAGAGCTATATTTACCTTCAGCAGCCTTTGATATTCGGCCTTGAGACGGAGCTTTGCGACGTGAGCGGCCGTGAGGATGATGCGGCTTCCGTCCTTGACGGAGCAGAGCTTGTTTATCTTGATGAGAGCCTTTTGAACTGTCCTGGGGCGGAGGCCTTGTTCTCTCAGATCGAGGCTTACACTGCCGGGGGCTGCACGGTTTTTGTGCCCAACGCATTCTTTGACAGCTTTAGCAGGGGATTTCTCGGAGCGAAAAGCTTCAGGCGGATAGGCGGATACCCGGAGAATATAAAGCTTTGCCAATGCGGAGCGGATCTGGAAAAGCTCGGTACCGTAGTCACTGATTTCGAACAGCTCTACAGGCAGTATGATGGCTTTGACAGGCTTGCCTCCTGCGATTACGGCTATGCCATGGCTGTCGGCAGCGCCGTTCCCTTGGTGGAATGCAGCGAGGGCGCCCTTTATACGATGAACCGCTACGGCAGGGGCCTCGTGTTCTTTACCAATAATCTTCTACCCAATTACTATTCATCTTCTTCTTTGACAATGGAAAAGGGCGAACAGACCGTGACGGGCTTCGCGGCCTCCTCCGCAAGCTTTAACATGCTCATTTACAGCGGTCTCGGAGAATATGCCGCCAAGCAGAAATACGGTTATGCTTTGGAAAAGGCCTTCGGCTACTTCGGCACTCCGTCCATGAGCTGGGAGCTGCATTACGAAGAGATCACGGGCATAGAGAACGGAGCGCTTTACAGCTTCGCAGAGCTGGCAGAGCAGGCCCGTCAGATTCCCTCCTGGACCATTATCAGGAACAGCTACAGGTGGTTCCTGCGCACTGAGGGCACCAGCTATCTGCTGGGAAGCTCGGCTGAGGACGGTCTGCATTTCGAAATGGATCTTGCTGAAAATGCCTATTCGTCCGGCACTCATATAGCAGCAGGCAGCGCATGGCTTTCCAATGGCTGCGAGATGGATGAAACCAGCTATTTTTCCGATCTTCAGCTTCACGATCTGAGGTCTTACCCGGCCCTTGCAGATGCCGACGGCGACGGTCTTACCGATATCATCAGCGGAAGCAAGGACGGCAATATCTATTTCTACAAGGGGAAAGGATATACAGACAGGCTGCATACTTATGAAGCCCGGATACTCTGCGACGTCAACGGAGCCCCCCTGAACAAGGGCCCTTATTCCGCACCCTGCATGGCGGATATAGACGGAGACGGAGACGATGACCTTATATGGGGAGTGCTGGGTGGTGATCTTTACGCAGCAGTCTGCCTGTCCGACATGACATTCGATGCTCCCGTAAGGCTTCTTGCCGGAGGGGAGGGCGGCACCGGAACAAGCGGTCAGCTTCTGCCCCAGACCTGCGATCTCAACGGCGACGGGGCTTTGGATCTGCTTCTTGGCTCAGATGACGGGAACCTGATCCTGATAAACGGCGTTCCGGGAATGGCCTGCGCGCAGGCCTGGACCGCAGACCATGATCACGATGAGGACAGCGGATACCGCGATATGCGCAGAGACTGCGCCGCTGCGGGCCTGGGAAGCTGGCTTTCCCCCTATGCTGCGGATATAGACGCAGACGCTGAGTATGAGCTTCTTGTAGGAACGTATGACGGATATATTTATTCCTTCGAGGCTGCATACTCCGATGAAGCCTTCCTGGTCCTTGAGCCCCGCGGTTATCTCAGCTGCAGCGAAATGAACCATAAGCAGAATTATAATATAAAATTCGGAAACTACGCAAGCCCCAGAATTGCCGATCTGAACGGTGACGGCACAGCCGATCTGCTATGCGGGAATATGGAATACGGACTGGCTTATCCTGTTGACAGCCCCTATTTCCCCTTCAGGCAGCAGCTCAGGGAGCAGGTCGCCTATTGTCTCGATCGGGACTGGTATGTGGGCCTGCACCTGTTCACCAATGCGGGGGCCTCGGAGCAGAGGGAGCTTTGGGAGCTTGGTACCCATATGGACGTGCTGGAGTCGGAATTCGGCGCGGATCTTTCCTGCGCAGGGGCAAATCAGCATACCTGGTATGTGTCCGCGCAGGGCGAAAGTCAGACCCTAAAGGCCTGCCGCGATGCCGGTCTTCTGTGGAATTCGGGCTTTGCCTCTGCCGGAGGCTATAATACCGCGCCTCAAAACAGTGCGGAGAATGTGCTGGATCTGCCGTTTATGCTGGTCGACGAACAGAGCGGCAGGGATTTTCTTGTCCAGAACAATTCGGTGCTGATCTACGGAGGGGACGACAGACTGGAGGTTTCAGCCAGGTATCATATGCCGGTGAGCATATTCTATCACTGCGATTTCTGCACCAGTCAGAATGCCGGGGCTCAGAACGCGGTGGATAAGGCAAGCGCCTATCAGCAGGCCTACGGCAACGTTTTCAACAGGGAGGACCAGATGATGAAGGCCTCGGCTGCGGTTATCCACCAGGATGTAAAGGCCTGCGGCAATCTGCTCGGCGGCGGGCTGGTGCTTGAAAGCAGCCTGCGAAGCACAGATTTCGGTCTTTATGACGAGGCTGCAGCAGGATCTCTGGGCGTTAGGCTGTGTGTCTCGGAGCTTATCGATATCGGAGATATAAGCACTGATGCCGACATCTGGTACGCGGACGGAGAGGATCTTGTGATAGGGCTTAACAGACCTGTAAGCTTAAAGCTCGGAAATTCCGGGGAAAAATCCCATCTTGCCAAGATCAATATGGCCGCGTCGATAGAGCCCGGCCGGGACAGTACCCGGGTGGAGTTTTTAAGCGGCGGAATGATGCAGGCCTGGGTTTTCGGGCAAGCAAAAACTGCCGATACGGGCTGGGATGTTTACCCTTGCGGCGATTTCACCGTGTTTACCCGTTTCGGCAGCTGCGAAACACTTACTGTTCAGTTTGCTGACTGACATCGCCGCTGTCGGGTATTTCCCCGGCCAGCCTTGATGCTATTATGGTAAAATTTCTTGCCACATAGGAGCTTTCCGCACCGGCCACCGGCCTGCCGCAGTTGTTTCCCATGTGGATGTTTATGTCTTTGGGAACCAGTCCCGCCGGGCTGCAGTGCATGGCTGCGGCTATATCCTCCAGGCCCGGCAGCTCCTTGCTGTCCATAAGCTCGGGATCGAGCATGTTTACAGCGTAAAAATGCTTTATTTCCAGCTCCTCCAGCCTGCTCTCCATGCGCTGGGCGCTGCGCAGCGAAAGATACTCCGGAGTTATCACTATCAGGGCGCAGTCCACATCTGCCAGGGAGCTTTCAAGCTCCCGACCCATTCCCGGAGGGCAGTCTATTATTATATTGTCGAACATCTCTCTGAGCTGTCTGCATAATGTTTTTATGTGCATGGGGCCTATGCCGTCCATGGAGCTCATCTGAGGAGCGCAGAGCAGGTAAAGCATGGGGTTTTCCGGATCGCAGACCAGTGCCTTTGCAAGCCTGCAGGTGCCCGACATGTAGTCTCCCAGATCGAAAAGCACCATATCCTCCATGCCCATGTATATGTCAGCTCCCCTCAATCCGAAATTGAGGTCAAGTACAAGGGTCTTCTGCTGCTGTTCTGCCATCGCGTATCCGATATTTACCGCAAAGCTGGTCTTCCCGCTGCCGCCTTTGCCGGATGTTATTGCTAAGATTTTGCTCATTTCGCTGTTCCTACCTTTGCTTATTCTGTTAATATTATCATATTGAAGCTCACGAATCCACGATGAATTTAGGGTTTTGGGCTTTTTTATTTTTCTCCGCCTTTTACTCTTCCGGCTCTTGAAATTACCATAAAATGGAAGTATTATATATGGGCTTGGACACGGGGCTTATGCAGCAGGAAAGGATGCAGATGAAGGACAGCAGAGCCTCTTATCTTAAAAAACTCAAAGGACTTCCTCCCGGGGAAAGGCCCCGGGAAAAGATGCTCGCAGAGGGTGCCGGAGCCCTCAGCGATGCAGAGCTTATAGCGCTTATTATCTCTTCCGGAACGGCGGACAAAAGCGCTCTGGAGCTGGCAGCAGAGCTGCTGTCCCTTGAGCCCGCAGGCCTGAGCGCCTTTCTCCGCTACCAGCCCGAGGAATTCTGCAGGGTCAGGGGAATAGGAAGTGCAAAGGCCAGTCAGATCATGGCGGCCATAGAGCTGGGGCGCAGGGTGAGCCGGGCTCCGTCGGAAAAGAGGGTCAAGCTGGACCGTCCGGGCGCCGTGGCAGAGCTTTTTATGGACGAGCTCAGGGTGCTTCCCAAGGAGATATTCCGCGTGGTCATGGTGAATGTCAAAAATCAGCTCATAGCCTCCGAGGATATATCGGTAGGCGGGCTGAGCTCTTCAATGTCCCATCCCAGGGAGGTTTTTTCCAGCGCGGTAAGGCGCAGTGCCTATGCGGTTATACTCATACACAACCATCCCAGCGGGGATCCGACTCCCAGCGATGCTGACATCAGCGTCACCAGACAGCTTTCGGAGGCAGGCAGGGTGCTGGGCATACCTGTCCTTGACCATGTTCTTATAGGGGACGGCTGCTGGCGCAGCATGAAGGAGGAGGGACTGCTGGTCTGAACTGCGGGCCTCCGCCCGGAAGGAAACAGGTAATTCCGACGTTTTTGCGCAATTTTTTCAGGTGTACATTTATTTGTATTGCAAAAAGAACATATGTTCGCTATAATGTACTCACCATGACAGTGATGCATATAGACGCAAATTCGGCATTTTTGAGCTGGAGTGCCGCCGCGGCCCTGGAAAGGGGAGAAACCCTTGATTTCCGCAGCGTTCCGGCAGTTGTGGGCGGTAATGAGAAGACCCGCCACGGTATTGTATTGGCCAAATCCATACCGGCGAAAAAATACGGAATAATCACCGGAGAGAGCCTTATGGAAGCCAGGAAAAAATGCCCGGGTCTGCTTGTGATCCCCCCGGACTACGATCTGTATATGGACTGCAGCAATGCCATGTATTCCGTGCTTTCCGAATACAGCCCCCGAATATACCGCTACAGCATAGACGAATGCTTTATGGATTATACCGCATCCGAGGCCGTTTTCGGAGATCCCGTGGAGACCGCCTATGCCATAAAGGACCGCATAAAAAACGAGCTGGGCTTTACCGTAAATGTGGGCGTGTCCGTAAACAAGATATTGGCGAAGATGGGCTCTGAGCTGAAAAAGCCCGATATGGTACATACCCTCTATCCGGAGGAGATTGCCGAAAAAATGTGGCCCCTGCCGGTAGGAGAGCTGTTCATGGTGGGCAGATCCAGCAGGCGAAGACTGGAGGCCATGAATATCAGGACCATAGGCGATCTTGCCCATGCCGACCGCAGGCTTCTGAGGGCTGCGTTAAAGTCTCACGGAGATCTTATATGGCGCTATGCCAACGGCATAGACGACGAGCCCGTGGGTCTTAACGACGATAACGTGCAGAAGGGCGTCGGAAACAGCATGACCATAGATCACGATGTATTTACGGCAGAGGAAGCCCGCAGATATCTGCTGAGTCTTGCGGAAAAGGTGTCCTTCAGGCTCCGTAAGATGGGCTGTCAGGCCTCGCTGTTTTCGGTGTGGATAAGGTCCTTTCAGCTTGAGGGCGTGCGTCATCAGGTACAGACCGACAGATATACGGATATTACGAAAGACATTTACGAGACCGCCTGCATGCTTTTCGACAGCTGCTGGAACGGAGAGCCCATAAGGCAGCTGGGCATAGGCACGGGCAATCTCTGCAGCGCCGCGGAGGTCCAGCTTTCCCTGTTCGATTCCGAAGACAGAGACCTGCAGCGCAGGGCTGACAGAGCCGTGGACAGCATAAGGCTGCGCTTCGGGACAGATTCCATACAGAGGGCTGTTTTCGTAAATACCCCTTACAGGCCCGTAGAGGGTGGTGTAAACGGCGGAAATTATATAATGATGGGAGGGCATAAAGGTGAAAATAGTAGCCAGACCAGTTGATGCCATTGTGGTATTCAAGGGCGAGGGACATCCTCTGCCCTACAGATTTAAATTTACGGGAGATAACGGAGAGAAAACGGAGATCTCCGTGGAAAAAATTCTGCTTGTGGAAGAACAGCGTGTGGCCGGCAAGCCTTCTCTCGTGTATGATTGCCAGAGCCTTGTAGGCAGCTGTCAGCGCAGATATCAGTTAAAATACATGATCCCCGACTGCCGCTGGGTTCTTTATAAAATCTAATAATCATTGACAAAAAAGGCCGCCGCATTGTAAGATAACACGATAGGTTTTAACTATATTATTTTATAAATCGTCAGATTTTAATAAATATATTGCCTATAGAATTTTTATCTTCGGCCACAGTGCCGTTTAAACGCAAGGAGGCGCAATACAATGCTTTATGCAGCAGTGGGATTTGCTTCTCTGCTTGTCGGTATACTTGGCGGATATATTATCCGCAAGAACACTGCAGAAAAAATCGTAGGAAGTGCCGAAACTCAGGCCAAAAATTTAATCCTTGATGCAGAGAATCGTTCAGAACAAATCAGAAAAGAGACCCTGGCTGAAGCCAGACAGGAAGCACATCAGTTAAAGCAGGAGGCTGAGCGTGACATACGCGAACGCCGGGACGAGGTCAAGAAGACCGAAAACAGACTGATCCAGAAAGAAGCATCTCTGGACAGAAAGACTGAATCCATCGAAAAGAAGGAGGATCACATCAGCCGCAAGCTCCAGAATCTCGAAGACAAAGAAAAGGAGCTGCAGACAGCCATCGATAAACAGATCACAGAGCTTGAGCGCATTTCGGGCTGCACCGCAGACGAAGCCAAGCAGATACTTATGGACAGCATAGAAAAGGACGTTCGTCACGATGCTTCCGTAATGATCAAGGAGATCGAGACTAAGGCAAAAGAAGAAGCCGACAGGCAGGCTAAGGAGATCATCACCGGCGCCATCCAGCGCTGTGCGGCAGACCATGTGGCAGAGACCACAGTATCTGTCGTAGCCCTGCCCAACGACGAGATGAAGGGCCGCATAATAGGCCGCGAGGGCCGCAACATCAGGGCAATAGAGACCGCAACCGGCGTGGATCTGATAATAGACGATACTCCGGAGGCTGTCATACTGTCCGGCTTTGACCCCGTCAGAAGGGAGATCGCAAGGATAGCCCTTGAGAAGCTCATCACCGACGGACGCATACACCCCGCAAGAATCGAAGAAATGGTCGAAAAGGCCGAGAAGGAAGTCAATTCCATAATCAAGGCCGAGGGCGAATCCGCCACCTTCGAGCTTGGTATACATAACCTTCATCCCGAGCTTATCAAGCTTTTAGGCAGACTCAAGTACAGGACCAGCTACGGTCAGAATGTGCTGAAGCACTCCATCGAGGTTGCCCATCTGGCAGGCCTCATGGCCGGAGAACTGGGCTTTGACGTAAAGCTGGCTCAGCGCGCCGGACTGCTCCACGATATAGGCAAGTCCATAGACCACGAATTCCAGGGCACTCATGTGGATCTCGGTATAGACGTGCTCAAGAAATACAAGGAGAGCCAGGCTGTTATAGACGCCATGGCTGCTCACCACGGCGATTACGAGGCCAAAAGCCCCGAGGCGGTTCTCATTGCCGCAGCCGATGCTCTGTCGGCAGCAAGGCCCGGAGCAAGGAGAGAGACCCTTGACAGCTATATCAAGCGTCTCCAGAAGCTGGAGGAGATTGCCAATACCACTCCCGGCGTCGAGACCTCCTACGCTATACAGGCGGGCAGAGAGATCAGGATCATCGCCAAGCCCGACGAGGTATCAGACGATGCAATGGAGCTGCTTGCAAGGGAGATCTCCAAGAAGATCGAGAGCGAGCTGGAGTATCCCGGCCAGATCAAGGTCAATGTAATAAGAGAGACCCGTGCAGTGGACTACGCAAGATAGCTCTAATTAACCGGATTATTGTTTTCAGGCCCGCATTATTTGCGGGTCTGTCCTTTGAGAAAGGAATACGAATGTTCGTATATCTTGACAACAGTGCCACAACAAAGCCCTATCCTCAGGTGGTAGAGGCTATGGTGCAGGCTCTTGAAGAGGATTACGGCAATCCATCTTCTTTATACAGACTGGGTCTTGAAGCCGAAAAAAGGCTTAAGGCAGCCCGTCAGGCAGTCGCCGCATCCCTGGGCGCTGAGCCTGATGAGATATTCTTCACCTCCGGCGGCACCGAAAGCGACGATACAGTGCTTAAGGGCGTCTGGGAATCCAGAAAAAAGCAGGGTAAACGCATAATCACCACGGCAGTGGAGCATCCTGCCATATTGAAAACCGCAGAGTGGCTGGAGCGACAGGGTGCGGAGATAATATATCTTCCGGTGGATTCTCAATGCCGCATAAGCCTTGATGATTTCCGTGGTGCCTTGAACAAGGACACCATATTGGTCTCCGTTATGGCAGTAAACAACGAGTCAGGGACCATAATGCCCATCAAGGAGCTCAGGCGCATAATGGATGAGCAGGGCAGTACGGCTCTGCTGCATACCGATGCAGTCCAGGCTTGGGGAAAGATCCCGCTCGATGCAAGGGATCTGGGCGTCGATTTTATCAGCGTTTCAGGACACAAGATCCACGGTCCCAAGGGCGTGGGGGCCTTGTACATAAAGAAAGGCGTCTATCTGCCGGTATTCATCCACGGAGGCGGCCAGGAAAAGGGCATGCGCTCGGGCACTGAAAACATGCCCGGAATAGCAGGCATAGGTACGGCAGCGGCTCTGATCCCCAAGGAGCTTGGCAGGGCAAAAAATATGGCTGCTGCAAGGGAAAGGCTGCTTCAGGGCATCAAAGACAGCATCCCCGACATCAAGGTCAATTCCCCGGATGACGGAGTGTGCAGCGTGCTGAACGTAAGCTTTTTGGGCTGCAGGGGAGAGGTCATTCTCCACAGCCTTGATACCGCCGGCATATGTGTTTCCACGGGCTCGGCCTGCTCCTCTCACAGCAAGGGCAGCCATGTTCTGACGGCCATGGGGCTCAGGGACAGAGAGATAGAGGGCGCGGTGCGTTTCAGCTTCTGCGCGGATAACACTTTGGGGGAAATGGATTACGTAATCGAAAAGCTGACAGAGGCAGTAGGGGCTCAGCGCAGGCTGCGCAATGCTTTTCGAAAAGGATAGAAAATGGTCAACAATAACGAGAAAATATTCATTGTAAGGTGCGGAGAAACCGCACTTAAAGGACAGAACAAGTCGTATTTCGAGCGCATGCTGGTGCAGCGCATCCAAAAGCAGACCAAGGCCTTAGGCGGTATCAGGGTTGAGCGCATAGACGGGCTCATCTTTGTCAGGGCCCCGCTGGATCAGGATTCCGATGCTCTGCTTAAGAGGGTCGGCAGGGTCTTCGGCGTAGATTCCATAAGCCCCGCCACCGAGATCAATATCGAAGGGCTCACTGCCGAGCAGGCTATTGAAGAAATAGGCGCTGCCGCTGTGGACTTTATGATGGATAGAATAGAAAAGGCTCATATAAGCAGCTTCAAGGTGGATGCCCGCAGGGCGGACAAGATGTTTCCCATAGAGTCCCCTCAGATCGCAAAGCGCATCGGAGCCTTTGTATTAAAGGGCTGCAAGGTCCTTAAGGTCGACGTTCACGATCCCCAGTGCACTTTGTATATAAATGTGCGCAGGGGCCTGGCATATGTTTACGAAACAAAGATCTCCGGCTTCGGGGGACTTCCGCTGGGCACCAACGGAAAGGGCCTGGTGCTGCTTTCCGGCGGCATAGATTCCCCTGTCGCAGCCTTTTTGATGTCTCACAGAGGCATGTATATAGATGCCGTGCACTTCCATTCCTTCCCCTACACGTCCGAAAGGGCCTTCGAAAAGGTCAGGGACCTGGCCACGGTGCTGGCGTCCTACTGCGGAAGGATACGCATACACAGCATCAATCTGCTGCCGATCCAGGAGCAGATAGTGCAGCATTGCCCCGAAGAAGAGACCACTATACTGGTTCGCCGCTTTATGATGCGTCTGGCAGAGAAGGTTGCCGCAGAGGAGGGCAGCATGATGCTCATCACCGGCGAATCCCTGGGTCAGGTGGCAAGCCAGACCGCCGAGTCTCTGGTGGTCACCGACGCCGCTGTTTCCATGCCGGTCATGAGGCCGCTTATCGCCATGGATAAGACCTCCATCATGGACACAGCCAAGGAGATCGGCACCTACGATATATCGATACTGCCCTTTGAGGACTGCTGCACGGTATTCCTGCCCAAGCATCCTGTGACCAAGCCCAGACTCGAAAAGATCCTGGATGCGGAAAAACGGCTGGATGTGGATTCCCTGGTGGAGGCAGCCCTGGCATCAGAAGAGATAGTCACCGTTTATCCGAAGGATTAGGCATTGCCTGAGCCGGGGCGTTTTTGCCCGGAGGAGCATATGATCTACAAGGTCAACAGAGATAAATGCAGAGCATGCGGAATATGTACCATGGCCTGCCGTTTCGGGGCTGCTGTCATAAAGGACGGGCGTGCCGAGATAGACACTGGGAAATGCACCGATTGCGGGAACTGTTTCAAAAAATGCAGGTTTCACGCCATAGAAAAGAAGGATACAGAGCTTTATTCAAGACTCTGCGCCCAGATGAAGGCTCTCGCCGAGGGTGTGGAGAACAATATAAGCAATCTGGCAAATGCCTCCGCCTTGCTTTACGGCGGGCTCAGCGATCTTAACTGGGCAGGCTTTTATATCCTCAGCGGAAGCATTCTCGAGCTCGGGCCGTTTCAGGGCAAGCCTGCCTGTACCGTCATAGAAATGGGAAAGGGTGTCTGCGGTACTGCAGCAGTCAGCGGCAGCACTGTCAGGGTAGACGATGTCCATCAGTTCCCGGGCCATATAGCCTGCGACAGCGCTTCCAATTCGGAGATAGTGATACCCCTGCATGCAGGCGGAAGGCTCATAGGTGTCCTGGATATCGACAGCCCCTTGTTTTCCCGCTTTGACGATTTCGATAAAGAAGGCCTGGAGGCCTTTGCCCGCTGCATTGAGGAGATCTGGAAGGAGTAGAACGTGTTAGGAGCAATTATAGGAGATATATGCGGAAGTGCATACGAATTCAACAATGTCAGATCCACTGACATAAAGCTTTTCCCCATAGGCTGCGGTCCCACGGATGACACTTTTATGAGCGTTGCAGTGGCTCATGCCGTAATGGATACCTTCAGATCCGCCGACAGGACCAGGATCGCTGACAGTGTTGCTGTAATGATGAGATATTACGGGAAGCTGTTTCCCGACGGAGGCTACGGCGGCAATTTCGGCCTGTGGCTCAATATGCCCGAGATGGGCCCCTACGGAAGCTACGGCAACGGAAGCGCCATGAGGGTGTCCTCTGTAGGCTGGTTTTATACTACCCTTGAAGAGACCCTGGATATAGCCGGGATCACCGCTTCTGTGACTCACGACCACCCGGAGGGCATCAAGGGCGCTCAGGCTGTGGCAGGAGCGGTTTTCCTTGCCCGCACAGGGTCTGATAAGACTGACATAAGAAAATTTCTGGCAGAGCGCATAGGTTATGATATGGATTTCACCCTGGATCAGATCAGGGACAGCTACAGCTTCGACGAAAGCTGTCAGGGCTCGGTTCCCCAGGCAATGGAAGCCTTTCTGGAATCCGAGGATTTTGAAAGCTGCATAAGGCTGGCAATTTCTCTCGGCGGAGATTCCGATACCATAGCCTGTATGGCAGGTGCCGTGGCAGAGGCCTTCTACGGAAAGATACCCGAAACCATGGCCAGCCAGGCATATGCAAGACTTCCCGAGCCGCTGTCTGCGGTAATAAAGCGCTTTGACGAATTCAAGAGGATAAAGGAGACTCCCGGAGAGCCTCAGGCTGTGGGCGGAATGTCCCTGCTGGAAGCCATGCTGGCAGAAGACATGGCCGAATTCGGTCACTGGTCATAGATATACGTTTATACTGTATAAGTTAATGTAATAAGGAGGTCCAAATGAAGAAAATCGTTCCCGAAACATTGTTTGAGTTCAAAATGCTCAGCAATCCTCACTTTTCTCCTGACGGACAGACTGCCGCATTCATAGTATCCTGGGGCGATGAAGCTGCCAACGGATACAAGGGCGACATCTGGACTCTCAAAGACGGTGAGGCTCACCAGCTCACTTCCGGCGGAGACGGCAGAAACTACTGCTGGACACCGGAAAACACCCTGCTTTTCTCTGCAGCCAGAGAAGCTAAGAAGGATCCCAAGGAAGTCAGCACCGACTTTTATGAGATCTGCCCCTGCGGCGGTGAAGCCCTGAAGGCTTTCTCCGTTCCCTTTAAGGCTTCCGCTCTGACTCATCTGTGCGGACAGCTGTACTGCTTCAACGCGATCGTAGACCTGGCTCCCGAAGACAAGGAGCACGACAAGGTCTATACCACGATCGACGAGGTTCCGTTCTGGTCGAACGGCAAGGGCATGATCAACAAGCTCAGAAACGTTCTTTATCTCTACGACCGCAAAGAAGACAAGTGCGAAAGGATCACCGATGAAAACTGGAACGCAAGCGTCACCGACATCGCTGACGGCAAGCTCTTCTTTGTCGGAGCTCCCGGCGAAGAGGTCGTAAACAGGGCAAGCGGAGCATACTGCTTCGACGTTGACACCAAGCAGACCGTCGAGCTCGTTCCCTGGAAGGACAACACCATCGGTCTTGCCGTAAAATTCAATGACAAGGTTCTCATCACCATGAGCGACGGAAAGAAATACGGAAAGACCCAGTCCAAGTCCTTCTATACTGTCGGCATGAACGGCGGAGCTCCCGAGCTTCTCTGCGAGTACGAATACTCTGTCGGAGGCGGCGGAGTCGGAAGCGATGCCCGCTACGGACACGGACAGGGCTACAAGGTCACAAAGGACGGCTTCCTGTTTGCTTCCACCTTCGGCCACACCTGCACGATGAGGCTCCTCACCTTTGCAGGCGAGCTAAAGGACATCGACCTCGGCGTAGACTGCGTCGACGGCTTCGACGAATTTGACGGAAAGCTTCTCACCTGCTCCTTCAAGGGCGACAGCCTCGCGGAGCTCTTCATGGGAACCGAGCAGGTCACCCACTTCAACGACGAGCTCTTCAAAGAACTCGACGTGCGCACCCCGCAGTATCATGAGTTTGTTGCCTCCGACGGATATAAGATCGAGGGCTGGTGCATGACCCCGTCCGGCT
>JAZRXE010000033.1:0-18655 GCA_045600065.1 Anaerovoracaceae bacterium
CACACACTTGAATACCTCAGAACGATTTCGCATCTCCGTCCGAGAACGAACACGTTTGAGGCCGTATTCCGCGTACGTTCCCTGATCGCGTATGCGATCCATAAATTTTTCCAGGAGAGGGATTTTGTCTATGTTCATACCCCGATCATCACTTCCTCCGATGCGGAGGGCGCGGGTGAAATGTTCCGTGTTTCCACGCTGGATCCGGAGGATCTGCCTCTGACAGAGGACGGAAAAGTGGATTACAGCCAGGATTTCTTTAAGAAGCCGGCGAATCTGACCGTAAGCGGACAGCTGCAGGGAGAGACCTTTGCGATGGCTTTCCGTAATATCTATACCTTCGGGCCTACCTTCCGTGCGGAGAATTCCAACACCACACGCCACGCTTCCGAGTTCTGGATGATAGAGCCCGAGATCGCATTTGCCGATCTGGACGACGACATGGCGCTCATCGAGGACATGGTAAAATACATCATCAGCTATACCCTGGAAAACGCTCCCGAAGAGATGAAATTCTTCAACCAGTTTGTGGACAAGGGCCTGCTGGATCGCCTGAACCATGTTGTGAATTCCAAGTTCGTGCGCCTTACCTATACCGAGGCCATAGAGATCCTGGAAAAGGCAGACAAGCAGTTCCAGTATCCTGTTACCGGCTGGGGCATGGATCTGCAGTCCGAGCACGAGCGCTACCTGACAGAAGAAGTATTCAAGGCTCCCGTGTTCCTGATCAACTATCCCGAGGCCATCAAGGCCTTCTACATGCGCCACAACGATGACGGCAAGACCGTTGCCGCTTGCGATCTGCTGGTTCCCGGCATAGGAGAGATCGTGGGCGGCTCCCAGAGAGAGGAGCGCTACGACATACTGGCAGCCAAGATCAGGGAGCTGGGCTTTAAGGAAGAGGATTACTGGTGGTATATGGAGCTTCGCAAGTACGGCGGCGTTAAGCACGCGGGCTTCGGCCTTGGCTTCGAAAGGATGATCATGTATCTGACAGGCATGTCCAACATCAGAGACGTGATACCCTTCCCCAGAACACCCAGAACAGCGGACTTTTAGTTGTAAAGACTATTATGATATATATCAGCCCGCAGAGCCGGGAAGGCTCTGCAGATCAAAATTAGGAGGACCTTATGAAAGGCTACACAAGCGACACAATCAGAAACGTTGCACTGCTCGGACACGGCAGCAGCGGTAAGACCACATTCCTTGAGGCCGCATTGCTGGCTACCGGAGTGATCAACAGAATGGGCAAGGTTGAAGACGGAAACACCGTATCCGACTTCGACAAGATGGAGATCGAAAAGAAATATTCCATCGGACTTTCCATCGTTCCTGTTGAGTACAACAAGAACAAAATCAACTTTCTGGATGTTCCCGGCGTATTCGATTTCGTCGGCGAAGTAAACTGCGCACTGAAGGCTGCAGAAGCTGCCGCCATTTTCGTAGACGCATCCTCCGGAATCCAGGTCGGTACCGAAAAGGCATGGACCAACTGCGAACAGTTCTCCGTTCCCCGCTTCTTCGTTATCAACAAGACCGATAAAGAAAACGTTGATCTGGATGCTGTCATAGCATCTCTCAAAGACAAGTTCGGAACCAGTGTCGTAACTCTCGACGATAAGGACGCTCTGGCAGAAGCCATCGCAGAGACCGACGAAGCCCTTATGGAAAAGTATTTCGACGGCGAAGAATTCACCGACGAAGAGTTCAGCACCGGACTTATGAACGGAATCAAGAACTGCGACATCGCTCCCGTATTCTCCATTTCCGCAATCAACGGCACCGGAGTCAAGGAGCTGCTTGAAGCAATACTCAAGTATGTTCCCAAGGCCGGCGGCGAGGTTGCCGATGCAGAAGGCAACGCTGTAGCATACGGGGACGGTTCAACTGTTGCATACGTATTCAAGACCATCGCAGACCCCTTCCTCGGAAAGATATCACTTACCAAGGTTATCCGCGGCAAGCTGACACCCGCCATGATGGCCTATAACACCAGCGCAGAAAAGGAAGAAAAGCTCGGCTCCATGTTCTTTATGCGCGGCAAGACCCAGGGCGACTGCCCCGAAGCCCTGCCCGGAGACATAGTTGCACTGGCTAAGCTCCAGTTCACCAAGACCGGCGACACCCTCTGCGATAAGGCCAGCCCCGTGACTCTGCCCAAGGTGGAGTTCCCCCAGCCCACTCTGTTCACCGCCATCGAAGCCAAGGGCAAGGGCGATGATGCAAAGGTAGCTGCAGGCATTGCCAAGCTCAGAGAAGAGGATCCTTCCGTAAGCTTTGAGGTCAACAAGGAGACTCACCAGTCTCTGCTGGGCGCTCAGGGCGATATCCAGACCGGCATCCTGCTTTCCAAGCTCAAGGATCGCTACGGTGCAGAGGTCGAGGTCGTTCCCCAGAAGGTCGCTTACAGAGAGACCATCAAGGGCAACTCCGATGTTCAGGGTAAGCACAAGAAGCAGAACGGCGGTTCCGGCCAGTACGGCGACGTATATATCAGATTCTCCCGTTCCGAACAGGAATACGAGTTCGTTGATGCCACCGTCGGCGGCTGCGTACCCAAGCAGTTCATCCCCGCAGTAGACAAGGGACTGCAGGAATGCATGGAGAAGGGCCCCCTGGCCGGCTGCAAGTGCCAGAACATCCGCTGCGAGCTGTACTACGGTTCCTATCACCCTGTTGACACCGATGAAATGTCCTTCAAGACTGCCGCTTCCCTGGCCTTCAAGAAGGGTATAGTAGAGGCTAAGCCCTGCCTGCTGGAGCCCATCATGCACGTAGAGATCTCCGTACCCGATGATTTCACCGGAGATGTCATGGGCGACATGAACAAGCGCCGCGGCAGAATCCTGGGTATGGATCCCATCCCCGGCGGCGGCCAGAAGCTCATCGCCGAGACTCCCCAGGTAGAGCTGTTCAGCTATGCCAACGACCTGAGAGCCATGACTCAGGCAAGAGGAAGCTTCACCATGGAATTCGACAGATACGAAGAAGTTCCCGGACAGCTTGCTCAGAAGATCATCGAGGCTCACAAGGCCGAGGAAGAAAACAACTAATATTCAAGTCTGTTTCGACTGTGGAATGCGATACGCATTCCACAGTTTTTGTATGCAAAAAGCCCGCATCTTCAGGGTGCGGGCCCGGATCGGCGGCTTGCAGCCACCGGGCTGTATGTTTTTTTGTACGGGCGGCGCGATATTTGCAGCTTACAGGCTGCTATCTTTGGGCCTGCCTTCGGCGTTATTAACGCTTTTCGGCGCAGGCCTTAAGCTCTTCAACCTTGTCCAATGCTTCCCAGCTGAAGTCTTCATCGCTTCTGCCGAAGTGGCCGTAGGCTGCGGTCTTACGGTAAACAGGGCGGCGCAGCTGCAGCTCTTTTATGATGGAAGCCGGACGGAAATCAAAATGCTCGCTGACTATCTGCTCCAGCTCAGCGTCGGGGAATATGCCGGTGCCGAAGCTGTCCACCCTTACGGAAACAGGCTCGGCCACGCCTATGGCATAGGCCAGCTGTATCTCGCAGCGGCTTGCCAGACCGGCGGCTACCAGATTCTTGGCAGCGTGGCGGGCTGCATAGCAGGCGGAGCGGTCTACCTTTGTGGGATCCTTGCCGGAGAAAGCGCCGCCGCCGTGGCGTGCGTAGCCTCCGTAGGTGTCGACTATGATCTTTCTGCCGGTAAGTCCGGAATCACCCATGGGGCCGCCTATCACAAAGCGTCCCGTGGGATTGACATAGAACCTGGTCTCGCTGTCCAGAAGCTCCGCGGGAACCACAGCCTTTACCACATAGTTCATCAGGTCTTCTCTGATCTGCGCTTCGGTGGCCTGAGGGTCGTGCTGGGCGGAGATAAGCACGGTATCGACGCGGACAGGATTATCGTGCTCGTCGTATTCTACGGTTACCTGCGTCTTGCCGTCGGGGCGCAGATAGGCTATGGTGCCGTCCCTGCGCACCTGAGCAAGCCTTGCTGCCAGCTTGTGGGCAAGGTATATGGGCAGGGGCATGAACTGAGTATCGCAGCCTCCGGGAAGCTGATCCTTGCAGGCATAACCGAACATTATGCCCTGATCTCCGGCGCCCTCAGCGTCCACGCCCATGGCAATGTCCGGGCTCTGGGTGTGGACAAGGCAGTTTATGACGCAGCTTTTTGCGTCGAAGCCGTATTCTTCTTCAGTATAGCCTATGTCTGCTATGACCTGTCTTGCAATGGCCTCGTAATCCAGACTGGCCTTGGTTGTGACCTCGCCCATGATCTGGCAGTAGCCGGTGGTCACGGTCACCTCGCAGGCCACTCTGCTGCCGGGATCCTGAGCCAGAGCGCAGTCCAGCACTGCGTCTGATATCTGGTCGCAGATCTTATCGGGATGTCCTTCGGTAACGGACTCGGATGTGAATAATCTTTTAGACATTTTTCCTCCTTGCCTTTCAGCTCAAAGAAGGGACAGAATAAAAAACCTCTTCGCAAAAGAAGAGGCCGTGTTCCATTCCTCATCTTTCAGATCTCTCTGTAGGATTTGGCACCTTCGCTTTCGCGGGTTGCCGGGCTTCATCGGGCCTATTCCCTCTGCCTCTCTTGATGAGCTGTATTTGATTTTCTGCGTTATGTTAGCACCTCAGGCAGCCCTTGTCAAGTGGGTTTGTATTGCAGGCTGGATTGTGCTAAAATATCGTAGCTGATTATGTGCTCGAACGGGAGCTCATATTCAATAAGGAGGAAGCATGGGATTACTTAAAGTGATCTTCGGCGATCAGAACGCTAAAGAATTGAAAAGAATAGAAAAGACAGCTCAGCAGGTAGAGGCTCTGGATGGGGAGATCCGGGTTTTGACCGACGATCAGCTCTGCGCTAAGACTGCGGAATTCAAGGCACGCCTGCAGGCAGGCGAGAGCCTTGACGATATACTGCCCGAAGCCTTTGCCGTATGCCGCGAGGCATCCTCAAGGGTGCTGGGCATGAAGCATTTCCACGTTCAGATAATAGGCGGCATAGTGCTCCACGAGGGCAATATCGCCGAAATGAAGACAGGCGAAGGCAAGACCCTTGTGGCGACCCTGCCTGTGTATCTGAACGCCCTGGAGGGCAAGGGCGTCCATGTGGTGACCGTAAACGATTACCTTGCCCAGAGAGATATGGAATGGATGGGCAGGCTGTATAATTTCCTGGGCCTTTCCGTGGGCTGCATAACCCACAGCAAGACCGGGGAAGAGCGCAGAGAGGCCTACAATGCCGACATCACCTATGGGACCAACAACGAATTCGGCTTTGACTACCTTCGCGACAACATGGCCACCTATTCCAGCCAGCTGCTGCAGAGAGAACTTCATTATGCCATAGTGGACGAGGTGGACTCAATACTCATAGACGAGGCCCGCACCCCGCTTATTATTTCCGGAGTGGGAGTTGATTCTTCGGATCTGTACAGGAAGGCTGACAGCTTTGTCCGCACCCTGATAAGGGGCGTGGACTATACGGTGGACGAAAAGGAAAAGACTGTATCCATAGGCGAATCGGGCATAGAAAAATGCGAAAAATCCTTTGGTATCAGCAATTTTGCCGACCCCGAGAACATGGAGATCAACCACCATGTGCAGATCGCTCTTAAGGCTCACAATCTGATGAAGCGGGATATCGATTACATATCCGATGGCAACGAGATAATCATAGTAGACGAATTCACCGGCCGCCTTATGTACGGCAGGCGCTATTCCGACGGTCTGCACCAGGCCATAGAGGCCAAGGAGGGCATAAGCGTCAAGAGCGAGTCCAAGACCCTGGCAACAATAACCCTGCAGAACTACTTCCGCATGTACGGCAAGCTGTCGGGCATGACCGGTACAGCCAAGACCGAGGAAGAGGAATTCATAGACATTTACAATATGAAGGTCATCGAGGTGCCCACCAACAAGCCCGTTATCCGTCATGATATGGACGATCAGGTCTACGGCACTCAGGCCGGTAAGTTCAGGGCCGTGGCCGATTCCATAGCCGAGTACCATGCCACCGGAAGACCGGTGCTGGTAGGTACTGTTTCTGTGGAAAAGTCAGAGATGCTTTCCGATATGCTCAAGCGCAGGGGCGTGCCCCACAATGTGCTCAATGCCAAGCTGCACATGAAGGAGGCCGAGATCATAGCCCAGGCAGGCCGTGAGGGCGCTGTTACCATAGCCACCAATATGGCAGGCCGAGGCACGGATATACTGCTGGGCGGAAATCCCGAATTCGAGGCCCGCAGAGAGCTCAGAAAGCAGGGCTACGATCCCGGGGATATTTCCCGGGCCTCCAACATACCTCCGGGCCAGGATGACGGTCTGGACGAGCTCAGGGAAAAATATGCCCGCATCCTGGCAGACTGCAGGCAGAAAGTTCAGCCCGAGCAGGAGAGAGTCAGGGCTCTGGGAGGTCTGCATATAATAGGCACCGAGCGCCACGAGGCAAGGCGTATAGACAACCAGCTCCGAGGCCGCAGCGGCCGTCAGGGCGACCCGGGCTCAAGCCAGTTCTTTATCGCTCTGGACGATGATCTTATGCGCTTCTTCGGCGGAGAGCGCATGCAGGGCATGGTTGAAAAGCTGGGCGTAGACGAGGATACCCCCATAGAGGCGGGCATGCTCACCAGGACCATAGAAAATGCCCAGAAAAAGGTTGAGGGCCGCAATTATTCCATAAGAAAATACGTGCTTCAGTATGACGATGTCATGAACCGCCAGCGCAGCATAATCTACGCGGAGCGCAAGCGGGTGCTCATGGGCGAGGATCTTAAGGAGCACATCCAGTCTATGATGAGGGATATAGCCACAGAGATCACGGACTATATCTGCGCGGGCTCTGAGTATCCCGAGGAATGGGACATGGCTGAGCTTAACAAAAAGCTCAGAGAGACCAGCCCCTTCCTGCCGGAGCTTGCAATGAGCGGTGAAGAGCTGATGGCTCAGACCAAGGAAAGCCTCATTGACGCGGTAATGGGAGTTTTCAACGAGGCTTACGATCAGAAGGAGGCTGAAATAGGCACCGAGAGGCTCAGAGAACTGGAGCGCATGCTGCTTCTGATGGTGGTTGACCGTCAGTGGATGGACCACATAGATGCCATGGATCAGCTCAAGGCAGGCATCAACCTCAGATCCATAGGTCAGCAGGACCCTGCCCAGGCCTATGCAAACGAGGGCTCTGATATGTTCGAGCTTATGGTGAAATCCATCTGCGACGAGATAGTAAAATACGTGTTCGCTCTTACCGTGGAAACAGACGCCCAGCGTCATGCCCGGGTAGCCATAAGAAATGCCAGCAAGGAAGAGGCATCCAGTGCCGCGGAAGAGGAAAGATCGAGGCGAAAGGCTATGACCCAGGTAAAGCCGCCGGCGGCAAGGCCCGCAGGCACGGATAATTCCGGAGAAAAGCCCCAGCCCGTAAGGGTTGCCAAGCTGCCCGGACGCAACGATCCCTGCCCCTGCGGCAGCGGAAAGAAATACAAGAACTGTTGCGGAAGAAATCAATAGCAGGAGGAAAACGATGATTAAACTGGAACCTGTAATACTGGAACTGCCCAAGTCGGAGGAAGCTCTCCTACAGCTTGGAGAGTCTCTTTGACATCGCCGGAGTAAAGCATAAGCTGGAGGATCTGAATCTGGAGCTGGAGACTCCCGGCTTCTGGGACGACATAGATCGGGCTCAGAGCTCCATGAAAGAGAAAAAGCAGCTGGAGGATCTTCTTGCCGAGTACGGCGCTCTGGAGGACATTTTGTCCGACACCAGGGAATACATACAGATGGCTGAGGAAGAAAACGACGAGGAGCTGGCAGACGAGGCCATATCCTGCTTTGAAAGCCTGACACCGAAAATCGAGGCCATGACCATCAGGGCCCTGCTCACAGAGGAGTACGATACCAACAACGCCATAATGTCCATCCACCCCGGCACAGGCGGGCTGGATGCCCAGGACTGGTCGGAGATGCTGCTGCGCATGTATACAAGATGGGCAGAATCCAAGGGCTTCGGCTGCAAGGTGCTGGATTTTCAGAGAGATACCGAGGGCGGCATCAAGACCGTCACAATGCTGGTAAAGGGCGAATACGCCTACGGCTACCTGAAGACCGAAAGCGGTGTGCACAGGCTTGTGCGAATATCTCCCTTCAATACAGCAGGAAAGCGCCAGACATCCTTTGCATCGGTGGATGTGATGCCCGAGCTGAACGAGGATATAAAGGTGGACATAGCCCCGGAGGATCTGCGCATAGATACCTATCGCTCCAGCGGAGCAGGCGGGCAGCATGTAAACAAGACGGATTCCGCAGTGCGCATCACCCATCTGCCCACAAATATAGTGGTCACCTGTCAGAACGAAAGATCTCAGATTCAGAACAAGGAATATGCCATGAGGGTGCTCTACGCCAAGCTCATGGAGCTTGCCCGCCAGGAGCACAAAGATAAGATTTCCGAGCTCAAGGGCAATTACGGACAGATAAGCTGGGGGAACCAGATCAGATCTTATGTTTTCCAGCCCTACACTCTGGTAAAGGATCACCGCACAGGCGAGGAAACCCCTGCAGTTCAGGATGTTGTGGACGGAGATATAGACAGGTTCATATTTGCAGTGCTTAAATCCCGCAAAAAATAGGAGAATAACAAATCGAAACTATGGACGAAAAGACAGAATCCAGACGTAGATTTTTGGTTAATACCGCGTATATAGCCCTATGCGTTGCTATATATTACGTGTTTTTCCGTTATGTTATCTACGAGATCATGCCGTTTTTTATAGCTTTGATGATGGCTCTGCTGTTCAACAGACCGGTGAACGCCATTTCCGAAAAGCTTAAGCTCCCCCGCAAGGGCACTGCCCTGGTGGTGCTGCTGCTGTTTTACATCGTTCTGGTGTCGGTGGCATCGGTGGGAATCACAAAGGCTCTGGTGGCTGTAATATCCTATATCAGCCGAATGCCTCAGATCTATGAGGCTTCCATAGCCCCTGCCATTCAGCGCATCATGCAGTTTTACAGCGAGGATCTTGGAAGCCTGATACCCGGAGACGAGATCTATGTGGAGCAGATTTTCGGCAATATACAGACGAGTCTGGGGGATCTTATCCGCTCTCTTTCCATGAGACTCCTGAGCTTTGCCCAGGGCCTGGTGGTAGGCGCGCCGACGACCCTGCTCAGCTCGCTGTTCTGCGTGCTGTCGACGATATTCATCAGCATGGATTACCCCAATATCGAGTATTTCATGCTTCATCAGTTCTCCGAGAACGGACGCAATATAATTCGTGACGCCAGATCCTACATAAGCAACAGCTTTGTAAAGCTGATAGGCTCGTACATAGTGATTATGTCCATAACCATGATAGAGCTGATGATAAGTCTCAGCTTTATAGGTCAGCCCGACGCCAAGCTCATAGCCTTTGTGGTGGCCTTGTTTGATGTCATGCCGGCGCTGGGCACGGGCGGAATAATGATCCCCTGGGCGCTGATATGCCTGATCAACGGCAACACGGTCAAGGCTGCGGAGCTGTTTTGCATATATGCCTTCATAACCGTGGTCCGCAATATTCTGGAGCCGAAAATCGTGGGCGAATCCATAGGTCTGCACCCGGTGCTGATGCTGATGTCTCTGTTTCTGGGCGTGCGCATTTTCGGAGGGCTGGGCATACTGATAATGCCCTTTACACTTATAGTCATCAAAAAGCTGAATGACAGCGGCCGTATAGGCCTCTACCGCAGCACCTACTATTCCCGTGAGGAGGAAAGCGATACAGATGAGCAATATCAAAGCAGTGCTTTTTGATTTTGACGGCACCATAGAGGATACCAACCAGGTAATAGTTGAATCCTGGCAGTATACCGCCGGAAAGTCCATCGGCCATGATCTTCCCATGGAGCCCATTCTGGAATCCTTCGGAGAACCGCTGCTGGACTGCCTCGCCAAGGTGATCCCCGGCTACGATGTGGAGCAGCTTGCCCGCTGGTACAGGGAATATCAATACGGCTACAGCGGATATATAGGTATGTTCCCCGGAATCCGGGAGATGGTAGCTGAGCTGAAGGCCGCCGGCTACACCCTGGGCATAGTCACCTCCAGAGACTGGAACCTGATGCCCAGAGATCTGTATCACTTCGATATAGACGATCAGTTCGATGTGGTGATCTCCGCTGAGAGCACCGACGCTCACAAGCCCGATCCCGAGCCTCTGCTCCTCTGCCTGGAAAAGCTGGGCCTTAAGCCCGAGGAGGCAGTATATGTGGGCGACAGCCGCCTGGATATGCTCTGTGCCAGAAATGCCGGCATAAAGTGCATACTGGTGGGCTGGAGCCTCTGCTATCCGCCTGAAAAGGCCTCCGGCATCTATGTTCCCGACTATGTGGTGGAAAAAACCTCCGATCTCCCTGCCCTGCTTGCCTCAATCACAACACAGGGAACACAGGGGGACGGTTCTTCTGTGTTCAAAAAATAACACAAGGGTAACATAAGGAGACGGTTCTTCTGTGCTATTGAAGAACCGTCTCCTTGTTTTTTCTTACCAACACGAAAACTTAGGGTGTCTCAACGCAAAACAAAAATGAGCTTCAAATCACCAACACGAAAATTTAGCGCTCATCAACGTCAACGAGAAAATCTAGAGCGTCGTTTTGATTGTATGTTTGTTTTTCTACACAAGAGAACCGTCCCCTTGTGTCTATGGTACCCGAGCACATAAGAACCGTCCCCTTGTGTTACTTGTGTTACTTCAGAAGCAGGTCGATGCGGCTTTTTACACCGGGATCGGGCTCTGTCCCGGCCAGCTTGCAGACTTCGCTGTACAGCCGGGGAGCCAGTTCTTTGAGCGGAGTCTTTTTGTCCAGCACCCAGCGGTCCAGAGCCCGGATTGCAAAATTGCGGTTGCGGATTACCGGGGACTGCAGGCCGGTAACCAGCAGCTCTATGCCTGTAAAGGGCAGGGCGCCCAGCTCCTGCAGGATCATATCCAGCGTGCGGTAGTCCTTTTCTTCCGGATCCAGGCCGATGGAAAGGCCGGGGCCTTTGCGCATCTCCTTTAAAGGCAGCTTCTGTTCGAACAGATCGGCGGTTTTCTGTCCGTATTCGGGATCCGAGCAGAGGTAGCGGCAGTCTGCGCAGTACCGGTCGAAGTCTTCGCACAGCAGGCGGTACAAGTCTTCCCGGAAGGGCAGACCCAGCTCCGCGGCCAGATCGAAGCCGCTGCCGTATTTGACGGCGGTGGACAGCATGTCCGTGCATTTCGTTGAATAAAGCACCTTGCGGGCCTTCTCCGCGATGGTATGCAGGGCGTCTTTGTCCGGGGCCGTCTTCGGATCTTCCTGGACAGGGAAGAATTCCTCTGCCGGGTCGGCGGAGGCTTTGCGCAACGCCCATTTGCGGATGTTCAGCACGGTCCGGTAGTCATCGGTGCCTTCGGCCAGTTCGGCTGCGGCATCCATGTACCGGCTCAGGATCTCCGGGGCATTGTCATAGGCGGAGATACCCTCCACAGGCCCTTCGGACAGCAGGCTCTCCATCAGCCGGCTCAAGGCGCAGAAATCGTCATAGCTCAGCTCGCGCTCCAGCATCTGCGCCGCACCGGACTTGTCGAAGACTTCCGCGGCGGAGTAATCGGGCATAACGCGGTTGTCCAGACCTTCCTCCAGGATCCAGCGGCGGATCTCTTCGGTCTCGGGCTGCAGATCCCGCAGGGCATGGATGCGGCCCCAGCCGTGCACCCGTCGGGCCAGCTCGAAGATGCAGGCATTACCGTCTTCCCAATTGCGCATGCACCACACGCTGAAGACGGTGAATTCATCGCTCAGGCCCAGCGTAAAAATCAGATCCTTGATCCATGCATCTTCGACGGCGATCATCTCCAGGATCTCCAGGGCATACTTGACGGCTTCTTTGTCTGCGGATCCGCCGGCGGCTGCGGCAGCGTAGCTGTACAGGGCATTCACGTCCATCTGCTCGGAGTTCTGCCGGATCACGTTCTGGAAGGCATCGATTGCCTGCACAGCCGGGATCTGTCTGCCCAGCTCCGTAAACAGCTGCTCAGCCTTCTCAAATGCTACGGCCTGCTCGGTCTCTGTATCCATGACGGCCTGCAGGGCCTGCAGCATCAGGGCCTGCTGCTCGTCTGTGATCTCCGGGGCCTGCAGATGATACATGGACATGCCGTCCCGGGCGCCGTCCGCAAAGCGCAGACCGCTGGGCAGCGGCTCGGCGGGAAGGCTGAAGCTGTCCGGCAGACAGCCGTCCTGCAGGTTCTCTCGGATCAGGGTATAAAGGGATGTGCTCTGCTGCATGTGTTCCTCCTTTTGGGCGCATCGCGCCCGTCGTTTTCTGACAAAATTATACCATAAGGAAGGTTCTCTTGACACAGGGGGACACAGGGGGACGGTTCTTTTGTGCTATTGAAGAACAGTCCCTTGTTTTGATTGTATGTTTGTTTTTCTACACAAGAGAACCGTCCCCTTGTGTCCTATCATATGGAAACACAGAAGAACCGTCCCCTTGTGTTCCCCTGTGTCCTCTGATGATAAATCTAAATGAGAATGCCGCATTTATTTAATATACGTATAACATTATAGGACAGGCTTATAATTGTGTGCCGCTGATAAAGAAATTGCTCTTATCCGGGTCGGTCAGAGTGGCTACAATGGGATTGCTGAGCGGGATCCCCGCCGGCAGAACATTTTCAGGAGGATAACAGAAAATGATGAAAAGATTTTTAGCACTTATGCTGGCAATGCTGATGGTATTTTCACTGGCAGCTTGCGGCGAAAAGAAGGAAGAAGCCACCGGCTCCAACGAACCTCAGGCAGCTGAATCCGATTTGGATGAGAATACCATCTACGTAGCCACTCCCGGAAGTTACACTCCGTTCACCATCTATGATGAGACCAAGGATGTATGGGACGGCTTCGAGATCGAGCTGTGGAGGACCATCGCAGAGAAGAACGGCATGAAGGTCGAGTTCGTCCGTCTGGACAACCCCGCCACCTTTGCCGAGCTGGATCTGAACCGTGTCGATACTGTCGCCAAGCAGATCAGCATCACTCCTGCCCGTCAGGAAAAGTATGATTTCACCCAGCCGTTTTTCTTCAGCCCCTACACCCTGGTCGTAGCAGGCGGAAACACAGAGATCAACACCTGGGCTGACATGGCAGGAAGGACCATAGGTCTGAACGAAGGCAGCGCCATGAACGAGTTCGTAGCTGCTCTGGACCCCGAAAACAAGGTCATCAAGAACACCTATGACGGCGGCGCACAGATCCTGGACGAAGTATCCCTGGGCCGTGTAGACGCAACTCCCTACGCATACCTGGTACTGCCCTACTTCCTTGAGAAACACCCCGAATTCGATGTAAAGCCTGTAGACGTAGATAACCCCATTTACACCGAGGTCAACGGTTATCCCTTCGCACGCACCGAGAGAGGCGCCAAGCTGCTGAAGATGACCAACGATACCCTCAGCGCCATGATGGCTGACGGCAGCTATGCCGAGCTGTCTACCAAGTGGTTCGGCATAGACGTGATGCAGACCACCTCCGCCAAGAAGTATTTTGCCGGAGAACTGTAGTATCCCAACTATCTAAGACCGGAGTCCGGCAGGCAGGGCTTCCGCCTTGCCTGCCGGCTGTTTTTTCGGAGGTACAGCTTGAAGTTCAACGTTCCCTATTTCCTGAAAATGTTCAAGGTCATGAGCCGGGGCTTCAAAAATACCATGGTGCTTTCCATGGAGTCCCTGTTCTTCGCCATCCTGCTGGGCTTTCTCCTTGCGATCGTTAGGTATTACAAGGTCCCTGTGATGGCACAGCTTTCTGTTCTTTTCACATCCTTTTTCCGCAGTACTCCCTTTATCGCACAGCTTTTCGTGTTCTATTACGGATTGGCTCAGGTATCCGAATCCATTCGGAAAATGAGCGGATACAACGCCGTTCTGATCGTTTTGTCGCTGAGCTTTGCCGCTTACATGGGCGAGACCTTCCGGGCGGCCATACTGTCCGTGGATTACGGCCAGTACGAGGCCGGTCTTTCCATCGGCCTGAGCACCTGGCAGACCATCCGGCGGGTCATGATCCCGCAGGCGTTCCGGGTGGCTCTTCCCGGAATGGCCAACACCTTCGCGAACCTGTTCAAATCCACCTCTCTGGCCTTTACCGTAGGCGTGATGGATCTGACGTCCTGCGCCAAGAACGAGGTCAATCTGACATATAAATACATGGAAGGCTATACCGCCATGCTGGTCATTTACTGGGTGATCCTGGCCGTCTTCGACTGGGGCCAGAGCCGCCTGGAAAAGAAGATGAACGTTCCGTACAAGCAAGGAGAATAGTCATGGAAAAAGAACCGATCTTAAGTGTTAAAGGCATCAAAAAGCATTTCGGCACCAACCAGGTGCTGAAAGGCATAGATTTCGAAGTTTTCCCCGGCGACGTGGTATCCATCATCGGACCCTCCGGCACCGGAAAATCCACGCTGCTGCGCTGCATCAACTTCCTGGAGATTCCCACGGAAGGCAGTGTCACCATCGACGGCATCACCGTCAGCGTGCCCCATCCCGACAAGAAAAAGATCGTAGCGCTCCGGAGCAAGACGGCTATGGTCTTCCAGAATTACAATCTGTTCAAGAACAAGACCGCTCTGCAGAACATCATGGAGCCCATGACCCAGGTGCAGCACATGCCCGAGGACAAGGCCAGGGAGGAAGCCCTGAAGATCCTGCGCACCATAGGTCTGGAGGACAAGCAGGATTCCTATCCCGCTTATCTGTCCGGCGGACAGCAGCAGCGCATCGGCATCGGCCGGGCTATGGCAGTGCATCCCGACATCATCCTCTTCGATGAGCCCACGTCCTCTCTGGACCCCGAGCTGATCAACGAGGTGCTGGAGGTCATCCGCTCTCTGGCTGCCGAGCACACCATGACCATGATCATCGTCACCCACGAAATGCGCTTTGCCCGCGAGATCTCCGACCGTATCATCTTCATGGACGGCGGATATATCCTGCAGCAGGGCACACCGGACGAGGTCATGAACAGCGACAATCCCAGGATCAGCCGATTCCTGGGCAATGCAAGACACTAAGGTCAGAATGCGGCGGCATTTGCCCCGACGGAGGTAAGCTTTGGTCCTTAATTTTGATTTTCAATACTTTTTGAAGATGTTCCAGGTGATGAGCCGGGGATATAAAAACACCCTTTCTCTGGCCTTTATATCTCTGCTGCTCTCCATCCTGCTGGGCGCTGTTCTGGCCCTGGTAAGATACTATAACGTGCCGGTGCTCAAGCAGATCTCGGTGGTGTTCACATCCTTCTTCCGCAGCACGCCGTTCATAGGGCAGATCTTCATCTTCTATTACGGCTTTGCCCAGTATTTCCGGACGGTCCGCAACATGAAGCCCTTTACGGCGGTGGTGATAGTGCTGTCTTTGAGCTTTGCGGCTTATATGGGAGAAAACATCCGCGGTGCCTTTATGTCCGTGGATCACGGCCAGTTTGAGGCCGGTTTGTCCATCGGCCTGAGCACCTGGAAGACCATCAAGCGTATCATCATTCCCCAGGCTGCCCGGGTGGCCCTGCCGGGCATGGCGAACACCTTTGCCAATCTGTTCAAATCCACCTCCATGGCCTTTACCATCGGCGTGGTGGACATGACCACCTGCATCAAGACCGAGATGGGCTACACCTTCCGCTATCTGGAAGGATACCTGGCCATGGCTCTGGTATACTGGGCCATCCTGTCTCTGATCTCCTGGCTTCAGTCTCTGATGGAAAAGAAACTGAACGCCCCCTACAAGCAGGCTTAGAACACAAGGGGACGGTTCTCTTGTGTCCATCAGGCAGCACAAGAGAACCGTCCCCTTGTGTCATCATCGCATATTTCCTCCAATCAGGCCTTTGGGGATACAGTCGCACGGCCCAAAGGACTATAGATAAAAGAAAGCACGGATGCTTGCCTGTGCTTTCTTTTTTTGTTTTATTAAAACAGGATATGCCGGCGCTCCAGTTATCAGAAAATCCCTATTCATTTACAAAGATACTCTGCCTATGATAAAAAGAGTGAACAGGAGGTCTTTATGGCAACGCTACCCGAACATTTTGCAGAATTCAAAGAATCGCGCCAGCGCAATTTCCTGCGCGTCAAGGCGCTGAAGGACCGGGGAGAAAACGTGGTGGGCACTTTCTGCCAGTATTCTCCCAAAGAGATCATCGATGCCGCGGGGGCGTATAGCGTGGGCCTGTGCGGCAAGAGCCAGGAGCCCATTCCCCTGGCGGAGACCAAGCTGCCGGCAAATCTGTGCCCTCTGATCAAGGCCAGCTACGGCAACGCCTTGGGCGATACCTGCCCCTATGCCTTCTTCTCCGACGTGATCAGCGGCGAGACCACCTGCGACGGCAAGAAGAAGATGTATCGCATGCTCAACGAGATCAAGCCCACGTACACCATCCATCTTCCCAACCATCCGGACCGGGAGCGTTCCGTGGAAGCTCTGGCCGATGAATTCCGGGAGTTCGCCAAAAGGCTGGAGGAAGCCTTTGGCGTGACCATCACCGACGAGAAGATCCGGGAGGCCATCAAGATCCGCAATCAGGAGCGCATCCAGGCTGCCGCGGTCTACGAGCTGGGCCGGCTGGATCCGCCGGCTATCACCGGTTATAACATGCGCCACATCATGGACAGCGATGATTACTATTTCGATGTGAAGGAAAAATACGAGATCACCGACGAGGTGATCCGGCAGTGCATGGAGGCCTACAACCAGGGCGAGGGCCCCTATAAGCCGGACGAGCATCCCGTGCGCGTGATCATTTCCGGCGCCGGTCTGGGCGGCACCGAAGATAAAACGGTCAAGTTCCTGGAGGAAGCCGGCGGCGCCGTGGTCTGTTACGAGGGCTGCAGCGGCATCGTCTCCCGCAGAAGACTGGTGGAGGAATCCGAGACCAAGGATCCCTATCTCTGCCTGGCGGAAAAGTACCTGGAAGTGCCCTGCGCGGTCATGTCTCCAAACAGCCCTCGCTTCGATCAGATACGAAGGACCATCGATGAGTGGCGCGCAGACGGTCTGATCTGCATCAATCTGCATTCCTGCCATCCCTTCGGCATCGAGGCCTACAACATCAGCAGGGTCTGCGAAGAGAAGGGCATCCCCTTTATGCATATCGAGACCGATTTCAGCGACAGCGACGTAGAACAGCTGCGCACCCGCATGGAGGCTTTTGTGGAGCTTCTGAAGGAGAGCCGCGCCGCCAAAGCGGCAAAGGAGGCTGCCAATGGATAAACTGGTCGGCATATTCTGCCAGTATACGCCCCGGGAGCTGTTCGAGGCTGCCGGCATGCGTACCGTCACCCTGGGCTCCGTCTCTTCCCGGAACATCGCGCTGGCAGAGACCCGGCTGCCCAAGAACCTGTGCCCCCTGGTCAAAGCCAGTCTGGGAGACTGCATGGCCGGAACGGATCCCGTCTATCGGAACGCGGATCTGATCGTGGGCGAGACCGGCTGCGACGGCAAAAAGAAGATGTTCGAGATCCTGGGCGACATGGTCCCGTTCTATCTGATCCAGGTGCCCCAGGGCACTGACCGGGCCTATTCCTTCCCCATGTGGAAGAAGGAAGTCTGCATGCTGAAAGAATATATTGAAAAGACCTTCGGTGTGACCATCACCGACGAGGCTCTGCGGGAAGCGGTGCGCCGGCGCAATGCCCTGCGGCAGGCCAAGATGCGCCTGATGGATGTACAGGTGAACAAGCCCGCCGCCTCTGCCGCCGACGTGATCTTTGACGCGCTGATGGAAGCCGAATATTCTCCCGATATCGAAGAGAGCACCTGCCGGCTGAATACCCTGGCGGAAGAGCTGGAGACCGAGTATCAGGCCGGCAGCCGGCCCGTTTCCAAGGCTGCGCCCCGGGTGCTGGTGACAGGTTGCCCCATCGGCGGCGTGTATGCCAAGACCGTCCGCGCCGTGGAAGAGAACGGCGGCAGTGTGGTCTGCCTGGACAGCTGCCACGGCATCCGCGCCGCTTCCGTGTGGATCGATCCCCAGGCGCCGGACATCCTGGAAGCCATCGCCTCTGCCTATATCCAGATCGGCTGCGCCATCATGGATCCGGCTGTGTGCCGGGCCGATCAGCTCCGCCGCTATATCCGTAAGTACGACGCAGCCGGCGTGCTGGACATTACCCTGCAGACCTGCCACTGCTATACCGTGGATACCTATTTCATGCGCCGTCTGGCAGAAGAGATGGGAGTTCGCTATCTGACCGTGGACACGGATTACCAGCCCTCGGACATGGGTCAGCTGAACACCCGCATCGGAGCCTTTGTGGAGACTCTGTAGACTGCCGCTGAATACGCACAGCAAAAAGACCGAACTTTGCAGTCCGGTCTTTTTTGGAGCTGGATGCGGGACTCGAACCCGCCACGTCTTGATTACGAATCAAGCCCTCTACCTGATGAGGTAATCCAGCACGCTCTGTAAGACTACCACATTTCGGACATTTTGGCAACTTGAAAGGAAAAAGGCAAAGGCAAAATGCAGAAAGAGTAAATTCCCAAAGTAAATCCCACAGTAGGAATTAAAGTTGGATTTACTCTGGGAAATTTTTTGCCGTAGGATTTACCTTGGGAAATCATCCCAAATATTTTTACGGAGGTACAATCCTATGACAAACAAATCCAA
>JAZRXE010000034.1:0-5518 GCA_045600065.1 Anaerovoracaceae bacterium
TACCTCCGAGCAGGAATTCGACGAGCAGGGCTATCTTGCCATGATCAAGGCTCTTACGCTGGATGCTTCTGTATGCGGGGTGCTCCATACCATTGACGACGATCCGGCAGACGATATAGTTCCCCAGCAGACCCGCATCCTTGAAGGGCAGGATTTTTACGTGGAAGAGATCATGGGTCTCAGATTCAAGGTGGGAGCATATTCCTTCTTCCAGACCAATGTGGATGCGGCGGAAAGGCTTTACAGAGAGGCTCTGGAGCTTATTCCGGGCATAGAGGGCAAGACCGTATACGATCTTTACTGCGGCACCGGGACCATCAGCCAGGCCCTGGCGCTTAAGGCAAAACAGGTGATTGGCGTGGAGATCGTGAAGGAGGCCGTTGAGGCCGCCGGGATCAACGCTGCTCTTAACGGGCTCAAAAACTGCAGGTTCATTGCTGCCGATGTTCAGGATGCCCTTGGCAGCATAGAGGAAAAGCCTGATGTTATAGTGGTGGATCCGCCCCGAAGCGGAATCATGCCCAAGGCCCTTAGACAGATACTATCCTACGGGGTTCCTCAGATCCTGTATATTTCCTGCAACCCCAAGACCATGGCCGAAAACCTGAGAGCAGCAAGGCTTTCGGGCTATTCACCGCTTAAGCTCAAGGCTTACGACAACTTCCCGTTTACCGCTCACACTGAATGTGTGTGCCTCCTCGTAAAGGACGCATAATTATGCGAGGCCCGGAAATGACAGCAGAAGAACTGATGAGCAGATACGCAATGGAAGCTCATATGGAAAACGGTTCCTTCCGTGAATGCCACTACAAGCATAGCGGCCCCGGAAGAGCGGCCTCAGGCTCCATGTATTATTATGTTGCCCCGGGGGAATTCACACAGTTTCACCGCATAGACTGCGATGAATACTGGTGCTTTGTTCAGGGCGCGGCCCTGAAGATCTTCATGATAGGTGAAGACGGCAGCCTGCGCAGCATAAAGCTGGGCACAGAGCCCGGCTGCGAACCTCTGGTCTACATTAAAAAGGGTGTGATCTTTGCCTCTGTCAGCCTGGCGGAGGGCAACGAGGGCAGTTTTCTTAGCTGCATAACCGTGCCCAGATTCAGCTATGAGGGCTTCGAAATGTTCGACGCCGCCGGGCTTCAAAAACGATATCCCGGGCTGAAGGAGCTTATGGAAAGCGATGAATAAAGAAGTATTTAAGCTTGCGTTCAAAAATACTATACCTGTCATGACTGGCTATCTTGTGCTGGGCATGGGCTTCGGCATACTGCTCAAGACTGCGGGCTACGGGGTGCTCTGGGCCTTTCTGATGAGCCTTCTGGTATTTGCAGGCTCCATGCAGTTTGTGGCGGTGGAGATGATAAGCTCCGGAGCCGGGCTTATAAGCATTGCCATATCCACTCTGCTGGTCAACGCAAGGCACGTTTTCTACGGACTTTCGATGATAGAAAAATACAAGGAGCAGGGCCCTTCAAAGCCCTATGTCATCTACACGCTCACGGATGAGACTTACTCCCTTGTCAGCAGTTACAGCGGCCCACTGCAGGGAGAAGAGCTGCGCAAATACTATCTGTATGTTTCGGCTCTGGATCACTGCTGGTGGGTGAGCGGCAGCGTGACAGGCTCGTTGCTGGGCTCTGTAATACCTTTCAGCACAGAGGGCATAGATTTTGTGCTTACAGCGCTTTTTGTGACCATAGTAACGGATCAATGGCTCAGTGCAAAGGATCACAGGCCTGCGATCATTGGCTTTGGCGCCACTCTGGTCTGCCTGAGGCTCTTCGGCCCGGAGAGCTTTCTGATACCCTCCATGGGAGCGATAGCGGTGCTGCTTACAGCTCTCAGATTATCAGCAAAGGAGGGCACGGATAATGAATGATACCAACATACTCGCCGCCATACTGGTAATGTCCGCAGTCACCGCGGGGTTGAGATTCCTGCCCTTTGTGCTCTTCAGCGGTAAGGCAAAAACACCTGATTTTATCGATTATCTTGGCAAGGTGCTGCCCTATGCGGTCATGGCAATGCTGGTCGTATACTGCCTTAAGGGCGTCAGCTTTACCGGTGCGGAGGGCTTTGTACCGGAGCTGATAGCCTGCGCAGTGGTCAGCGGGAGCTATGTTTTGAAAAGGAATACACTCATAAGCATCATCAGCGGGACCGCTGTGTACATGGTGCTTGTACAGCTTGTTTTTTAGAAAAGGAGACGAATCATGGCTACACCTCACATCGAAGCAAATTTCGGAGATATCGCGCAGACCGTGCTGATGCCCGGAGATCCCATGAGAGCAAAATTCATAGCCGAAAACTTCCTGGAAGACCCGGTGCTTTTCAACAATGTCCGTGGTATGCTGGGCTATACCGGCAGCTACAAGGGCAAAAGGGTGAGCGTTATGGGAAGCGGTATGGGAATACCATCCATAGGAATTTATTCCTACGAGCTTTTTTCTAAATACGGTGTGGAGGAGATAATACGCATAGGCTCTGCCGGAAGCTACAGCAAGGATGTCAACATCTACGACGTGCTGCTGGCAGGATCCGCATATTCCGAATCCACCTATGCCCTGTGCCAGAGCGGAGATACGGGCGATATGCAGTATCCAAGCTCCGAGCTCAATGCCCGCATCAGGAAAAGCGCTGACAGAATGGCATCCTTCCATCTTGTGGAGGCGTGCATTCATTCCGATGATGCCTTCTACAGAGAAGGCGAGGCAGAGCATCCCTTTTATTGGGAAAAGCTCAGAGATGAAAAAGGCTGCGCCGCGGTGGAAATGGAAAGCTTTGCTCTGTTCCACAATGCAAAGGTACTGGGCAAAAAGGCGGCATGCCTGCTGACCGTCACCGACAGCTTTGTCACCGGAGATTCCATTCCCCACGAGGAAAGAGAGAAGAATCTTGCACAAATGATCACTCTTGCATTGGAGTCTGTTTAATGAGTTTCGATAAGGATCTCGCATTGAAGCCCTGCCCGCTGGCGGGGAAATGCGGGGGCTGCGCCTATCAGGGCAAAAGCTACAGTGCCCAGCTTGCAGCCAAACAGAAGATAGTGGAAGGGCTCCTGGGCGGCCTCTGCCCCGTGGAGCCCATAGTCGGCATGGATTTCCCCCTGAATTACAGGAATAAGATCCATGCCGCTTTTAAGAATATCAAGGGAAAAGGTATTATTTCCGGCATCTATGAGGAAGGCTCCCACTGGGTACTGCCCTCCGACGGCTGCATGTTAGAGGATGAAAGGGCGGGCAGCATCATCGCCGATATCAGAAAGCTGCTGACAGAGCTGCATATCAGGGTTTTTGATGAATCCACATGCAAGGGCCTGGTGCGCCGTGTGCTGGTGCGCGTGGGCCACGCCAGCGGGCAGATCATGGTGGTGATCGTCACCGCTTCCGCGGCGTTCCCGTCAAGGAATACTTTCCTTAAGCGCCTGCTGGAGCTTCACCCCGAGATCACCACAGTCGTTCAGAACATCAACAGCGGACGCACCAGCATGATACTCGGCAAACGCAGTGTAAGGCTCTACGGCCCCGGATATATCGAGGATGAGCTTTGCGGCTGCAGCTTCCGTATATCGCCCTCATCCTTTTACCAGGTGAATTCGGTTCAGGCCGAGGCTCTGTATAACAGAGCTCTGGAGCTTGCCGGGCTGGACGGCACTCAGACCGTGCTCGATGCCTATTGCGGCACCGGGACCATTGGCATCATAGCTTCTTTTCGGGCGGCTTCCGTGATAGGCGTGGAGCTCAACGGCGACGCGGTGTTCGATGCCAGAATCAATGCTAAAAACAACGGCGCAGACAACATACGCTTTTACAAGGATGATGCCGGCAAGTTCATGACTGCCATGAAGGACAGTGGAGAGCGGACGGATGTGGTGATCATGGATCCTCCCCGCAGCGGCGCCAGCCGCGAGTTTATACGCAGCGCCGCCGCCATGGGCCCGGAGTGCATCGTCTATATATCCTGCGACCCCCAAACCCTTGCCCGGGATCTGCAGTATTTCAAAAAGCTGGGCTACCTGCCGCAAGTTGCCGTGCCCTATGATATGTTCCCTTTTACACGGCATATAGAGGCGGTATGTCTCTTAGTTCTGAGAAATCCCGTTACACATGTCAATATTGATGTGGATGTGGAAGAACTGGTGCAGGATAAGCGCGGTCAGGCGACCTATGAGCAGATCAGGGAATATGTATTGGAACAGACTGGTTTGAAGGTATCTTCCCTGTATATCTCGCAGATCAAACGCAAATGCGGTCTGGAAGTCGGCGACAGCTATAATAAGCCGAAATCTGAGGATGCACATGTGCCGCAGTGTCCGCCTGAAAAAGAAAAAGCAATCATGGATGCGCTAAGACATTTCGGAATGTATAGGGAGGATAGACGGCATGAGACTTAAAAGAGATACTATGTTAGGAGTTTACTTAAGCGGAACAGGAAACACAAAGCATTGTATGGAAATGCTACTTTCTCTCATCGATAAATCCGCAGAGTGTGTCCCGTTAGAGGATAAAGGCATTACGGAAAAAATTAAAAAGAACGACATTATTTATTTGGGTTATCCTACCCAGTTTTCAAATATGCCGTATATGGTGAGAGACTTTATACAAAGTAATCAAGCGCTTTGGTCAGGAAAGAAAGTGTTTTGTGTTGCCACGATGGGCGCTTTCAGCGGGGACGGTGCTGGATGCAGCGCAAGACTATTGAAAAAGGATGGCGCCATTATTCTTGGCGGTCTCCATATCCGTATGCCGGATTCGGTTTGTGACAGCAAACTCTTAAAGAAATCTCCGGAGGAAAACCGGGAAATCATACGTCTCGCTGATGAAAAGATTGCGGCAACTGCTGATTCAATCATTTCCGGAAAGTATCCCCATGAAGGAATCTCTTTTGCGGCACATGTATGCGGACTGCTTGGGCAGCGGCTTTGGTTTTACGGAAAAACAACGGGATATAGTGACAAACTGAGAATCAGTGATGCCTGTATTGGCTGTGGAAAATGTGCGAAGGCCTGCCCTATGCACAATATTATGATGAATGGTAATAGAGCTGTTCCCGGAAAGCAGTGTACTATGTGTTATCGCTGCATTAGCCTGTGCCCTCAAAAAGCGATTACTCTCCTTGGCAAAGAGGTAGCCGAACAATGCCGTTTTGAAAAATACCGTGATTGAGAAAATGTATGTAGCGCAGGGAGAAAGGGCAAAGAATGAAAGCATATTTTAAAATACTACTTAGCACAATGGCAATTCAAACCGGAGGTTTTATCGTTTCAATATTTGCCGATAAAACGATCAACGGCGATATAGACGGGAATATATGGATGGCGGGAACGGCCATAGGGTTATTGCTGTCAATGATTGTAAGCGTTGTTTTGGCTTTCAGATGGGCAAAGACACTTAAAGAAAAACTTGCCTGTATTTTTCTCATGCCCACAAACTATATATTGCCTTTGCTATGGTTAGCTTACCTGTGGGTACTAAATACGAGTCTTGATATACTAGACGGATTACGCTACATGGGG
>JAZRXE010000035.1:0-5723 GCA_045600065.1 Anaerovoracaceae bacterium
GAATTGATCGATTTCCGGGTACCTGCCGATATTTTCCTCTTTCTGTTTTGCATATACAGTTTTCATTTGATCGTTCAACATCTTTGCGGCCACATAATCCTCCATGAGGGCCTTGACGCTGCCCGGGGCAAATTTCTTTTCGCTGCATCTGGCTATGCCCTGTGTCAGAAGCAGCACATTGTTGGCGGTCATCAGGCGATTTCGCACATCGTCGTTGATAGTATGATCCGGTTCCTTGTGATAGCGTATATAATTATCAGCAGCATCACTGAGGTTCTGCAGGGCTTCTCCCAGCTTGTCCATATCTCCGTTCTGAAGATCAACGCTGTTGATCTTTCCGGAGACCCTGGCAAGAGCCGCCTTGAACTTTCCGTATTGCTTGCTGTGGAAGAAGCTCTCGTTGTCCTTCAGCTCCTTGAGCATGTCTACGGAAGCCTTCTGAATTAGCTCTGCTGCCATACGGTATGCTTCCCGGCCAACGGATATTTCCTGCTTCGGAGTATTGTCTTCCGGAGCGTCGAAAACATCAGGCTCCCTTTCCTCTCTGCCCGGAGCAGGCTCCCTTTCCGCTTCAATACCGCCGTTTGCGGCAATGAGAGAATCCGAGAATACCCTCGCAGTCTGAGGATGCTCTTTGATAAAGGTCCTGGCAAGCTTCAGAGGGCTCATACCGGAAACCTTTGCGATATCATCATTATATCTGTCCTGTATGAATTGATCGATTTCCGGGTACCTGCCGAGATCGTTCACCTTCTTCATAAACAGATCCTTGTCAGTGATCAGCGCGGTATGTTCCTGCTCACCCTTAACCTCCGCAAGACCCAGCGCAAGCCTGCTGCAAAGGTCGTTGGCAAACAGCTCCTCAGTTGCAAGAGGACTTCTATGCATAAGATTCTCAGATCCGTGACTGAATTCATCATGAGCTGAAGCTTCTCTTTCCGCAGCTTTCTTTACAACCTCTGTCAGAAAGGACAGCCTGGTCAGAGCGCTGCATCTTGCCTGCTGGCGGTCGCTAAGCTCCGGGCCCTTATGGGTGTTTGCATAGTAATCCATGCTGCCTTTAAGCGTGTCGAATATCCGGGAAAGCCCGCTGTAGTCCACAGGCATCATATCCTCGTGATAACCCAGGGGATCGCAATTGCTCAGCGTTTCGCTGACGGTGCTCATGCTTTCGCAAAGCTCCTTGTAGGCAGGGCTGTCGGAGGAAAAGATGCTGTCGGTATTTTTGAACTGTATCAGTATATCATCGTACAGTGCCTTGATGTTTGCAAACTGCTGCACGCAATACTGGGGATGCTCGAGATATCTGCTCAGCAGCTGGGATTCTGTCAGAGCTTCATACTCTTCCGATCCGTCATATTCGAACTGACGATAACCGTTCTTTGTAAAAATGCTTATGGCAGCCTCTGTCTTTATATAGGATGTTCCTTCCTCAGAGATATAGACACTGCGGCGAAGAACATCATCGAAGACATCCTCCAGCTTAACATCTCTGCGGTACGGGATACCGTCGGCATCGGCGATGAAGCCTTCGGCAAGCATCATATACAAAAGCTCTATATCCGTCGTTTCTTCACTTATGCTCAAATCGTAGTTCAGATCCTTGCATGTATTGATCAGTTTTTCAAAGAAAGCATCAAACAATCTCTTATATTCTTCGCTGTTTCGATCCATTATGATCCTCCATTGTATATGATAGCAATGCCGTCAGGCCATCTTGTATACGCTGCTAAAAGGCCCCTTTTACCATGGCAGCCTTGGTCTTCTGCTCTTTCTGCAGCTCGTTTTGCTGCTCCTTGACCCTGTATTTATCCTCGGCGGCCTTTACGGCGTTTTTGTAAGCCTTCTGCAGGCTCTCAACATCCCAGGAAGCCATGCGGTGCAGAGCATTACCGCCATTGCCCGCGCTGTTTACCATGGTCTTGAATCCCGGTGTCTGGCGTATGGCCTGGACTTTACCGTTGAAATCATCGGCTTTCTTCTCGAAATCTATGGGCTGGGTAAGGGTCTTGTCTATGCTGTTCAAAGTCTTGCCGGTCTTGTCCGGAGTCTTCTCCAGAATAGCCTGAGCCGGATCCAGTCCGTGTACCTGGCAGAAATCCCGTATGCTCTCTCTGTATATCTTGCAGGCTGTATAGTCCGAAAAGATGTCATTGACAGCATACATATTGAATTTTGACTGCTCGCAGCGCTTCATACCTTCGTTGAGCATCTGAAGACTGTCGGCAACCATCAGCTTGTTGCGAACAGAATTGTTCAGGCTCTTGCCCTGATGATTGGCCTTATAGGCCTCGGCAGCAGTATTCAGATTCTCCATGATTGCCTTCACTTTTTCCGTGTTGTCAGCGAAAATATCCAGCTCGGAAAAACCGTTGACGGCATTTTTCAGTGCTGTGCACAGATCCTTGTGATCCTTGCCCGGAACGGAGCCTGCGTTCTGCTTCATCTCATGGAGCAGCTTTTCGGTCTCTGATTTCAGGAAAATGTTGACCATGGCATTTCCGGCAGAGCCAGTCATTGTCACCTTACCATCCATCAGGCTGAATCCTCCGGGGCCCTTTTCCATAGCCAGCTTGTGGCTCCAGTAACCGCCCTCGGAGAGCACGTAATATGTCACTTTGGGCTTGTTCTTTGCGTTGCCCTTATCCTGCATCACATACTGTATCATGTAATCCATGGCATCTTCGCCTTCCAGAGTCTTTCCGTCGTCATCGCGCACCACCAGGGAGTGGTCCTTGAGCTTGGACATTACGGCTTTTCTGTCCTCCGGTCCGCTGTAGGGCTTACCAAGTATGCTTTCTATGATCTGCTGCTCGACCTCTTTTTCAGGTCCGTCAGCCGCTTTCTTTCCGGACTTTACAGGCGCCGCGGCTTCTTTTACTATCTTATCGTTAAGCGCCCTGTCGAAGCCGGGACTGTTTTTGTATGCCGCTGCCAGCTCTTTGCGGCTCATGTCCTTTATGGAATTTATGCCCTTGACGGTCTGTGCGCGGTAAAATTCCTCGAAGCCATCGCTGCTTACCAGGGAATCAAGATTCTCCCGGAAGAAGCTGCTGTCTGTGAGCATGCGGCGGTAGGAATCCTTTCCGGCACTTTTGGCCATTCCAAGTATAACCTTGGTGCCCAGCTCTCTTTTATAAAACTCTTCGCCGGAAAGCGGTGCTGCGGCCATGGGATTACCTTCTGCGGCCTGCTTCTGGGCGTTTCTGTCTCTTTCCGCAGCTCTGGAAACAGTATCTATCATGGCGGTCAGACGGCACATTGCCGCCATTCTGGCCTGCTGCCTGGTGCTCAGCTCTATGTCTTTATGAGTATTCTGATAGAGGCTGATGCCGTTCTGCAGGGTGCTGAGAGTGGAGGCCATCTTTGTGTAATCCATGTGAGCCAGGTCTGTCCTGCCTTCCGGCGCGCGGCCGGGATATGAATCGGAGAACACGTCGTCCACATAATCCAGGCTCTTCAGAAAGTCCTTATATTCATCGCTGTCGGAGACGAAAAAGCTGCCGGTCTTACGCAGATTGTTGACTATATCATCGAATTCCGACCTGATGCGGTAGAACTGCTGGGTAGAGGTCTGAGTCCTGGCGATGTATTTTTCGTCAGTCCTTTCGTATACGGAAAGAGCCGGATGACGCTGGTTCGCCGAGGCGCCGGGCCTGTACACATAAGACGTATACTTGCCTATGGTCTGCATGCCATTGTCTACGGCAGGCTTAACAGGGGTATAGATCTTGACGGAATTGTCTGTTGAAGGGTTTGAACGCTTTGCAGCAGAACGCATAAGAACGTCGTCGAATACGTCCTCTATGCCGGCGTCGGGGTCGAAGGTGGTGCCGTCCGCCCGGGCGATGAATCCGCCGCGTATCATACGGCGCAGGACCTCGTCCTCAGACAGGGGCTCGCTCCCCTCGGGGAAATCGAAATAGTGGAGCTCTCTGGCGGTATTCACCAGCATCTCCCTGAATCTTCCCAATTCTTTTTTATATTCTTTTCCGCGTTTAGCCATGGTGCGTCTCCATAATCGATTATTTGTATTTTTGCACACTGCCATTGCGCAGGAGCATCAGCAAAAACAAATGCAGTGATAATGCATAGGGCTCTGCACTCTGCAGGCACTGTTGCCAGGGCAGCTTGCTTACAGACTATAAGGTCTTGCCTGTGTTCTTTACTTTCTGAGTATTGCTGACCGAAGCACCGGCAAACGCATTGCGCATAGCCTTCAGGTCTTGGATCTTTCCGGAGGAAAGATTCATTTTACCGGCTCTGGAGATTATCCTTCCCATGCAGTTGGCCGCATTGCGCTGTTTGTCCGGAATGTTCTGCTCTGCCGGGACCTTTTCGAATTCCTCCTGCCAGGCTTTGTAGGAACATTTTGTGTATTTCGTGCCATTCCCGAACATGGTTTCACGCTTGTTGTAATCCGGCTTAAGCTCCTCCAGTTTCCGGCTGACATATTCGTTCAGCTCTTCCACCGCCGCAAGCTTGTCATAGGTATTCTTGTTGACCCCGTCCTTTGCCTTGTGTTTAAGATATTCATCTATACAGCCCTTAATGGAGAACAGCTTCATGCAATAATTCTGCTTATCTGTTCGGGTAACACTGTAACCATCATCTGAGGCTATGTATTTTTCTGTTTCATTCAGATGTCTGACCATTTTGATCAGATTCTTGTACTGATCGGAATTGCGAAGGGTCTTTGCCTTCTCCAGATTATCCGCAAAAGTATCAAAGCGCGCCTTGTCATCCTTGTAATAGTTTCCGCTTTCGTTGAGGTGAATTCTGACACCGGTAAGATTGATCTTTGTATTATCGACAGGCCTGCTGTACGCTTCTTTGGCATCATGAAAATTCTTTCTGATACAATCCTGATACTCATCAAGACTGATAGGCTGTACGGACTTATCGGAAAAGGCATCTATGTCAAATCTGCGCATGGAAGCTTTTGCCATTTCGACGGCGGCAGGCATCTCGTCTGCCAGAGAGCAGAGATCCAGAAACATCGCAGAAACGTTGGGCTCTTTATCGGCTTCCAAAACACGGCTGCAGGCCAAAAGCCTCACAACAAGATAACTATCCTTTATCCACTTTGATACCGCTTCGTCGGAAGTATCTTCAGGCCCTTCGAAGAAGATCTTGAACTGTTTCTGTAAACCGGGGCCATAGTTTTTTCGCAAATCTTCTGCTTGCGACATCAAATTTTTCTCGGTTTTAGACATATCAGAAAATACACGCTTCTTGTCACCTATGAACAAGACTCCGTCATTCGAATCCGTAAGAATAAAATCATTTTCGATATCCTGGTAATACTGATATGCTTCGTCGAACGAAGCAAGATCTTTAAGAAAAGCTTTATTCTCCTCGCTCTCCGTAAGTTCCTTAAACAACTTTTTGATTTCTTCTTCCGGCATGTGTCTACCTCTTTCTATATATGTACATTGACCCGAAGGTACAGGTTTCTCATTTATTATATAATATATTAAACCGATAAAAACGGCGGGTAAAGTACTTTTTCAGGCAGTTGCGCAAACAGAAAAAGGCGTGGTACGGCCGCACAGGTATCGAAACTATTTCTGCACTGAACACCCGCGCATGCTGCAAAAGGTGTCAGCCGAAAACACGCTATCGGGGTCGGTATTGCATTCAGATGACCAATAACCGAAAACGGGCAAGAAAAAAGGATCCCTAAGGATCCTTGGAGGCGACACCCGGATTTGAACCGGGGA
>JAZRXE010000036.1:0-16586 GCA_045600065.1 Anaerovoracaceae bacterium
GTAAAGCTGGAGCGCATAGAGGAATTATCCGCCAAGCCACAATGCGACTAGGGACACAGGGGGACGGTTCTTCTGGGACACAGGGGGACGGTTCTTCTGGGACACAGGGGGACGGTTCTTCTGTGCTCTTGAATGGAAGACAGATTCATTCCACACACTCGTTTTATTATCAAAAAAAAGAGGACCTTGGCTCTTGCGAGCACTTGGTCCTTCTTTTCTAAAGATTTCTTTTTCACATTTCACCGGTTTTCTGTATTATCAAGACACAGGGGGACGGGTCTTCTGTGCACCCGATATACCAAGGAAGAGTTCTTCAAGAGCACAGAAGAACCGTCCCCCTGTGTTCCCTGTCTTTGCTACAGTAGGCCTGCAAGTGCGGAAACGATGATAAGGAAGCTGCCCAGCAGCGTGCTGCCCAGTGTGCCCCTGCCTCCGGTTGCAGGCAGATCGTACATATCAGAGGGCATATTTTCAATTGTTATCTGCGGATAGCAGGTGACCGATTTGATCTCGCTTCTGGTGGTGCATCCGGCATCCAGCAGCCTGTAGAATGAAACATTTGTATTTTTATTATTTATCTTCATCGGCCTGGTTATGTCGGTAATGGCAAACTGGCTGCCGTTGAGCTCCGGTGTGGAAATGACAACGCTCTGACCTTCCGTATAGTTCTGATCTGCTGTCCAGGTGAAGGGTTTGTTATCATTCGGAGTTGTGCCGTCAAGGGTGTAATACACAGACAGCTCCGTGCCCGAAGCCACATTGCAGGGGAATGTAAAGGGGAAACTGAATATATTGCTCTCACTTCTCGGAGCCGTCACTGTGGAGGCTGTGGGCAAAGGGCTCATGTGATTGCCGCCGTTGACGGCATCAGTTATCTCGTATTCTCCTGGCGGCAGCGGTATAGAACCATTATTTCCGGCATAGATGGCAGTATATGTGGTCCCGACTGCATTATTGGGAGGCTTGATTTTGAACACCCCTGTCCCGATGTTGACAGGTCCGGAAACAGTGAGCGTCCAATCCTTATTCTTGTTTGCGTCATCCACCAGCACAGAAGCCTGCAGATAAACGGGATCCTGGGTACAGCAGCAGGAACCGGGAGCCGGATCATAGTTGGTGCTTATGTCATTAGTGATAGAGGTGATCTCGTATTCTCCGATGGGCAGCTTGGCAGGGCTGGTCAGTGTGGCCAGCGCTCCGGCAGCATAGTTTGCCTTGTTTGCGGTAAAGGAACCGTATGTATCCGGATCCGTACTTCTGTTCACATAATGTACCGTATATGTGGTTTTGTCGGCTTTTGCAGGCGCGTTGAAGAAAACATACAGACTTGCAGCGGTCTGCTTGCTGACTTCTCCGTAAAGGGGTTCGCCGACAAAGGCTGTATAGAACTGTCCGCTGCTGCTGCAGTAATCCACTCGGCTGATGTCTCCGGAATAAGCATTGCCGGAAACATCGGTCGCCAGATTTTCGATAGTACCGGTATAGGTAGTCTCGGCATTGTACTGTTGGGCGGTCGCGGGGATCAGTCCGGAGATGATATCCTCTCCGTTATATGTGTAATGCAGCTTCAGCTTCGTCGAAGCATCCGGCGATTTGTAATCCGGCGTAAAGCTGTAATCCAGGAAGCCCTCGTATTCGTTATGATAATAGGCATCATTCTCGTATTGGGCCTTATAACCGGCCGGAACGAGCTCCTCTGCAGTATACGTTAAGACGACAGCCGTGCCGTCCACTGACTTCATCGCGGGAAGATCCGCCACATTCAACATCCAGTCATTTGACGAGCTCAATGTATAAATCGCGGCTGAACTACCGTCCAGCACGTATGTACCGAACTGATCTTTCAGCTTGAACTGTATCGTGTCAGGGTGAGAACCGCTGCCGCTCCACTTTTTTTCTATATGGGCCGAGGTAAGGGAATCCTCACCGACAGCAATGATCCCCACATTGCCGGCCCGGGTCTTGGCAGTCACCGCAACCGGCGTCACGTCGTCATTGTGGAAGTTGACAGAGGTTGTCTGCGCAGGCAGAGGCGTAAATGTCAGCTTCAGCATAGCGCGGTAATTGCCTGCCGCATTGGGTGTGTAAAATGTACTGAGATCAGGTCGTTCTCCCTGAAGCTGGCCATTTACCACCGACAAGCTGCCCAGATTCACAAGGGAACCATCGGGACGCTGCCATTGATAGCTGAGCTCGCCGTTGGTCTGGGCGTAATTGTTCATAAGATCCTCGATCTGATCGGGAATAGGATCGGCATCAAGATCTTCCAGATCCACCATGGTCCCTACAGGGACAGTCACGGTATTCCCGTCTATAACACGGAAATCCAGAGGAACGTTTACCATTGGTGTATCCTTGCAGCCAACATAATAGTGCTCTGCAGGTTCGTCTGTCTTGTAATGATAATAATCAGCTTGAGGTGTTCCCGTATTGGTATACACATTATTGCTGCCCAGGTAGTCCTCTCTGGCCTGTATGCCGAACACCAGCTCCAGCTTCTTGGTATTGTAGAGCTTGCCGAAATTGTGGCTCACTTCTGTAGTCTTATTAGCCTTCTTAACAACGCTGAAGCTCTGATGTGCAATAAAATCCGCATCCCCGCTGCCGGTGATCTGGCCCTTATCGTTGATGGTATTGTAATGAACATGCTGGGGCTCGTCGAAGCTCACGCTGAGCGAGGTCCAGTCAGACTTGGAGGGGGAAAAGCTGAAGGATGCATTGCTTACGGCAACGGTGTTTCCACTGCCATCCACGCAGCTGATCTGCTCGTTTTCTATGTCGATGACAGTCTCGTACATCAGGCTGCCGTCCTTGTTGAGCAATCTGGCATACACAAGCTCGGCAGTGTCAAATTCGAACTCCTTGCTTACGGTATCCTTCACGACAGGATCTTCTACGAATTTGTCCTCCGCGATAATATCTAACTGCTTCTTGCCTCTCTCATTTTCCACGATGTCCACAAGGGCATCGAAAATGTCCTCCCTGCTTGTGGCAACATACTTTTTGGTGAAGCCGTTTCCGGAAAACACACCGGAAACAGGATCAGCGCCGTAAGGAGTACCGTTGTTGGCTGCTATATCCAACCAGGACAGTATCCCGGTATTATAGGGTATACCATCATCGGTCCGAATGCCGTAAACGCTGTCCATGCCGTTGCTGGCAAAATCGCCCCATTCCAATTTACAATTGTAACCATCTTCACCGTTAACATTCTCCGTGGGTCCGCCGATGATGACTATGCACTTTTGAATGTCCGAATACCTGATGTCGGCTCCGTACATATCCTTCCAGCCGGAAAGATTGTTCGCAAGACCGGATACAGCCGTGGAAAAGCTGTCTTTGTCGTAATGTACATGCTCGCAGTTTCCGAATACGTCATATTCGGATAATGCCTGGCGCAAGACCGCGTAATTATTGCTTACATAGCAGGCATTGCCATCGGCATCCTTCGTGAACATTGAATACCATCCGTCATGCTGGACTTCTGTAACACCCATTACGAGGTTATTTCCTTTATTCTGATTCTTAATGTATTCGATCAGATCGTACAGGGCCCATTTGAAGTCATAGATCGTTCCCAGCTCGGTAATTTCTCCGAGAGTACCTTTATCGGTCCCGTGGTATGATATTTGGCCATTGGCGTGCTCCATATCGAACATATACCAATTGGAGGATATCTCAAACAGCAGCGCTACCGGAGCATCGGCCTTTGCCTGTCCGTCTGCGATCAGATGGATATCGAATTTTCTTTCGATATTGGCATCTCCGGGTTCATCCGCCGTGGCGAACTTATCCAGCTTACTTATAAAATTGGAATAATCGATACCGTCTTCCAAGAAGCTGTAGTCAAGGGCATCTATAGCTGCCTTTGTGGTGGTATGGAAGGATCCGTTGTCAGCCTTGGGCCATGTCAGGATCTCATCACCGTAGGTGCAGATCGCGCTCGTACTTGAATAAGAGCTTGCATTCGGATATGAAACACCGTCATAAGGATCGATATGATCCATCGATTGCGCATCCGGATCGAACAGATCGTAAAGATAGAAGTTCCATTCACTGGCAAAGGCGGCCTTACCGGCAGCCTGAGCATCCGCGGCACTGCTTCCCTCGCTTATGGCTTTATCATAAGCCTCAACATAGGCCTTACACAGATGATTTTTATAGCTTTCCGCATCATAAAACGGAACATCCGGATTGGATGCACTGCCTGCGTACCAGAAAGCCTTGGTGAATATCCCGCCATCTATGCGAAGGTCGTAAGATTTCCCGTTTCCGACTATGGCATTCAAATGAAGGCCGGTATCTGTATTTATGATGTTTACTGCCTGATCAAAATCATACTTTCTGGGGTTGACGAATGTCGGACCGGCTATAGACTTAAGGACCGATCCTTCGTAGACATAGCATTTCAGATCAGCACCGTATTCCGGGAGATCCTCGAAAGATGCAAATACAAGAGTGTCCGCGGTGCAGCCTGTGGCTTTCCATTCGTGATCCTCGTCCAGATAATACCATGCATAGGTATAGCTTCCGCTGCCCTCCACACTGATCTCAGCATCCGAGATATTGTTAATTCCGTAAGGCTCGGAGCTGATTATCCGGGCATCAGGCAGGGACTGATAGAATCCGAAGGCCGTAAGAAGCTGTGCCAGGGTGGGACTGCTTCCCAGTGCAGGCTGATGGAAATCATCGGTATAGCTTCCGGCAAGGAAGCTTTCAAATCCGGGCTTTACGGCTTCCGTAATGTTGAAAATATTCAGAGTTGGAGAATATCCGACATTGTTGTTGCCCTTGTAAGCCTTGATCCGGTAAATCCTGCCGACATTGGCTCCTGAAAGAGCTGATGAAGCCGTTAAGGTATACGAACCGGTTCCTGTTATGACTTTCGATGATGTGCTGTCATCGGTCCACGAGGTACCGCCGTCATCGCTGTATTGTATGATTGAAGTGTTATTCTCATTATTGTTTCCGGCACCGGTATTGCTTCCGTTCAGAGTCAGACTGCTGATGACACCGCCTGCGCAGTCGAAAGCTGCCGAAGCTACTGATGCAGTTACAGCTTTTCCGGAACCGGGTATAGTATCCACCACGCCGAACAGAGAGCAGTGATCGGTCTCAAAGAACAGCTGACCGTCTTCGCCGAAAGCATTCATATCGGTCACGATCCCGCTTTGCTCGTCCACATGGAATACCAGCGCAGCCTCCGGGTCCCCGGAAATGCCGGTAAATGCGATGTTTATGGGGCCGTTAGGCTCTATTTCCTCTCCGTCCAGAAGAAGCTGAACATCAAATATGCGTATGGAGCTGATCTCGTTTACGGATTCAGCCATGTACTCGCGAATAAGCTCCTCTGCGGATGCCGAGTCTGTTTCCACAGCTCTGATCCTGATCTGCTCCGGATCAGCGTCGAAGGAATCGGGCAGAGCGAAGACCTCTATTCCGGTTGCCTCGTCTATGGCTGCTGTCAGAACATAGCTTCTGCAGGCCCTTGTATGGGTATGCTCTTCCATGCTGCAGATAAGCACATCATCGGCATAGCAGGCATCTGTATGGCTATGCTCGTACATGTATCCGCACATGGTATCTATGAATTCCACCCTGGGAGAGAAGCAGCCCATGTCGTGCTCGTGCTCCGCAAGCCCGCATATAAGCGCGCCCTCCTGATCGTAGCATTCCTCTGTGTGGGTATGATCAATCATCCCGCACACGGCGCCCTCATCCTTTTCCATTGTAATTGCAGGCAGTATCAGTGCATAGGTTGTAATAAATACCGTCACGCACATAAGAAAACGCAGCACGCGCAGCCGGTTAAGGCGCTTTTTGTACGAGCGGTTAAGTCTGTTTATCTCAAATTGTACTCTTCTTTCAACATCTGCCATTTTATATCAAATTCTTCTTCCGGTTTCTCATCAAGAACATTATACCATAAAGCAAAGCACCCGTCATAAGAGATATGCCTATAAATGTATAAGCCGCAATGCCTCTTCCTCCGGTAGCCGGAAGATCGTATATGTTGTAGTTTTTTATCCTGAGCTCAAAGCTGTCGTTAAAATCCACCGAAGCAAGCTCAGAGCTCGAAATCGTGATCCCCTGTGCGCTTACGGTAAATATGACAGGATCTTCACTGCAGACAAAGCCCGAGGGTGCCTTGGTTTCATACAGGTAGTACACACCGGGACTGATCCCGCCCACGGTAGTCGGATGACTCTGATCCGAAACAAGGGGCGCGGAATTGATCTTTTCGAGATCGCTGCCGCTGCTGCCTGCCTGATTGAGCTTGCGGTAAAGATCGAATTCCGCTCCGCTCAGTGTACGCGAGCCCTTGCTATCTGTTTTAAGCAGCCTGAGCTCATATTCGGGAACCTGTACAACAGGTCTGGGGAAATTCTCGGGATAATAATCTCCGCGCCTCCAGGATGCATGGGAATTATCTTCATCGTTCGAATAAAAGCCCGGCATTCCGGAGGATGTATTATGATCGGGATCATAGTCCGTGATCAGCTCTCTGTCAGCCGCCGTTCCGCCCGCGGGAATTTTGCCGATATCTCCAAGGGTACCGTTGTAGCCCTCACCGTAGACAGCCTTGTCCCGATAAGCAGCTTCGGTAAGCTGAACGGTAAAGGCAGCCTCCACCTTCATTTCACTGCTGAACACAACGCTGGGTTTAAATACGACATCCACGATTTTTTCAGTCAGATCTATCCTGGTGTAAGCTTTGTCCGGGTTGGAGGGATCGGCCTCAGTTACCAGCAGATCGAGTCCCAGCTGTGTAAAGCCATCATCCTCGGTATAGAGATAAGGATAACAATCCGCATACGCTTCAGTATTGTAGCCCGGATCGGTAAGAGTGATCACGAACTCCGGATCCGAAACGAACTCTACGTAATCGCTGAGCTCGTCGGTCATACTGATACCGGAAAGGAATACTATTGTGTTAAAGCTTTCGGAAAGTCCGTCTATGCTGTTGCACTGGATGTAGCGATTGCAATCCCTGGTCGGGACGTCCTTCTCGCCTGCCATGTATTTGAGTACCTCAGCCTTTTCACGGCGGGTATCTGCTTCTCCGGCAGCAGGCTCCGGTCCGTACTTTCCGTCGGTATCCTCGGTAAATCCTATCGTATAGGTAACGACATCCGGATGTATCCCGGCGAATTCTTTGTATGCCCACTCGGTGAGCCAGAACATATCGAAATACTCTCCGATATGTTTGACTACGCCGCTCTTCAGCCAGTTTTCGACGGGAGAATAGTCATTAGTACCAGAGGTGCCCGGCTCCGGGAAAACAGGCCTGATGGTGTCCAGGAAAGGTGTAAACACATCGTTATCAATTTCACCGAAGGGCCAGCTCGCCCAACCGGGAACTTCGATATTCATGTTGCTGATCTTTGATACCGCCGGGAAATCCACCAGGAATGAACCGGGTATATAGTCATTGAGACCGGCAGGCGAAAAGCCATCGTCATCATAAAAGCTTGCGTCTTTTCCGATCAGATACGTCTCGCGGAACTTTTCCCTTCCACTGGATTCATACTGACCGAGAATCAACACTGTCCATACATGCTGTGCAAATGAGCTGCCATTTGTATTTGCCGAACCGTTTCCTATAGGAGTACTGCCAGAAAGTCCCCTCTGAAGGAATTTCCCGTCATCGTTTTCAGTATAGGCAATGGTAGGCTCGCCGTCAGAAAGGAATATCATGATCTTCTTGGGTTCGACATAATCAGATCCCAAAGCAAGCTTTTCGGCAGCCTCCTTACGAGCCTCATCCTTCCATATCAGATCGGCGGTATACAGTGCCGCTGTGTAGTTCGTGGCGCCTTCGGGCATCATTTGGGAATCCTCAAGACCATAGATTATATGATCGGTTGTGTCGCCCCACTTGTGAATATACCGCCCGTCGGTATAACTGGAATCGTTGTCAAAGGTAAGAATGGCCAGATCGTTGTTTGGATCTGCAGCAAGGAATCTGCTGATAAAACCGTTATACTTGTCGCCGATCTTTTGCCCGTTAAGGGCGTCAAGAAGTATTTTCTGTCTTGAATCATCCGAAGGATCGGCATTGGTATTGTCTGCAGTACCTCCGCCCAGGGTATCCTTCATTGAGCCGGACTTATCCAGCACCAGCAGCAGATCTACAGGCTGCTTTTCCGCTTCCAGGCTTATATAGAGCCTGTACAGATCGCTCATTCCGTCAGGAATATTGCCCTCACTGTCTTCATTATCGCCCAGGTAATCGATCTTCTTGCTGATTTTGACATTGCTGTCTGCATATTCGACGGGATCCACAGTCCCGGGCTGGACGGGATCGTATATTCTTGTATTGGTGATAGTTACGGAATAGTAACCGGGCAAAACTCCGGGGTTTGCTCCTTCGTCATATACTATATCGCTGTATTCGGTGCTGTAGCCTCTGACCCTGTTCTCGCTTACGGTATAGGAAACGCTGCCGTCCTGACCGACCTCGATGTTGCCGAATCTGCCTGTCCAGCCGTTGGAGTCGCTAAGGGTCAGATGATCCACGGGATCCTCTGTTCCGTTTTTGAACAAATATACGGTTATGGGGCTGTGGCTCTCCGAAGGCTCTGCTCCGCTCCAAACCTTGCGGACCACGAGAACCTCGCTGATATCCAGCTCGATAACATTGGCGGCATCGCCGGATGCGGCACTGTCCAATCCGTCAGCGCAGTAAACAGACGCCAGATATTTGACTCTGTTATTTTCCACTGTTGCCACGGCACTTTCTGACAGCTTCACCTCCAGCATCAGAAGATCTCCGTCAGAGACGACACAATCGTCATCATCCTGAGAAACGAGAATGTCGCGGAAACGGGTCTCATCTTCCAGAACTACGGCAATCTTGTCCTCGGGATCTATCTCTCCGTTCTTGATGATCACGCGGCCTTCGGGCAGATATACGTCCTGATCAGCCTCGTATTCGGGCGCGCCGGAAAGATACATGGTTCCGTCCTGATAGACGGCAGAGCCAAGGGTGGCGGAAATGTCGCCGTATTTCTTGAGATCGTCCGATGCGGTATTTCCGCTCATGGAGCCGCCGTCAACATAGAGACTGCCTGCATAATTGTACACGCCGCCTCCCATGTTGGCTGTGCAGTCTTCGATCAAGCCTCCGTTGATGTATACAATACCGGCGTTGTTAAATACAGCGCCTCCCTGCAGAGCTGTGCTTCCGCTCTGAGGACCGCATTTTTCAATAAGGCTGCCGTCGTTGATATAGAGCTTGCCGCTGCTGCGTATTGCTCCGCCCTGTTCTTTGGCAAGACAATCCCTGATGATCGCGCCGTCGTTCAGGCAGCCGGTGCTCAGAGAATTCAGCACTATGGCAGGGCCGTTGCGCGATTCGCAGTCTTCTATTACAGCGTCGTTCATCTCCAGATAAGCATCGTTGACCATGATGCCGCCTGTGCTGTACGGGCTTCCCTGATAGGAGCTGCAGTTCTTTATGACAGTGCCGTCATCGAGGATGAGCCTGTTTCCGTAGCTTCCGGAAGCAGCATCGTATGCGGCTCTTCCGTCCTGGGAAATGGCGCCGTTGGAGTTCAGTCCGCTCTGGATGTTGAAGTTCTGTACAGTCACACCGGAGAAAGTCAGCTCCACGTTGTGAATGGTCTGCAGGATATGGTAATCATTAATGTCGTTGAGTTTATGATAGGCGTCAAAGCCGTCGAGGATTACGTTTTCGAAAACGACCTCAAGGTTTTCGCTGTAATAGTCCGCAGGGCATACTGTTATGCAGTCTCTGGTCAGCAGCTCGGACACTGTGCCCACATTGGGATCAGGGTGCTTGTTGCAGGCAACGCTCTCATAAATGAAATATTCGTCGGTGGTAACAAAATCCAGGGTATAGGGTTCAGAAGTCTGGGGATCGGAGCGCAGCACTATGCTCTTTTGAATGACGCTCTGTCTGGTCTCCTTGGTATTTCCGTGAAGCTCGATGGTATCGCCGTCGGCAAGAGCAGAGTTGCCCGTTGTGGCATCGTGCAGATTGTAATACTTTGCGTAGGGAGTGCTCTGGCCGCTGTGATAGCACCAGACCACAGGAAGCTGCACAACATTGCCGGTATAATAATAATCAAAGGCAGTCATCAGCTGGGCCATGGTTAAGGGAGCAGAGGGGCTGCCGTACAGTTCCTTGCCAGTGTATTCGTTCGTGAGCCACGCCTCAAAGGTGGCTGAAGAATAGCCGGCCTTGACTGAGGGGCTGATGGAAATCTTGTTCAGCAGCTGATAAATGGGTTCGATATCGGTAATTTTACCACCATCGTTTACTCGCCAAGAACTGTAATTGCTGATCTGATCTCCGTTGTTGGGAACGGTATAGGAAATCGAAAAGCTTTCTCCGTTTTTAACACCCGTTTGAGACGCGGCATTTGTAAAGCTCTGAGAATTAGAGCTGGATGAATACTGGAGATAGACAGTATGATTTCCGTTCTGACTGCTTGTACCGCTTACCGTAATAGTCGCTCTTTTTGTTGATGCGTTCCAGCTTACGGAAGTTGGATCGACAGCATCTGTGGTATTGATTATAAGCTCGGACTCATCTTCAAAAGTAACTATCAGCACCTCGTTGGATGTAAAGGGCTTGAGAGATCTGAGCAGCCAGTCTCCCTGGCCGTCCGATTCAACTTCAAGAAGATCGGGGTCGCTGAATACGGCTCCGGCAACCTCTGACAGATCAAAGTCTATGTCCAGCCTGACAAACAGCTCGCTGAGATACATGGTCTCCAGGCCGTTCATGCTGTAACATCTGCCTGCATAGCTGAAGTCTACGGTAAACGAGGTGTAGAAGACATACAGAGAAAAGCCTTCCGCGGTAAATTCCACATCTCCGTTTGCGGATCTGCTGACATTTATGTCCGTAGCCTTATCCGCGCCGTCCTCTATATGGGCAAGGCCCAGAATGCCGCTGCCGTCCATATCGAGCTCGGGCTGTCTTACGGTAACGCTTACAGAGCTGTCCGGCTGCCAGACCTCTCCGTCCACTGTAATGCTTATATCATAGGCAACATAGCCGGTCATGAAGGCTGCCCTGTCTTTGCCGAAATAGGCAATAAGCTCTTTTTCGGAAAGAGGAACGGCTTTGATCTCGGCTCTGGCATTTTCGGGGACGGTTCCGCAGATTACCGCAACCGCTCCGTCGTCTGCCGGTTCGGACTCTAAAGTGCGTATGCCGTATACGACGGCATCGGGATCATCGAAGCAGGCGCTGCTGTGGACATGCTCAAGCATGCTGCATATGAGCTGGCCTGCAGCATAGCAGTCTTCGGTATGAACATGCTCATAATTGAAGCCGCAAAGGGTTTCCGCGATTTCGACAACAGGAGCGAAGCAGTTCATGTCATGCTCGTGCTCGGGCAGCTCGCAGATGAGCTCGCCCTGCTCGTCATAGCACTCCTCTGTGTGACTGTGGTCTGCCATTCCGCATAATGCGCCCTCGTCCTCGTCCATGGTGATCGCAGGGAGTATAAGCGCGTAGGTGGTAATAAAAACAGTTACGCACATAAGGGCGCTGAGCACCCTGTACCATACGAGACGTCGCTGATATGAGCGGTTTAACTGTTCAACTTCTGATTGGATTTCTTTTCTGAGTTCTGCCATTGTCGGTTTGATGTATACGGGGACGAATCCCTTAAAAATAAAATAAAAATGAATTTTCTATAATCCATATGATTATATGACAATACACATATTTTCGCAAGTAAAAAAACTGTTAAAGCCTTGATTTTTCAATAAAATTGCAGATTTATCCGGCTCGTGCCGGGCAGTTTTTCCGGCAGCGGGAGCAAACAGAAAATCATAACAGGAATAAGCGTAAAAATTACATAGATTTAATAAATCCGCGAGTGTTTTCCATACCGGAAAAAAGGCTTGCGGAACTTAAAAGAGAGCAATAAAAATGCCGTAAGGAAGGCCTCCGCTGCGGCATCGCAAAAAAAACAGGATGCCCGCTGCAAGCAGAGGCATCCTTATATAAAAGACACTTTATTTGTCCGTTTCAGGAGTTTGAAACTTTTTTAAAATATGCAAGAATTACGATTATTTATTCATAAAGCATTCGAGCAGTGCGAGAGCCTCCTGAGCCACGGGAACGCCGCTAAGCGTAAGGCTGATTCTGGGACTTGTTCCTCCGAATATATTCAGCCTGCCCTCGAATTTATCCATAAGCTTGATAAACATCTGAGGATCCAAAGCATTGCGTTCTTCGAACAGGAACACAAGCTGGTTCTGCTGCTGGACGACCTTGCTGATGCCGCATCTTGAAGCCTGATTTCTTATCATGGCCACATCCAGAAGATTTTCGGCCTCTCTGGGCAGGTCTCCGAAACGGTCAAGTAGTTCATCTGTGACCTCCATGCGATCGTCAATATTATACACAGAAGCGATGCGTTTATACATCGACAGTCTTGTCAGCTCATCCGCCACATAGGACTCCGGAAGATAGGCTGCCAATGCGAGCTCCACCGCGCTGTCTGCCTCCAGAGGCCTCTCCTCGTCGGTGCGTCCCTTAAGCTCTGCCACGGCCTCGTCCACCAGCTTGCAATAAAGCTCATAGCCTATGGAAAGCATATGGCCGGACTGCTCGACACCGAGAACATTGCCTGCGCCCCTGAGCTCCAGATCTCTCATGGCGACCCTGAAGCCCGATCCGAATTCGGTAAATTCCCTGATGGCACGCAGCCTTTTTTCCGCAAGCTCGGAGAGCACCTTGTCCTTCTTGTACATCAGGTAGCAATAGGCAATGCGGCTGGAACGCCCCACCCTGCCCCTGAGCTGATAGAGCTGGGAAAGCCCGAAGCGGTCCGCATCCAGTATTATCATGGTATTTACATTCGGAATATCCAGACCGGATTCTATGATGGTGGTAGCCAGCAGCACCTGACTGCCTCCCTCCATAAAGTCCATCATGACATCCTCCAGCTGGCGCTCTGCCATCTGCCCGTGTCCTACGCTGATCTTTGCCTCGGGAACAAGCTCCTGGAGCCGCCTTGCCATAGCCTGAATGCCTCTGACCCTGTTGTAGACCACATAGACCTGGCCGTCTCTTTCTATCTCGCGGCGTATCAGATCTGCTATCATCTGGTCGTCCTGCTCCATTACATAGGTCTGAACGGGATAGCGGTCCATGGGAGGCTCCTCGATGACAGACATATCCCTAACGCCTATCAGTGACATATGCAGGGTCCTGGGTATGGGAGTCGCAGACAGGGTGAGCACATCCACATTGGCCTTCAGCTTTTTCAGAGCTTCCTTGTGCTCCACGCCGAAGCGCTGCTCCTCGTCTATCACAAGAAGGCCCAGATCCTTGAAGCGCACATCTGAGGACAGCAGCCTGTGAGTGCCTACTACCAGATCCACATCGCCCCTTGCAAGATCCTCGATTATCTGATCCTGCTGCCTGGCAGTGCGGAAACGGCTGAGGACCTGAATATTAAAGGGGTAATCTGCCATTCTTTCCTTAAAGGTATAAAAATGCTGATTTGCCAGTATTGTGGTAGGCACCAGAACTGCAGCCTGCTTGCCCTGCTCAAGGCATTTGAACACCGCCCTTGCAGCAACCTCGGTCTTTCCGTAGCCCACGTCTCCGCAGAGCAGCCTGTCCATGGCGGAGGGCTTTTCCATATCCCTTTTGATCTCCTCCGCGCAGCGAAGCTGATCGTCTGTTTCCTCGTAAGGGAAGGCTTCCTCAAATTCCTTCTGCCACACGCTGTCGGGGCCGAACTGATAGCCCGGATTGAGAGCCCTTTCCGCTGAAAGGCGCAGAAAGTCCTCTGCCATATCCTTGATGGCGGCCTTGGCCCTGGCCTTGGTCTTGACCCAGTCAGTTCCGGAAAGTCTGTTGATCTTCGGCTCCACGCCCTCGGAGCCTACATACTTCTGTATGGATTCCATCTGGTCCACTGGTATGTAGAGCACATCGTTGGCGGCGTAGCATATCTTCAGGTAATCCCTGACGCTGCCGTCCACCGCAAGCTTTTCCACCCCCGTGAATCTGCCCACTCCGTGGTTTTCGTGTACGACATAATCGCCCACATTGATATCGGTAAAAGCCTTGATCTCCCTTCTGCGGCCCTGCCTGCTGCGGCTGCGCTGCTTGGTATGGGGGAATATGTCGCTTTCGCTCAGATAAAGAAGCTTTTCAGTAGGGAACTCGGAACCGGCACTCAGGCTGCCCTGCCTGAGCTCGACCCTGCCCGCAAGCTCCCTGCGGGCGAGAAAATCCTTAAGATTATCGCTACGCTCGGAGGATGAGCATGCTATCACTATTTTGTAGCCTTTTTTCGCAAAGCGCCTGAGCTCTGTTTCCAGCACATCCATATGTCCGCCGAAGACCGGAGCCTGAGCGGAATTCATGTCCTTTAAGGCGTCAAGTCTGTCTGTGTATCTGATGCGCTGCGCAAAGGGCATGGTATACCAGACATCGGTATCCGGGCTGCTGAAGGCGTTTACAAGCTCCAGATCCGAAGGATCCGGATAGGAAGCAAAATCCTTTTTTATTCCCTGATGACGCTCCAGCAGTATCCTTCTTGCCTCGGCGTCCTCTTTTTCATAAAAATCCAGCGCTTCGGCCACTCTGGAGGGATCGTCCACCGCAATGAAAGAGGGGGACTTCATGTAATCCCAGACATGCTGGGGCTCGTCGTAGAAGTAAGAAATATAGCCCTCAAGATATTGAAAGTTCATATCTTCTTCTATGCATTCTATCAGATAATCCCTCTGTTCTCTGAGCTTTTCCGCCCCCTGGGCGTCGGCTGCCCCTGCCGCCCTGTTGTAGGCGGAGGCAATTCCCCCGGATGCTCTGGCAAAGGCTTCTTCGTCCTTTACTAGCACCCGTGCAGGGCTTATCAGTATGCTGTCCAGATGCTTTACCGAGCGCTGGGTCATGGGATCGTAGCTTCTCATGGAATCAATCTCGTTGTCGAAGAGCTCTATTCTTACAGGCATACCGGCGCCGGGTACAAAGATATCGATGATCTCGCCCCTGACAGCAAACTGGCCGGGAGCTTCAGCTGTGCTGTTCCTCTCGTAGCCCATGGCGCCCAGCTTTTCTATGAGCCGGTCTCTTTCCACCAGGCTGTCCTTGTCTATGCGTATGAGCGCAGATCCGTAGACACTTGCCGGAGGCAGCTTTTTCAAGGCTCCCATCACAGGAGCCACGACTATGCACTGTTCCCCCGAGCAGAGGCTTGTCAGTACGGCAAGCTGCTGAGCCAGCTGGCCCGTGCTCTTTGCGTCGTATCTCAGGCTGGCGGCATCCAGGTCGGGAAGAACAAGTATCTTTGCATGAGAAAAAAAGGACAGGTCGCTTGCTATGCGTCTGGCCCTTGCGGCCGAAGCACATATTATCAAGCCCTGCCCCGGTCTCTTATCTAGCTGCTCTGCAGCCAGAGGAGCTATCCTGTTGTCTGCTATGCCGGTATAGTTAATTATCATTCTTTTTCTTAATGTTGAATCGATTCATAGCCTTGTCAATGCCCTCGGTAACTATGGTCTCGCAGGCGTCCGCGGCATTTTTGACCGCGTCCGCAAGCAGAGGACGCTCGCCTTCAGTCCACTTGCCCAGCACATAGTCAGCCAGAGGCTGAGTTCCGTTGGCACCCGTGCCTATGCGCACTCTGGGGAAGCGGTCGCTGCCCAGCAGATTCACAATGGAGCGCATGCCGTTATGGGTACCGGGCCCGCCGAATGCGCGGACCCGTATACTGCCGACTTCAAGATCTATGTCATCATAAATAACGATGAGCCTCTCCGGTTCGAGCTTGTAAAAATCCATCAGAGGACGCAGGCTCTCTCCGCTCAGGTTCATGTAGGTCTGGGGCTTTACAAGCAGCACCTTTTCGCTGCCTATGCGTCCTTCTCCCACAAGCGCCCTGAACTTGAGCTGCCTGACGCTGACGCCCAGCTTTTCCGCCAGCACGTCAACTGCCAGAAAGCCCATATTGTGTCTGGTTGCTTCGTATTCTCTTCCCGGATTGCCCAGGCCGCAGATGACGTACATTACTCCTCTTCGACCTCGAACAGGGGGCTTACAGGCACGTTATTGTACACTCTGCTTATGGCATCTGCAAGCAGAGGAGCTATGGACAGAACGGTGATCTTGTCTATGCGCTTTTCTTCGGGGATGCGCTCGGTGTTCAGGAATACCATCTCGGAAAGCTTGGAATCGCTGATCTTCTGTATGGCGGAGCCGGAAAGCACACCGTGAGTAGCGCATGCGCGTACGGACTTGGCGCCTGCGTCGATCAGAGCGCCTGCGGCGTTGCAGATGGTGCCTGCGGTATCTACCATGTCGTCTACGATGATGCAGTTCTTGCCGTTTACATCTCCGATGATGCTCATGATCTCGGAAACATTGGCCTTGGGTCTGCGCTTGTCGATGATCGCAATGGGAGCACCGAAGTAATGGGCGAAGCTCCTTGCTCTCTTGACACTGCCGTGGTCGGGAGATACTACGCAGATATCATCGAGCTTCTTGTCGAGGAAATACTTGGCAAGCTCGGGCTGGCCCACGAGATGATCCACGGGAATGTTGAAGTATCCCATGATCTGGGACGCGTGCAGATCCAGGG
>JAZRXE010000037.1:0-14557 GCA_045600065.1 Anaerovoracaceae bacterium
TCAGGGAGCCTTCACGGGAAATGGAGAAGCCTGCGCCTACAACGGAACGGCCCATGCCGAATACCAGAACGCCTACGGGGATGGAGAGGAAGATGGTACCGAGGTTACCAAGCTCCTGAGCCAGCAGAGCAGCGCCGGAAGGAACGATCAGTCCAAGGTTGGGTCCCAGAGTTGCGATGGAACGGGCGCCCAGCATCAGAATGGATACGGTGATCAGGGGGGATGCGGTTTCCATCATCCACATGGGGAGCAGATTGATGGCACCCATGATGATGCCCATCAGTACGCAGTAGAGCATGGGGTAGAGGGTGAAGGAGAGGATTCCCAGGTTCACCTTCTGCTGACCGATCAGCTCAGCGATGACAGACATGATCAGGCACAGTGCGTGCACAGGCCAATCCCAGAAGAAACCAGTTCCTTTTTTAATATCTAACATAAGTTTTAGTTCCTTTCTGAAAAGAAAAAATATCGGGGCGCAAAAGCCTTGATATCAAAGGGAGCGAAAATATTTGTCGCTTATTTGCGGCTTAAAGCCATAAGAAAGGAGGCGGCCGACTATGGCAGGCGTAAGAAAAAGAGGAAAAACCTTTACCATAACAGCATACATGGGCTACGATGCAGACGGCCGCCAGATCAAAAAGACCACCACCTACAGGCCGCCGGCAGGAGTCACACCGGCCAAAGCGGAAAAGCTGGCAAGGGCCTTTGCCGCGGTATGGGAGGATAGCGTAAAGGGCTACACATCCTTAGACGAAAACATGAACTTCAGAGAGCTTGCGGACTGGTATTACGGCAGCATAGCGCCCAATGTGCTAAAGGAAAAGACCCTGCTGGAATTTCGAAGGACCATAGAGCTGCATGTAATGCCGGTTTTGGGGAATGTAAAGCTCAAAAGCATAACTCCGGCCCTGCTGGATGCCATGTTCGCCAAAATGCTCAAGGGCGCCGGAGGCGCAAAGCCCTTGCGTCCGGGCTCTGTAAACAAGGTAAGACAGAACCTTTCCGCCATTTTTACCGCAGCGGAAAAGAAAGAGATAATGCGCCGCAACCCATGCAGGCTGGTGACAACGCCCAAAACAGACACAGAGCCTGCCGCCTTTCTGGATGCCGGCCAGTGCAGACGGCTGCTTGCGGCAGCCCATGCCCAGGATGATTTTCAGCTGGAGGTCATAATAAACCTGCTGCTTGCAACGGGCCTTCGGGCCGGTGAGATGTGCGGCCTTAGCTGGAAGGATATAGACCTTGATAACGGCATGCTCTATGTACGCCATACACTTGTCAGGGTAAAGGGAGAGTTCAGGCTTACGGAGCCTAAAACCGCCACAAGCAGGCGGGTGCTGCTTCTCGGAGAGCACATGGTTTCCATGCTCCGAGAGCATAAGGCCATGCAGGCGCAGGAAAGAGAGCGGGCAGCCCGCTGGAAGCGTCCGGATGCCGTATTTACAAGCAAAACCGGGGATTATCTTATAAGCTGCAATCTGAATCCAAGGCTCGCCGGGCTGTGCCGAAGCGCGGATATTCCACAGATCCATCTGCATTCACTGCGTCATACACATGCCTCCCTGCTGATAAACTCGGACATCAGCGCCAGGATCATTGCAGACAGGCTTGGTCATATGAGCACCAAGACCACCCTGGATACATATTCTCACGTGTTCAAGGAAAGCGAGGCAAGGGCTGCCGGGGCAATAGATATGGCAATTTTCGGGGACAAGAGATAAAGGACTGCGCGTCCGGGGTAAGTGAATAAAAAATAAACAAAAATAACGCCAAAAGTCATTTTCCTGTCGCTATTTTGCGTAAGATTTGATATTATATGAATATCTGTAAGCATCCTACAGGAGAATGCAATGATTGTAGATTATATAGAAAAAAAGGGTACTGAAAGTCTTAAATGGGACTATCTCTGGAAGGATTACGGCAGCGAGGATCTTTTGCCGCTTTGTACCTCCGAGATGGACTTTGACATGCCCGAATGCGTAAGAAAGGCACTCGCGGAGTTCGTTTCTGGCGATTCCATGGGAATTTACGCAGTTGAGGACCAGTATTACGAAAATTTCATAAAATGGCAGCAGCAAAGCCATCAGATTAAGATAAAACGCGAATGGATAAGGTACAGCCCGTCTATAGAGGCGGCGGTCAGCAGGGTCATCCTTATGACCACGGAGCCCGGACAGAGCGTAATGGTTCTCAGCCCGGAAAGCCCCGCGCTTTACGAGCCCGTGCTTCTTAACGGCCGCAGGCTCATAACATCCGATCTTGTCCGTAACGATAACGGCAAATATCTGATAGATTTCCGACGTGTAAGCAAGGATATCGAGGAGAACGATGTTAAGCTGCTGCTTATCAGCGCGCCCCACAATCCCTGCGGAAGGGTCTGGACTGCGTTCGAGATGATGAATCTTATGGACATTTGCAGTGCCCACGGTGTTCCCGTGGTCTGGGACGAAAGTCTTTCCGACTACCAGTGGTGCCCCGGAAAATACCTGCCCGCAGTAAGTCTGGCAGATTACAGCCAGGATATCATCAGCATCAGCAGCCCTGCTGTTACCTTCGGACTTTGCGGCATTCAGGACGTGATAGTCGTAATTCCCAACGATGAATTCCGCGCAAGATTTACGGATATTCAGGATAGGCTGGGCGATTCTCAGGGCAGTGCCCTGGATTTTGCAAGCCTGAGCGCCGCCCTTGAATGCGGCAGGGATTGGATGACAGAGGCCGCGGACATTATCAGGGCAAATTACGAATACCTGAATGCTGCCTTCAGTACTATACCCGGCGTGGTGGTATCTCCCATAGAAGGCGGCTACTATATGTGGGCGGATTTCGCGTCCGTCTGCCCGACACCCTCCATGCTGCGCGGGTTCTTTGAGGACAGGTGCAGGCTGGCTCCGGACAGGGGTGCGGATTTCGGCGGAGACAGATTCGGATGCTTTGTGCGAATCAATCTTGCCACCGATATTTCCAACATAGAAGAGGCCGCAAGCCGAATACTCAGAGTCCTCGGACTGGAGGAAGGTTAAATGCTGACACTTGCAGAATGCAGAGAAAAGATAGATCAGACCGACGAGCAGCTGCTCAGGCTTTTTATACAGCGCATGGAGATAAGCAAAAATGTAGCTGAGGTAAAGCAGGCTCAGGGCATAGCGACAGAAAACAAGGAGAGAGAGCAGCAGATACTGGATAAGCGCTGCGCTCAGGCAGGCGAGGAGATGGCTCCCTATGTGGAGGAGTTCTTCAAATGCATGATCAGCCAGTCCAAAAGACTGCAGGAGGCTTTAAAAAAGTAGGCTCTGCAAAGGATGAGAGATTTGGGCCCACGGGCCCTACACAGGAGAAGATTATGAAAAAACCCATATTAGTTGTAATGGCAGCCGGAATGGGCAGCCGTTACGGCGGACTTAAGCAGATAGACCCCATAGGTCCGGACGGAGAGATCATAATAGATTTTTCCCTCTATGATGCCAGGCAGGCGGGCTTCGAAACCGCCATCTGCATTATCAAAAGAGAAATGAAAGAGGATATGGACGAGATCATGGGCCGCGGAGCGGCCAGGGGCATGAACATTGTCTATGCATATCAGGACATGGATGATCTTCCGGAGGGCTACAGCCTTCCCGAAGGCAGGATCAAGCCCTGGGGCACGGCTCACGCCATACTGGCGGCCAGAGACCTGATCGACGGGGCTCCCTTTGCCATAGTCAATTCGGATGATTATTACGGCCCGGGTGCCTTCAAGACCATGTACGACTATCTTTGCACCGCTCAGGATACCGATAAATACGATTTCTGCATGGTGGGCTACCAGATAGAAAATACCCTCAGCGACAACGGCAGCGTTGCCAGAGGCGTATGCCAGACCAACAGGGAGCATAAGCTGACCCGGATAGATGAGCGCCTTAAGGTCCAGAGGAACGGCAATCTGATCCAGTTTACCGAGGATGAGGGCGTCAGCTGGACAACTATTCCCGAAGGAACTACTGTATCCATGAATCTGTTCGGCTTTACTCCGTCAATTATGACAGAGCTGTCGGCGCGTTTTCCGGCTTTCCTTGACAATGCTCTTGCTGAAAACCCCATGAAGGGCGAATATCTAATCCCCAAGGTCGTGGGAGACCTGGTAAACGAGGGCAAGGCCACGGTTCATGTGCTGAAAAGCCCCGACAAGTGGTTCGGTGTAACCTACAAGCAGGACAGAGAGCCTGTTGCCGCGGCATTTGCCAGGAAGAAGGCCGAAGGGCTTTATCCCGGGCAGCTTTGGAAGTAGCCGCCGTCATCAGATTTACAGTCTGCAAATCCACCCCTTTTATCGCATAGATGAAAGGGGTTTTTGATTGGAGTCATGCCGCAGAAAGGCTTACTGTATTTGCTGTATAAATATTCCCCGGAGCTGTTATAAGTTTTGAAAACTTTGTCGCTTATTTGTCGCTTATCAGGAAAAAATTTGATATTATTAATATGGGTAACAGGAATTTTCCGCCGTGTGACGGCGGGAAAGCAGCGCCGGTCCCGGCGCATATTTCAGTTACAATCCGGAGTATTCCGGCTTTATATCCATAAGACAGGGAGCAGGTCTGAGCCTTTGGCTGCTGTGCCCGCCCCTGAGTTGTTTTTAAGAGGACAGAATGAACATTACAGAAGAACTGAAAAAACTGAGCCTGGAAACAGGCCCTTCAGGCTTCGAGTTTCCCGTATCCGAAAAATGCATGCAGATACTGGCTCCCTATGTGGACGAGGTGAGCTGCACGGAGCTTGGAAATGTCATCGCAATTAAGCGATGCGGCTTGGAAAATGCAAAGAAACTGATGCTCATCGCCCACATAGACGAGATAGGTCTGATCGTCACAGGTTACGATGAGGGCTTCCTGCGCTTTGCCTCCATTGGCGGCGTAGACAGGCGTATGCTGCCTGCCAGGGAGCTGACCATACTCACAGAACCGCCCTTGTTCGGCGTGGTCGGCGCGGCGGCTCCCCACGGACTCAGCGCCTCTGCCATGACCGAATCCATTCCCATGGAGGATCTGCGCATAGACACGGGGCTTTCCGGCGCGGAGGTCAAAAAGAAGATTCCGGTAGGCACTCCCGTAAGCTTCAGATCGCCCTTCTTTATGCTCGGAGACGATACAGTCTGCGGAAAATCCTTCGATGACAGGGCCTGCTTTATGGGCATAGCCAAGGCCGCGGAGCTTCTTCAGGATGCAAGGCTGCCCTGGGACGTATATTTTGTGGGCAGCATCAGCGAGGAGCTGGGCATGAGAGGCGCGGTCACCGCCGCATACAGAATAGACCCGGATGTGTGCATAGCTGTGGATGTATGCCACGCCTGGACGCCCGATGTGGCCCCGAAGGATTTTGTCAGCGAGCTTGGCAAAGGCCCCACAGTAACCGTAGGCCCCAACACCTGTCCTGCTGTGGTCAGGAGGCTCAGAGCCCTGGCAGACGAAAAGCGCATCCCCTATCAGATCGATGTGGCTGGCGGAAACACGGGCACGGATGCCTGGACTGTACAGATCAGCAGGGAGGGTGTAGCCACCGCGGTGCTTTCACTGCCTCTCAGATACATGCATACGCCCCAGGAGGCCGGAAGCCTTAAGGATATGGGTCTTCTGGCTGAGCTTGCGGCGGCATTTGCCCGGGATCCCGGAGAGGAGGTGCTCTCTTGCTTAAATATTTAGAACAGCTTTGCTGCCTGCCCGGAGTATCCGGAGATGAAGGCAGGGTCTCGGATCTTATCATCGATCTTGCCGTAAACAAATGCCATGCAGACAGCGTGCGCAGAGACATTATGGGCAATGTGATAGTGGAAAAAAAAGGCAGCGCCCCTTCTGACGTCCGGCTTCCCAAGCTGGAGCTTACAGCCCATATGGATGAGGTCGGCTTTATAGTCACCAGAATAGAGGCCAACGGCTATGTAAAATTCGAAACTGTTGGCGGCATAGACAGGCGTGTCGTCCTGGGCCGCAGGGTCTTTATAGGTCACGATATGGTGCCTGGTGTCATAGGCCTTAAGGCCTTCCACATGGTCAGCGCCGCAGAAGAAAAGAAGGCTCCAGGCTTCGATCAGATGTATATCGACATAGGGGCCTCCTCCAAAGCCGAGGCGGAAAAAAAGATCGCTCTCGGAGATTACATAGTCTTCGATTCGGATTTCCTCAGGTTCGGCACCGACCGCATCAAGGCAAAGGCCATAGATGACCGCTGGGGCTGCGCTCTGATGCTGGAGCTTATGAGCAGGGATCAGCCCATGGATATTACCTATGTGTTCTCCGTTCAGGAGGAGGTTGGCTGCAGAGGCGCTTACGGCAGCGCATTCTCGGTGGAGCCGGATATAGCATTGATTCTGGAGGGGGCCAGCTGCTCGGACATCCCCACCATTCCTGAGGGTCAGAGGATAACTGTAGTGGGCGCAGGCCCTGTGATAGGCTGCGTAGACGGTTCTACTATCTATGACCGCGGACTCTTCTATCTGCTCAGCGGACTGGCAGAGCAGGCAGGTATTCCCTGGCAGGTGAAAAACCGCATAGCCGGAGGCACGGACGCCTCCGTGGTCCAGAGAAGCAGGGAGGGTGTGAGAGCCGCCAATATTTCCGTAGGCGTGCGCAATATCCACAGCCCGTCCACCATCGCAGGCATCAGCGATATAGAAAACGCTGCAAAGCTGGCCCAGCTGTTCATCGAGGCTGTGGCTGCAGGCAAGGCTCAGTAAAGGAGATAAATAATGGATACTTACGAATTGACTCAGAAGCTGTGCAGATCCTTCGGACCCGCCGGCTGTGAAGGCGGAGTACGCAGCACCATCGCATCCATTGCAAAGCCCTGGGGCTATGAGTGCAGCACAGATGTCATGGGGAATCTGATCTTCCATAAGCCGGGCAAGGGCAAGAGGATCATGTATTCCGCGCATATGGATTCCATAGGCTTTATGGTCACCTATGTGGAGGAAAGCGGCCTTCTTCGGGTCGGCTACGTGGGCGGAATCAGGCCTGCCAATGTGATAAGCTGCCCGGTGCGCTTCGAAAACGGTGTGCAGGGCGTGCTCTATATCGACGCCGAGGCCCAGACCAATACAAGCAAGATAGGAAACGACAGCCAGTTTATAGATATCGGAGCCACAAGCAAAAAGGAAGCTCTGAAGATGGTCAGGATAGGAGACATGGCGGTATTCGATACCCAGGCCATACTTACATCCGGCGGAAAGTTCATCATCGCACCCTATCTGGACAACAGAGCAGGCTGCGCAGCCCTTCTTCTGGGCATGGAGCAGCTGCAGGGCGACGAGCAGAACGACTGCTGGTTCGTATTCAGCGTACAGGAAGAGGTTGGCTGCAGAGGCGCCAAGCCTGCTGCTTTTACCATCGAACCTCAGTATTCCGTAGCAGTGGATACGACTCATTCCGATGATATTCCCAAGGCTCCCCATCTGGGAAGCAGCAGCGCCGGTGGCGGCGCCGCGGTCAAGGTGATGGACAGAAGCGTCATCTGCCACCCGGATATCGTAAAGGCCATGGAAAAGCTGGCAAAAAAGAACAAGATAAAGATACAAAGAGACGTGATCAGGGCCGGAGGCACAGACGCAGGCAATATGCAGCTGAGCAAGGGCGGATCAATGGCCGGAGGCATATCCGTATCCACCAGATATATCCACTCCCCTCAGGAGATGGTCAGTGTCTCCGATGTGGAGGAATGCGGAAAGCTTATTGCAGCTTTCGGAGCTGAGAAGTATTAATGGAAAATTTTATCGTAACTTGTAAAGTAATGCTCCCGCTGATCATCTATCTGTTTTTCGGCATGCTGCTGAAAAAATGGAAGATAATCGACGAAAGCTTCTGCGCCCAGGTATCGGTGCTGCTGAACAGGGGCCTGCTGCCCATCAACCTGTTCAACAGTCTTTACAAATCCGATCTGAGCCAGTTCGGAAAAGACCCTGCAGCCTACTATGTAATGGCAGGACAGCTCATAGCCATAGGTCTGATGTGGATGCTTGCAGTCAGGCTCACCGATGATCCGGGCAAGCAGGGCTCCATAATCCACTGCGGGACTCGCGGCAATACCATGCTGTTTGCCCTTCCGGTTGCCACGGCAGTATTCGGAGAGGACCAGGTGTCCGACATAGTTCTAATCCTGGCTGCTTTGGTTCTTATAGGCAACATAGTCTTTGTCATGATAGTCCAGTATTTCGGCAACAAGGCCAAGGTCTACAGAGGCGAAGCTCCCGCAGATGATAATTCCAACTCTCTGGGCGCTATGCTCATAAGCTGCGCCAAGAATCCTCTGGTCAAGGCACTTGCCCTGGCATTTGTCTGGAATATTGCAGGCATACCCATGCCCGAAGTCGGCGAGACCTGCATTTCCTCTCTGTCCGGAATGGTAGTTCCCCTGGCGTTCATTCTGCTGGGCGGAAGGTTCGATCTGGATGCCATCAAGCGCAACAGCGGCACTGTCAGCGTAGTAGTGTTTTCCAAGCTGGTGGTACTGCCTCTGATCTTCGTGATCCTGCCCATAGTCTGGGGCTGGGATCAGAAGATGGTCCTTGCCACGGTGCTGTCCTTTGGCACACCTTCTGCGGTGAGCTCTTATCCCATGTCTGCTGCCTTTGGCTGCGACGGAGATCTGGCCGGTATGATAGTCACACTGACATCCTGCTTTGCCATGATCACCGTATTCCTGTGGATCTTTGCGCTGAAAAGCTTCGGCATCCTGCTGTAGCCCGTGCGACACAAGAGAACACAAGGGGAACACAAGGGGACGGTTCTCTTGTGTTCTGAAGCAATGGACACAAGGGGACGGTTCTCTTGTGTTCTGAATCCAGGCCGAAGCTTATGACGGCTCTGATATTGTATCCCGGCCCGGCGGGCATCCGGGTATAGTAAAGGCGACACAGGCCTTCCCGCAGATGCAAGGGCAAAGAGAACGGAAATCTCAGATCAAAGAGCATCAAAGCAAAATAAAGACCGCTCCCCCGGGCTGAAGCTTAACGCCTCAAGGCCTTTGGCGGAGCGGTTTTGTATTGCTGCGGGCTTTGTGCCCTGCAAAGTGGTCTTATGTGATCCGGCCGAGTCTGGAATGCCCTGCATCCGGGCTTCTGCTGTGCTTGCAGGATAAAGCAGCCCTACATCAGGTCTTCTATCATGCCGCGAAGGCCTTTTTCTTTGTAAATGTACTTGTAGTAGCCCAGCTCGCTTTGTATGAGGCTGTCTATCATCTTCATGCCCAGAACCTCCACGGGAGCCTTGTCGTCTGTGAGAATTTTGTCTCCCCCGGAGCACTGCTTCAGGCCGCCATAAACATCGGAAAGCGCCCCGGAAAGATCGCTGCTGAGGTCGGCGCTCATGTTCTGAGGCACAAAGGCCGCCAGAGCTTCCTTAAGATCGAAGCCGCAGCAGGCGAAAAGCTCCTTGTTGGTGGTGTAAGGCACATCGGCACTGTATACGCAGTCGAAAACGCTGCAAATTGTCTGGGTCAGATAGCTGTTGATGCTCTCCTCGCCGTCGGAATGCATGTTCATGTTTACCGTCATTATGCCCCCGTCCTTCAGATGATCTTTTACCAGACTGAAGAATTCCACGCTGCTCATCTGAAAGGGAATGGTAATGTCCTGATAGGCATCCACCTGTATCACGTCGTATTTTTTGTCGATGGCCTGCAGAAAGGCCCTTCCGTCATATTCGTAAAGCTGTATCTCCCCGGGAAGATCGAAGTATTCTCGGGCAAGCCTGTTTATGCTTCCGTCTATTTCCACAGCGTCCACGGTGCAGCCGGGATAATATTTAAGGCACTGGGATGCAAAGGTCCCGGTGCCGTTGCCCAGCACCAGCACGGAAAGCCCGCCGATTTCGTCCCCGGCAGTCTGAGAGCCGCTATTATCAGACGTTCCGGCTGCAAGGCCTGCAGGCTTCTCACTCTTGTTTACCATTGCAGGCGCCGCCAGAGCCCAGTCGTAGTACATGCCTGTCAGCTCGTCGGTTTTCATCTTGATGGACTGTACTCCGAAAAGCACATTGGTGGACAGGCTTATGCTCTCTTCATCCTCCTTTACCTGCAGATAGTTGTAAACCGATTCGCCCTCGTAGCTGAGATCGTCATCCCAGAAGGCGAAGGATACCCGGGTGCCGAAAAACAGGCACAGGGCGATGATGACGCCGCAGACTATGCAGACCGTGCGCTCCCTGCGGACGCTGGCAAAATAAAGCAGAGATATCAGCGCCAGCACGGAGGAGAAAATAATAAAGGTCGCCGCAGTGCCCACAGCCGGTATGGTCACAAAGGTGGGCAGGAATGTTCCGATTATGCTTCCTATGGTGTTGCAGGCCTCGAGGTTTCCGACGATTTCGCCGCTTTTTTTCGCGTCCTGCATTATGTATCTGACAAGAGACGGGGTCACGGTGCCCAGCAGAAAAAGCGGAAACACAAAGATTACCATACATGTGGCAAAGGCCGCTATGGTCAGAAAGCCGGTATCTATTGAAATTACCAGCAGTCCGGTGATGCCTATGATAACATATCTGCCCAGCACCGGAATGGCAGCTATCCAGGCCGCCGCGATGAGCATGCGCTTGTAGAGTCTTGCCGGATCGGGGTCTTTATCTGCGGAGCGCCCGCCGTACAGGTTGCCCAGGGCCATGGCTATCATGACCGTGCCTATGATTATGGTGTAGACTATCTGGGACGAGCTGAAATAGGGTGCCATGAATCTGCTGGCTGCCAGCTCCACAGCCATTACGGAAACACCTGCGAAGAATTCGGTCAGATACAGATAAAGCTTGCTTTGCAATAGGTCTTTTTTCATAAGTTCTCCGTTTGTAATAAGCCTTGACCGTCAGGGTCTACTCCAGGCCAAGTCGGTTTCTGCAATTGCCGCAAAGCCTGTAATGCATGGCTTCCACCTCATCGGCGCTGCCGCTGTAATAGGACTTGTTATGCTCTGCCATAAGATCAATGCTGGGGCAGCCGGGATAGTGATAGACCCCGGAGCGTGTATTGAGCACAAAATCACAAGTGTCACAAGGGTCACAAGGGGACGGTTCTCTTGTGTCAGTATCACGGGGGGACCGTTCTCCGTCTTCTCCTGGTGTGGCAGCATTTTTATCCTCGGGCAGGAGCTGATTCTCGCCGGTGGCGTAGTCGATGGCTATTTTGGGCTGAACATTGTACGCAAAAACGCAGAAATGAATACCCGCACCGCCATCTTCAACGGAAAGCCCCTCCATCAGAACGCCCCGGCAAACCAGCTCTTTGCCTGCAAATATCGGCGTGACCCTGTAAAGCACATGGTTTCCGGTGCGGTCGACATAACCGGCCACCCGGTTTTCGTAAGGGTTCATACCCTCTGTATTCATGTAGAAGGTGCCTGTTACCAGGTTGCAGGTGTTGGCGTTTTCGCCGGACAGCTGGTAGCCTATAAGATGGCAGCGGTTGTAAAGATACTGGTTGGGAATGAAATCGTATTTTGAGATCTGCCAGCCAGAGGGCTTGACCATACCTATACTGCCCCGCTTTTCCGTGGGCATGATCTCCTTGCAGATGTTGGCATAGGCTGTCCCGCAGCGTCCCAGAGAATCCAACGGACTGTAATATTCGAAAGCCTGAGTGCTCAGGTCGTTTTCCTCAAAGAAGGGATCTCCTCCGTTGATGCTTACGGACGCCTTACCGCTGTACTCCGGAACCATTGAAAAATCAAAGGCTTTGGAATCCGCGCTGCCGGGTTTGGGCTCTTCTTTTTCAGCTTTTATGTGTTCTGTGTCTTCTGTCAGGGCTGAATCCTGTCCGTATGCTCCTGCATCATCGAGGCTTTGAGCAAGCTCTTCTTCAGCGCGGTGCAAGTCCTCTTCGCTGAAGACACCGTCATCGATAAGCCTCTGATAGAGCCTGCTGCCTGCCCTATCGGTGCCGAACAGCGAATTTCTCGATAACACGGCGGCATCGGATCTCAAAAAGGCTTCTGTGCTTACGCCCTCCAGCTCTATGCCCGAAGCTTCCGCAAGCTCGAAGGGATCATCCCAGCTGAAATCGCCGCGGGCATCAGAATAGCCCATTGCCCTCAGCAGATAGGTGGTATACATGGCAGCGCTTGCCGTACCTGTGCCGAAGCGATCGGGGCTGACCCCGTCTGTGAGCCCGCTTCTGTAAGCATAGGCAATATAAGGCATGGCCCAGCTGGGAACATCGTTAAAGGGATGTCCTTCGGTGCAGCGTAATGCTTCATCTTCCTTTCCGAGCAGCCTGATCATCATCACCACGGCTTCGACCCGGGTGAGAGGTCTGTCCAGAGCATAGTTCACCGAGCCGTCTGCATTGGTCCCCGCACCTTGCATAAGGTTCACGGAATTGAGATATTCTGCGCAAAGAAGGGCATAATCGCCGTAAGAGCAGTCTGCGGTGTGTTCTTCGTATATTTGGGGACCGCTGCCGTACGCAGCAAGGCTTCCCCAGGGCAGCATTACCAAAAGTGCCGTAAAGAGGCATAGAATCCGTTTAAAAGTGTTCATTTTCCGTCGTCTGTCAAAGCAAGCTTGTACACAATAGTTAATAATATAATTACACATTTTTCGTGTGTATTCAAGCCTTGACACAGCGCAGTCATAAAGCAATAGCTGAAGCTTTGAAGCAGCCCCGGCTATTGTGCGGGTCGATAGCCCGAGCAAAAACGCTTGAGTAAGCGCAGCTGCGTATTCCGGCCTTTTTTCAGATCAACTGCCCTGCCCGCCATATTTAAAACTTCGCCGCTGCCAGGTAAAACTGCCGGAAAAACACCGGAAGCTTAAAGGCTTTGCGGCATCAAAAGACAAGCTTACGGAAAACGCCCCGAAGCTTGTCTTAAATCAGAGGCTGCAGCTATTTCAGCAGCCCGGATACTCTCTTGTACAGCAGGAAGGTAATTGCGGAATTCACGCCGGATTTGATGGCGTTGAACAGCACTATCCATCCCAGCAGGCCCTTTACCGTTGGCAGAGCGGCTTCCGCGGGCACCCCGACCATCTGCAGATAGGTAGGTGTAAGCAGAAGATTTGCCGGGATCATTATCAGCGTCCAGGCCAGAGTTCCGCAGATAAGGGCGGTGATTGCACCTTTTTTGCTGTGATTGTGCTTGTAGATATTGCCGGCGACTATCACATAGGTCCCGGTGGACACTACATGCATCACTATACCGTACCAGCTGCTTGCCGCGCTGACCGTAATACCCTGGATCACAGCGGCTATCACCGTCAGATAGATACCCGCAGCCGGGCCCATGGCAAAGGCCCCCAGCATTATGGGAACATCCGCCGGGTCATATTCCAGAAACGATGCCGCCGGAACGATAGGAAAATGAATAAGGAAGACCAGCACCACGGATACTGCAGCCAGCACCCCGGTTTTTGCCAGAAATCCAGCGTCTTTGTTATTGTTCATTTGATCCCTCCTTGCATTGCTGCATACCACGGGATCTGCCTGGGGATTAAAAAAGCCCGGAGCATTCCGAGCAGGCAAAAAATTGCGTTTCTTTCATCCGGACTATACCGTCGGTACCGGAATCCAACCGGTTCAGCTTGCGCTCGAGGACTATACCTCCGGTGGGGACTTTCACCCCGCCCTGAAACAGATCTCTTTTAAATTATAACAGGGCAGAGCCTCAAGTTCAAGACCAGACCAGACTGATCACCGGCGGATTTCAGCGCCGGAATCAAAGGACATGGGGCGCGGCAGGCTTGCGGAGTGCCGATAGGGCAGGCCCTGGAACAAAGAGCCGGGCTATAATTCTATCCAGTACCTGCGGACAAAGCCGCTGGCGCTTCTGCAGGATCCGTCCGGCACCTCGTTTTCCAGTATACCTCCGTTGGCCCTGATGGTTTTCTGTGAGCCGTAATTGAACTTGTCGCAGGTGATCAGCACCCGGGTTTCGCCGTATTGGCGGCAGACATCCAGCATCAGCGCGAGCATTTCTTTGGCAAAGCCCTTTCTGCGCTCGCAGGGGCGTATGCTGTAGCCTATATTTCCGCCGAACTGCAGAAGCATATCGTTCAGCGGGTGACGGTAATCGCTGATGCCGATAAGCCTGTTGTCCTCTTCGCGGACGGCAAGAAAGACCTCTGTAGGCACATACGCAGCACCGTAGGCCTCCTTAAGGCGCTCTTCGATTTTGATCCACTCCTCGAAGCTCTGCGTATCCTCCAGTCCGGCGCATCCCTCCAGCTTGTCGCCGTTTGCCAGCATTTCGGCTCTGTATTCCATCAGCTGCGCTGCATATTCTTCAGTGGGTCTTATCAGTTTGAGAGGCATTTTTGCTCCTTTCATTTACGCCCGGAGGGCATGCTTCTGTCCGCCGGGGCAGGAATATATCCGGAATAGTCTGAGTCCGCCGGATACGAATACATTTTGACCTATTGGGCGGAATAATGCAATACATAGAAAGCAGACAGGGGACGGTTCTCTGTCTCTTAGTTAGTGTAAAATAATTGTGGAACTTATCACTCACCTGTGGATTCCTGTGCCGCACTCTCAGGCACGCTCCCGCTCGGCGGGGACCCGCAGCGGGCCCGCGTCGCAAGCCCCTTCGGAAGACCTTCCGCTGCTGCCGCCC
>JAZRXE010000038.1:0-17981 GCA_045600065.1 Anaerovoracaceae bacterium
GGTACCTGAATGATAAAAAACCCCGAAGTTCCATGAAAGGGCTCGCTTTCGACAGTTTGCTTCTGGGCCTGAACTACAACGATAACTATACCGAGCGTGTGAACACGATCAAAGATGATCCTGTTTACATCCGTATGATAAAGAATTCCTCCGACGGAGAACCCAAGCTGGAAGCCTTGTTCCGGGGTGCTCCGGGCAGGATCAGAGCTGCCTATAACGAAGCCCGTGAGCAGGTCAGGAGTGTGGGTGAGATCACCGATGTGAAGGAGACTATTAAACTTCCAAGCAAATAGCAGGGCATAGCACGGTTTGGTGTTTGCGAAATTATTTCAGCAATATTCATACAATATAAATTGATCAACCGGATATGCGATCCGGCTGAGACTGAAGACAAAACTGTTTTGGTTTTGTCTTTTGTTTTGCAAAAAAAGCAGGGCAGATGCATCTCGCAAAACCGGAGTTCCCAAATGCTTTTGTGCCGGGGGGGGCACACAATCTTCCTATTTTATGTTTATCTTAATTTTCTTATTTTTTTTATAGTAATTTTTAATACTCCGTCACGGAAAAGGTCATTTCTGTCCGTGACGGAATTTATAATCTCTCTTAATATACATGAATAAAGATGACATTCAGTTCAATTTATATGCCGATATAAGCTAATTGATACTATTATTAACAATTTTATACAGTATTTTGTCAGTTTGAATATGATAAACTTATAAAATGCCGTTAAAAGCCTTAAGCAGACTGCGGCAGTAAGTTAATTTTTTGTAAAGTACTATGAACCCTAATTCATCTAATCCGGTCAGCAGACAATGGAACCAGCTGCTGATCACCGTAATATCCGTATTATGCTGTTTTTCTCTGGTATCGACCTTCCCCAAAAGGGGACCTGTGGCGTACACAGATATGTCTTCATATGCCAAAAGCACCATAGAGTACCGCGATGGCCGCGTCCGTTCGACAGATGGCATAGAATTCGGACAGATTAATAAAGGAGACAAGGTCATCATGAGTATTTTCCTTCCTCCGGAAATCAGGAAGGAGCAATCCACGCTGACCTTCGGCATCAATCATGCCGTCACGGATATTTATTTTCAAGACAGTCTTCTGATGAGCTACGGTGCTGATATAGACGAAAAGGGTCTGCTGATCTGCCATCATAATTATTTCGTGACCATACCCGACGATGCCTGGGGCCATGAGCTTACAGTGTGTATACGCGCAACGGAAAACAAGGCCTTCAACAGAATAGCAAAGCTGTGGCTCTATCCTACGGATAAGGCGTATCACTACTATTTTGATATAGAATTCGGACGGCTCATAATAGCTATCGTTGTTCTGACCATAAGTCTTGTGCTGCTGCTTGCGCTGCCGATTCTGGTGAGATACAGGCATCGCAGTCTGAATTATCTGTTTGTCGCTCTGTTCGGCATTTTCAGCTCTGTGTGGATGATACTCGCCGAGGGCATACAGCAGTTTTTTGAAATAGACTCCTATCTGATAACAACCTTCGAATTTGTTGCTTTTATCGCTCAGATACTGCCGCTGTGCGGACGGATAATGATAGAAGAAAGCAGCAAAAGAAAAAGAAAATACCTGTCCATGCTTCTGTGCGCGGACACAGTGTTCGTATTCGTGATTTGTCTTCTGAATTACAGCAACATAATGCATTTTTCTGTCACTGTCGGCTATTCGACCTATTATATTGCAATCAACGGAATAGTTTTTGTCCTGAATTCCTTCTCCGGTGCGGATACGAGCGCCTTGTCAAGAAGGCTGTCGATGATTGGCATTTCAATACTTTGCTCGGCCGGTATTTTCGATGTTATCCGCTTTAATCTGTATCGCTCCACAGGAACGGCCATGTTCAACGAAACAAGAAAGACCTTCCCTCTGGGCGTGCTGATATTCTTTATGCTTCTGGTATTTTCAGCCATACTCAACGACAGGGAGATGCAGGAGGCTGACAGAGAAAACCGATCAAGGCTGATGGCAAGCCAGATACAGCCGCATTTTCTGTATAATACCCTTGCTTCGATCAGAGAGATAATCTTCGAGGATCCTCAGTATGCGGCGGATATTCTGCTGGATTTCACCACCTATCTGAGAGGCGCTGTCAGAGCAATGTCCGATGTCAAGGTCATCTCCTTTTCCGAGGAACTCAAAAATATCGAATCCTATGTCAAGATCGAAAAAATGCGCATGGGAGACCGCCTGAACGTGGATTATCAGATCGAGTGCTCTGATTTCGCGGTCCCGCCGCTGAGTATTCAGCCCCTTGTGGAAAACTCCATCAAGCACGGTATATATAAAAGGGGAAGCAGCGGGGGCAGTGTTTCCATACGCAGTTATATTGATAATAATAATTATATAGTCCAAATCTTCGATACGGGTGTGGGCTTTGATGTTGAAGAATTCTACAGGATAAGCGAATCCAGGCAGACCGAATCGGCAGGCCTTAAGAATGTAAGCTCCAGACTGGAGGAGGTTGTACACGCTTCCCTGAATATCGTCAGCAAGCCCGACGTCTGTACCACTGCTACTGTAGTGATCCCCGCAGAGTACAACAAAAGACTTGCGGGAGCTCTGATCAACTCCGTTCAGTGAGAAAGTAATGGAAACGCAGGAGGTCTGAATGAGAGCAATAATAGTTGATGATGAACCCATCATGATAAGATATTTTATGCGGGAAAGCCGTGCTTTCAGCGAGCTGAACGGCATTCAGGGCTTTGAGTGCGCAGAGGAGGCACTTGCTTACGCAAAGGATAATCTTATAGAGATAGCTTTTTTAGATATTGAGATGCCTGAAATGTCCGGTCTGGAGCTTGCTGTAAAGCTGAGAAGCATCAGACCTGATGTGCTTATAGTGTTTATTTCCGCCCATGATTATGTCAGGGACTCCAATAATATAGGCGGAGATTACTATCTTATGAAGCCTTATAACTCCACATCCATAAAGCTTATGATGGACAGGATCAATCTTTTAGCTGTCCGTCAGAAAAAGAAGGTCTACATGCATATGTTCGGAGCCTTTACGATCACCGTGGACGGAATTCCCGTAATGCTCAGAGGAAAGGCCAAGGAAATGCTCGCATGCATAGCCGTGCGCAGGGGCAAGGAGGTCAGCGGCCAGACCATATTCAACAGCCTTTGGGAGGGGAGATCCTACAGCAAGAACGAAATGACCCTGTATTATCATACTGCGAGAAAGCTGAAGGATGTCCTGGAGGAAAACGGTCTCGGAGATCTTCTGATACCCACAGCCGGAGGCTATATGCTCAATACGGATATGGTTACCTGCGACTACTTTTCCTGGCTCGACAACAGTTACGGAAATGGAGAACGCTTCAACGGCAGCTTCCTGACGGAATATTCCTGGGCGGAGCCTTTCCTTTCCGAGCTGATTTTCGATAATTTCGATTAATTGCGGCCTTATTTGTAAGAATTGCCGTAAAAAATACAGTATTTTGTCAGTATCGCTCTGATATCATAAATAAAATGAAGGATTTGTGTCGGCGCTTTGTGCCCGGCAGGCTTCAATTTCAGATACTGACTATGTTAAAAACAATACTATATGCAGTGCTGCAGATGGTATTTGCAGCGGCGATAATTATGCTCTGGCAGGCGATTACCCGGAAAGAGCTGAGGGACAGCAGTCTTCACTTTCTCGGGATAGGTTTTCTGTTTCTTGAAATCGAATCCGTCATGCTTTGGTGGAAGCCTTTGCTGGAGGATGCTTCCGGCATTATTATCACAATCGTGAACCGCTGCATGATTATACTGCTTTTTGCTCTGATTGCCGCCTTCGTTTATTTTAACGCAAAGGGCAGGGCTGAGTCATCTGATGATTCCATCGGCTATTGGAATATGGCTGTGACCTGTGTTCTTATAGCTACGGAGATCATTTTTGTTATATCCGCGGTCTATGAGCTTTCATGGCTCGTGTTCCTGGATGCCGCGTTATATTGATTCTTATTCTTGTTATTATTCATTATTTTGTAATTTCTCAAATTTTTTTTGCAAAAAATATTAATTTTTAAACAAATATTTATATTTCTGTGAGATTTATACAGTATTTTTACAGTATCACCCTGTTAATATTATGACAATTAATATGACATTACTGCGTAATTTCCCTGCTGAAGAGTCGAAAAGGGCATAATGCGTGGCAGTCTGAATTAAAACATATTGAGGCTGTAAATCATGAAAAAATCGTCACAAGGAAAAATACTGTTTAAAGGCATTAGATCTCTGTTTGCAGAAGACGGGCAGTCCATGGTCGAATTCGCGCTGGTTTTGCCTATTCTGGTAATGCTTCTGCTTATTCCTCTTGATATTTACCGTTATGTAAGCCTGCAGGCAAAGCTGAATAATGCCGCTGTGGACGGACTGAACTATGTCCGCTACGAGAATATAAAGGGCGGCACTTATGAGGACGCGATAAAGAGCGCCATAGATTCCGAATACGGAAGCAGCCTGGATGTGAGCCGCCTTGCATTCGAAAAGCTCGAAAAATCAGGAAGCACCACAGAAGACTATACATATTATGTGTACTCTTCTGATAAAAGAAGCCACAGCTACCAGAATCAGTTCGACGCCAGGCCGTCCAATTACGAACATTGCACCATCACCGCGCAGCTCGGCTACGAGCTTAAGCCTATAACCTTCTGGGGCAGCCTGCTTATGGGCAGAAGCTGCACGGTCAAATCAAAAGAGGTCTCAAGAGATATATATTCCGGCGGATATGCCGCGGAGCCGTAAATCAATGAAAGGTATCAGACAATTGAGATCGTATATTTTAAAGCCGCTGAAGGGTCTCAGGCGGGAGGCAGGACAGGCAATGGTGGAATTCGCACTGGTTCTGCCCGTGTTTCTTGCCATTGTATTGGGGATAATGGATATTGGCTATGTTACTGCCCAGCGGGAGATGTTTCTGCAGGGCTGCAGCCATCTGAGCTGGGAGATGACGGCTGCCTCTTTGGGCGATACCGATGATCTGAACTCTGTTCCCTCAAACAAAAAATACGATGAGGAGACTGTGACTCCCCTGATATATGCGGAATTACAGGAGCACAGCCTGTTCGGCTACGATGAAAACAGGCTCAATGTGCTCAGCGCCTCGGCGGAAATGTATAACAAGCAGGACTACTATACGGTGCCCGGTTATGAGATCCCGGCGCCGGAGGAGAATGCCGTAAGCATTACCCGCTATATCGATATCAACGCAGAGCTCAGCTATGACATCTACCCCCTGACATTTGCCGGTAAATGGATGTTCGGGGATAAATATACCGTAACAGAGGAGATCGACTGTACCAGAGTTTTAAGCACAAGGCACAGATCCGGCTAACAGGGGAGGCTACAGGGGATTGAAAATCAGATCGTTTTGTAAAAGGGAGGACGGGCAGGTCCTGGTGCTCTTTGCACTGCTGTTTTTAGTACTTTGTTTCTTCGTGGGGCTCGGCATAGACCTGAGCCTGCTGTACAAGCAGCGCAGCGCCATGCAAACCGCCCTGCAGACTGTCAGAGACAACCGCTTCACATATCAGGATTCCGTGCGATATGCGGAAAACCCCGCTGCGGAGCTGTATAAGATAGCTTCAAATACTCTGGCCGACAACGGCTGCGACGACCAGACCGGGCTTAAGGTTTATTTTAAGGAAGAAACACCCCAGCAGCATTACAGATATTTCACAGTCCGGACCGAGATCACCCAGGAATACCGCTGGGTCTTCCTGAATCTGTTCGGCCCTGACACGTCTATGGTCACAGTATATCTGGACGGCGGAGAATCTTACGGAGACGGTGTTATAGAAAACGTATGGCATCCGAATCATTCTCCGTCTGCATATAACGGATGCTATGAAGGCGTGGTAGGTGAATCCTATACCGCGCATACTTCTGATTTACCCGAGGACTGGTAATTAAACACTAAGAAGGGGAGACGGAGAAAGACAAATATGAAGAAAGCACTGATGATATTAGGCGTTACCGTTGTCAGCGTAGCCACAGCTTTATTCTCCTTTACTGTCTATCAGGCAGACAGTCACGCAGTGGAGCTTACGATCAGCGAGGCAGGCGGCGGTCCCTCCATAGAGGGAAGCGTATTCCAGCTCTATGAATGTACGGATACTTCGCCGGGGCATATCCACGACGGGGATCACTGCACGCTGACGCCTGTGGGCGATGCTGTATCCAGCAACAGCAACGGAAAGATCGAGTTTAAGAACCTGGATGATACCAAGACCTATTTTGTAGAAGAAGTCAAGGCACCCGCAGCTTATTCCAAGGCAGACGGTCTGCTTAAGCTGAGCTTTGCGGATGGCTCCTTCCAGCTGAGTCCTGTTGGAGCCGGCAGCGATTATTCGGTTCTGGCAGGCATGCTTACAGCCGGAGCTGGGGGCTATCTGCTCAATGCGCCTCCGGCTTCGGGGCAGATCGAATGCTTTTATGACAGCGCAAATCACCAGGTCCCGGCAGGGGGAGTCGTCTCTACTGTCAGCGTTCCCCTGGGCACGGCTGTTGAAGATATCAGGCTTCCGCAGTATATCAAGGCAAAGACCACAGAGGGCAGCTTTGTTCAGGTGGAGGCAGACTGGAAATGCCCGTCATTTGACGGCAACACAGTCGACAAGTATGTATTTACCTTCGAGCTCAATGGATATACCTATGAAGGTAAGCTTCCTTGCGCCAATGTTTTTGTAATTACCGAAACACGTCCCGTAAAGGATATATATGAGCCCGGTACCGGAGAAGTATCAAGCCTTTCTGTTAACAAAACCACCGGTACCGCGCCCTGGGACGCGGATGATGCTCCCGGAAATGATTCCGGAGCGAAAAACGATATAGTCCGCAGCTACGACAGCATCAGCTACAATATTCTCTATACCCTGAATATCAAGGATGAGTATCAGGATACCGTGCTGGGCTACAACCATGCGGATATGTATGTCAGGGCTACTCTGACTCTGCCTGAGTCACAGGCAAGCTTTGATCTTGATTCCATGCAGTGGCTGCAGAATGCCAGCGTGGAGAAGACCTCCAACGGTCAGGTGCTCACTGGATATTATCCCATAGAAAACAACGACGAAACGAAGCCCTATGTGCTTCCCGGAAACGGCACCGTGCGTTTTGTCGTCAATGTGGGCTGCATGACCAACGGATCCACCATTCAGCCTGTATTTGAAATGTGGCTCGACGACGGAGAGAATACCGGCCACAGTGCTCTTGAAGAGGAAAGGGTGATCCCATCTGCCACCACTGTAAGCTCGGTAGTCAATTACGATATAGGATTGATGCCCCTCAAACAAAGTGTTAAGGAACCCAATATCAGTACCGGAAAGACCAGCGGGGGAAGCTACGGCGCGCTTTGCAATGTGGGCATATATGTTTCCATTCACGGCAGCGGCGGAGATAAAGGGCTCAAGGGTCTGTATATACCCGGATCTATAGATGTGTCCTTTGATCTGCTGTCCAATTACTATGTACCATCTACAAACAAGCTGAAGGGCTCGTATAATTCGGATTCGTTTACCGCGGTTCTGTGGGATTATGCTTCCATCAAAAACAGCAGCGCCACCACCGGTACCGCAGGCAGGAGCATGATACACGAAAATGCCACTAAGGACAACGATATGGGAAGATATCATCTCCCGTATTCCTTCCGCAGCGAAGGCAGCCCGGAGAACTCGGCCTACGATTCCGGAATCCTTAGCGTGGTAAATCCAAGCAAGAAGCCGATTTCCGTAAGCTTGACATCCATAAAGACTGACACACTTTTCCCCAAATATGCCGGAAAGTCCGAAAACGGTACAATGGCAGCTGTTCCCGTGGGCAAGAATATCATAGCAAGCGGAGTTGTTGAGATCATGTTCCCGCTGGAGGATAACAGAAGCATTCCCTCCGGAGGCGATCTGAGCTACAAGCTTACCGTGGAGATAAGCAATGCCAAGATCAACGGCACTGCTGCATCTGATATCGACTCCACCAATAACATGGTAAGCTGGGATAGGAATGCACACACATCTTCTCACGGAGATTCCAGAACTCTGCAGCTGATAAACAGCCGCGACTATTCCACATCAGTGACCCATGCCGCCAGAGGAGATGTGCTGCAGTTCTATTGCAATACCGGACAGGACAGCCCCTTTGACAGCCTTAATTTCAGAGCCAAATATCCGACAATGGCAGTTGACCATATGGTGCTGTTCGACGGAGATGTATTTGAGCCTGTGATAACAGACGGAAGCATCAAAAAGCTCTATATGGGTTATTACACCTCCATGTATCCCGATGTGCCTAAAATCGACGTAAATAATTTTACCGGAAGGGTCTGGTATATAGCCAAGGCAGACGGAACCAGCTGGGTATCCGATGAGGAAAAGAGTCTGTGCAACTTCCATACCTTTACAGATGAAAAAGACGGGAATGGCAAGCTCAAATACAGGGTATTTGCAACCATGGACGAACTGAAGGCAAGCCTTGGCAGCGATGCCTGCTGCGTGGGACTCTATTTTGAGATCAGAAATCCCAAGGAAATCAAGGTCTGGAATCACGAATACATAGGCGCATATTTCGATCTGCGCGTAAAAGACGATGCACCCGTTAGCAAAGCATCGGTAATGAAGCTCTCTGCGGTGCTGATCTCCACCAATACGGATTCGTCCGTTGGCAATCCCGCCACCAATACAAGGCTGGGAAGAACCGAAAAGGTCATTGCCGGAGCCACGGTCGCAATAGATACTGGAGATCTGTACGGTCACAAGATCACCGATACGCTGTCCTATAACAGAAACTACATAGAGTATGTAAGCGCCAAATTTGATTCTCAGGGCGTCGTGGTTTCGGCTGACAAGAGTATCTATCAGATAAACCACGGAGGCACTGTCTGGGGCGGTACCGGCGCGGGCAATACTATTTTCATTGTGGGCGAGCGTGACAACATCGTAAAGGAAGTTGCCATGAAGGCCGAAAACGGAGAGACGCGCAGCACCTTCAACGTCGATCAGGGTGAAAGGTATGCGGATTATGTGCTGTCTCCCTCTGTCATCGACAGCTACACGCTTGTATCCTCCACGGACAAGCGGTATACGGATGTGACCATTACCGATACTCTGCCTGCGGATCTGCATTATATCCCCGGCAGCTGCTATCTTGGTGGAAGCTATGTTCAGCCCGCGGATAAGAAGAGCAGCGGAAGCGTAAACGGAGGAACAAGGCTCAGGGAAAACTCCGAAGCAGCAGACCAGGCAGTGAGCAGCGGCAGCAAGGGCAGTGTATACTTTGACGTTTCGGAGAATCCCGACGGAACCACTACACTTGTCTGGAAGCTCTGCAATGTCCAGATCAACAAGACAATGCCCAGGATATACTATTCCACCCGTATAGGAGACCCGGAGGACATCTTCAGCGATGTTTACGACGGCCAGCAACTTATCAACAAGGCGAGCATAGTGTCCGACGGCAGTTATCTGCCGCTCTCCTCCAAGAACGGCAATCTGGCCTCCAACACCATAAAGATATACAAGAAGGCCAACGACACCTTCGTAAAGCGTGTAAAATCCGCAGTAGTCGATCAGAATGACGATATCGTCTATTACATCGATTACTACAACAGCTCACCGGAAAGCATTTCCTCTCTGCGTATAAGGGACGTGCTGCCCTTTGACGGAGATTCAAGAGGATGCGTGATTCACGGCAGCTACACGGTCAGCGTCAGTGCCCAGTGCATGAACGGTTCAGGCGGAAGCTATTCGCTGTATTACACCATGGATGAAAGCGTCCGCGGCTATGAAAAGACACCCTTCGGTATGCCTGCGGATCCGGCGCTGACAATGGCAGCGTCGTCTGTAAACGGCAGAATGACGGATTTCGGGACCCTGGGACAGGTATCCATGATCGAGATCGTCGGTACCGATGTACAGCCGGGAGCCCAGCTGCGTATCAACGTGACAATATCGCCCAAGAACGTGGCAGGGGACAAATACCGCAACTCCGCAGCCTTTGTGGAGCCCGGTGCGGCGCCCATACTCGCCAGCTCCGTACAGACCGATGTTAAGCTGAACGATACGGAGATATCCGGCACCAAGACCCTGCTCAACAAAATCCTTGAAAAGGACATGTTTACCTTCGAGTTGGTGGACATGGAGGGCAATGTAGTGTCCGAAACGACTAACAGGGCAAACGGACAGTTCAAGTTCGAGCCGGATTTCCTTACCGGGCCAGGAACCTTCAGGTATACGGTCAGAGAACAAATCCCCGATGCAGTACCAAGGGGATATACCTACGACGACAGCGTATACGAGGTCGTGGTCAAGGCAGATGAGAACGAATTCGGCGAGCTTGAGATAATAAGCGTCAAATACAGCAGCACCATCAATTTCGTCAACAGATACGATCCCGAACCGGCTGAGGTACTGCTGGAAGCACGCAAGCAATATACCGGCAGCACTTCAGGACTGACGGGCGGAGATTTCAGCTTTGTGCTGAATCAGAGCGGAATGACCCCCGTTGAGGTCAGCAACGAAGCGGACGGAAGCATAAGTTTCCCTGCAATAAGCATACCAAAGGAAGGAATTTATACCTATACCATCAGGGAGGTTATCCCCGATATACCGGATAAACATATCAGCTACGACAGCAAGACCGTTACAGTGACTGTAAAAGTAGTCGATAAGGGCGGATATCTGGAGGCTGAAGATATCAGATATTCTCCGGATGCCACATTCCGAAATGTCTACACTCCTGATATTCCTGTTCCGGGTGACGGGAAGGAATACGCGGAAATTAAGCTGTATAAGGTCTGCAAGGGCATTGACGTGATCGACCGTATGTTCGAATTCGAGCTTAAGGATACCGCAAGCGGCCAGGTTTGGACTGAAAAGAACCGCGGAAACGGAGAGATCACTTTCATGGTTCAGTATACGGCGCCCGGCACCTATTTATACCAGGTCAGAGAGCTTGTACCTGCCGATCCTATGGAATATATGATATACAGCGATAAAGTAATCAATGTTGAGGTAAAAGTCCGTGAAAACGGCGCTAGTAAGCTTAAAACCACGGTCACGTACCCGGACGGTGAGGATACATTTGTAAATGTGTATCAGATATCCGGATCTATCTGGTAAAACCAGTTGATCATATACTCCTTCTCCAAACATACTCCAACACAAAAGCCCCGCATCCAGAGCGGGGCTTTTGCTATTATTATGGATTATAAGGAATATTTCAGTTATTCGTTTGCAGTGCTTTTGGTTTCCTTCTGCTTGGGTTCTCCGCCCTTGATCTTCCAGCATGTCTTATACAGCCAGTTTGCAAAGGGAAGGGCAACAAAGAGGTTCATATACATACCTGTAAGTCCGGATACTGTATTGGAGGTATAGGCAAGAGTGTAGCAGGTATCAGCTACCTCGGGGAAGGCATCCATGACCGAGGCTATGCTGGCGGTCATCATGGAGGCGGAGCCTACGCCGCATGCCATGGCAAGCGCGTAGGGGCTGAGCACATGGGTATTTGCTATAAGAGAAGCTGCAATGGAGCATACGATATTTCCGAACAGGGTACCTGTAAAGTAGCCGCCGAGAACGCCCATGCCCTCGTCGGAGTCAAGTCCGTAGATATTGCCGATAACCATCATTGAACCCTCGCGGGAGATGGAGAAGCCTGCGCCAACAGCCGCACGGCCCATACCGAATACGAAAACGGCAAAGGGGATGGAGAAAAGGGCTGTGCCCAGATGCCCGATCTGCTGAATAAACAGTGCGATGGAAACGTCGAAAATCTTGGTGATGTTGGGGCCGAGTGTAGATATTGAGCGTGCACCCATCAACAGTATTGATGTCATCATGTAGGGGGATGCGGTTTCCTGCATCCAGCGGGGAATGACTTTTGCCGCTCCCAGAGCCATACCGAAGATGATGGTATAGAGCATGGGGTATAGTGTGAAGGATACCACACCGAAGTTGAATTTAAGCGAGCCTATAAGTTCTGCCGCAATGCTAAGTATAAGGCAGAGTGCGTGTACAGGCCAATCCCAGAAGAATCCGGTACCTTTTTTGATGTCTAACATAAAAATTCCTCTCATTCAATTTAATACATATAAAAGAATCATATCACATAGATCAATGCTTGAAAACCGATATTTGAAATACACGCAAACTTCACATTTGAAATTGCGGACCACAGTCAGATATCTTACGGAAATAATACTATAGACAATAAAAGGATAAACGGTGCGGTTGCTTTCCGCTAAAGGATAGACCCGCGTCTGAGACGGATCTTTATGAAAAAAGGATCTCCACATTTGAAGCGTGGTTTTGCGCACAAAAAAGACGGGCCGTCTGGCCCGTCCTTTATAAGCGGTCTTCGTGCCGACCGTTTCGTATATCTGTTTACCAGCCCAGATCTGCGCCGGTAGCCTTCAGAACGATGTCAGCAACGATAGTGGAGCCGAGGAAGGTTCCTACGAAGGTGATGATGGAGCAGATGATGATGCCAAGGCCCTGCTTCTTGAAGGTCTCGATATCCTTGCCGATAGAGATGCCTGCATAAGCCAGTACGGGAGTGCAGATAGCCATCATGTTGGTGGCGCCTACATTCGCGATGACCCAGGGGGCAACGGGGGAGAAGTCCATACCTACGAAAGTGTTGAGAACAACAGCATACATAGCGATGGGCAGCTTCGGCCAGTGGGGGATCTTTTCCAGAGTCTGCTGAATGAACATGATGACGATCATATCAACAAACATTGCCAGGAATGCGGGGAACATCATGGCAGGAGTCTTGACACTGTCTGTGTGCAGCGAATTGATGTATGTGCTGATCAGACAGAAGAACAGGGTTATGAGCAGGATCTTGATACGTACGAACCAAAAGCCTTCATACCATTCTTTGTTGTTTTCCATTTGAATGTCCTCCTTTCCTTAGTTAAGCTGGGGATCGTCGTGTGCATATCCCTCGGGTTCGCCGCCACGAGCCTTCCACAGGGTGTTGTACAGCCATCTGTCGAAGGGCAGAGCTACGAACATCATCCAGTACATTCCGATAGGAATGGAGTTGGAAGCATAGCCCAGTGCATAGAGCTCGTCTGCCTTGTCAGGATAAGCATCCATGACGGAGGCGATGCAGGCATTGAACATGGAAGCAGAGCCCATGCCGGAACCCATAGCCAGAGCATAGGGGCTGAAGATGCCGAAACTTGCTACCAGGGAAGAGGTGATACCGCAGACGATGGTGCCCAGAATGGTGCCGGTGATGTACTGGCCCATTGCGCCGATACCTTCGTCAGAGTCCAGACCCCAGATAGAGCCGACGATCTGCAGGGTGTTTTCACGACCGATGGAGAAGCCCATACCGACAGCGGCACGGCCCATCTTGAAGACGAGAACGCCCAGGACTACAGCCAGAACGGAACCGATCTTACCAATGTACTGCAGCAGCAGAGCAGCACCGGAGCTGAGGATCAGTCCGATGTTGGGTCCGAGTGTAGCCATGGAACGGCCGCTCAGCATCAGAATGGAGATGTTGATGTAGGGGGAAGCCTGCTTCATCATCCACATGGGAAGGAGATTGATGAGTCCCATCACAACGCCCATGATTACGCAGTAAAGCATGGGATACATCGTGAAGGAAACAACGCCCAGGTTGACCTTTTTGTTGCCGATGGCTTCTGCGATGATCGTCATGATCAGGCACAGAACGTGGATCGGCCAGTCTGCCCAAGGACCTTTGCCTTCTTTAATGTTTAACATAGCTAAGTTCCTTTCTAATAAATTTGATGATTGCGGAATTGCTTGCGCAATTCTTCCTGAAGATATTCAGTTTTCAAGATGCACGAACCTTAATGCCGGTATCCTCAGGAAATAAATAGTCCCATAAAGAGACATTGATACCAAAATTGTTCTTATTTGTACAGTATCACGAAATTTAAACAACTTCAAGAAAAATTCACAATAATGTAGTATAAAATTGCTGTCGATAATAAAATCGCGGAAAGGATAACGGAAAAAATGCAAATCACTACATATTCTTCCACCAGGAAAAATGCATTTACCTGGCTGGCGGCCGTCTGCATGACCTTGTCTGCAGCAGCCCGGATCGCCTTTTTCGCCGCAGTGGGCGCAGAAGGTTTTATGGTGATGCTTGTCCGCATGCTGCTTCCTCTTTGCGCCGCCCTGATATACGGGTTTCAGGTGCTTGTAAGGGGAGAAAAACAGTTTTACGTGACCAGAGGCCCTGTTTTTTTGTTTACGGTATATTTTGCTTTTGCTCTTGCAGATCTTAGCCTGAGCCTGGCAATTTACCTGCTTTGTCTTCTGCTTTGCGCTGTTTTGTGCATCATGTATGAGCTTACCTACATTGGGCGCATAAGGTCCAGACTGCCCGTGCTGGCTGTATTTACAGCTTCAGCAGCATATATTGCGTGCAGCAGCAGGACCATGCCCCTGATAAGGACCCTTTGGACTGCCGCAAGGTACAAGCTGATTTCAGATACTGCAATAGTGCTTGGAATAATCTCAGCCATCATTAGCAGCAGAGCACTTCCCGAGCCCGCGGAGGGCGAGGATTACAGGATGCGCCCGGGCGACCGCAGGGACGGCAGGCTCATACGCACCAGAACAGGTCAGGAGCTGGTCATACCCTTTATAATGCCTGACCGCATAGGCTCAAGCAACTGGATAGAGGACAGCGTGGAGATTACCAATATGGAGCGCTACATCCACGAAAAGCGCAGGGAAGGCTACAAGCACTTCGGAATACTCCATGTGATTCTTGCCGCCTATGTGCGGACCTGTGCCGAGCTGCCCGGTCTCAACCGCTTCTGCAGCGGCCAGAGGACTTATCACAGAAACGAGCTTGTGGTGAGCATGGTCGTCAAGAAGGAAATGGCTGTAAACCAGCCGGATACTACTATTAAGGTACATTTTGAGCCCGCTGACACTGCCGCCGAGGTTTACGAAAAATACAATGATACCCTGCAATCGGTAAAGGGCGAGGCCCTGGACAGCGATTTCGACAAGCTCGTAGCCTGCTTCAACATGATACCCAGACTGCTTCTTCGGCTTGTGGTCGATCTGCTCAATCTGCTGGAGTATTTCGGACTGATCCCGAGGCTGCTCTATGAATTAAGCCCCTTCCACGCCAGCATGTTCATAACCTCCATGGGTTCTCTGGGGATACCGCCCATATGGCATCATCTCTATGATTTCGGCAACGTGCCTGTATTCTGCTCCTTTGGCGCAAAGCGCAGCCAGAGGGAGATAGATCAGGACGGAAATATAGTCACCCGAAAGTATCTCGACTATACCTTTGTCACAGACGAGCGCATATGCGACGGCTTTTACTATGCTTCCGTACTGAAAAGGATGCGTTCATATATGACGCATCCTGAAAGGCTTGATGTTCCGCCTGAAAAGGTAATAGAGGATATCGATTAATAATCACCGATCTCATCGAAGGCGGCCGGCTCAAGCAGTTCGGCCGCTTTTTGTGCCCAGAGCAGGGGAGTGTCCTCGCTGCGGTCGTAGACCTTTTCGCCTGCCACAAAGCACATGGCAGCGCTTCCGGCCTCCGGTGCCCGCGCACCGGTAAACAGAGTGCAGTCTTCGTCGAACACGGCAAAATCGGCTGCAAGTCCTTCCGCAAGACTTCCGGTAAAGCCGGAGGCGTTGATAATCGAAGCTGCCTGGCTGCTGAGCACTTCGGCGGGGCTAAGGCTGTCATCGCCGGGCAAAAGCCTGCCGCGGCATACTATCCTGACAGCTCCTGTGTATATGTTGGCTGTATCCTCCGGGCTGAGCTCCTGCGCATAGTCAAGTACAAAGCTGAGCCTGCTGTAAGCGGAAGACAGCCTCCCCATGATCTCGCAGCCTGTCAATGCAGCGGTCTTATCAGAAGGGCACAGTCTTATATTGTAACCCTTGTCCGCGGCTGCAGGCAGCAGCATTTCGAGATATTCGCCGGGCATGTAATTATAATCATCTTTAGATGAGCTTGCATTTATAACTAAAGTGTCATAATTAATTTTATTGTCAAGCTCCAAGCTCAGGGTCTTGAATTTTTCCAATGTATAAATGACAGAGGCCGGATCAAGTGTCCTTGTCAGACACATGGAAGAATAAAAACGCTGCTTAATCATGTCGGACTCGAACAGCTCTGTAAGCAGGTCTCTGTATATTTTGTCCTTATAAATGCTCGTACTGCTTCCGAAAACGGAGGTAAAGCCTCTGGAAGCATAGTCATAGGCTGTATATGCCATGTTTTTCATTATGCCGGAATAGTCTGCAGACAGAACCGCATCCAAGGCAAGCTCAGGTGTTACAGCTGCGCTGTCAAGGGCTGCGGCGCTTTCCTTTACAGGGTCGGACGCTGCTGTATTAAGCCTCATGTTCAGGCCGTCTTCTCCGAGCATAATCACTGGGACGCTGCCGCTTACATCATCAAGGGCTTTTGTGAAGGCAGATCTGCTGTCTTCGGGCAGGTCGTCATTAGCCTGATCCTTTTCCTCCAAACCGGTATCTTCGCTTTTTTCCAGCTGAGAAAAGAGCTTCAGAGAGGCCCCCTCGGCAAGGCAGAAGGGTGCCTGCGGGTTGCTTTCTATAAAGTTTCTGATCTTATCCAGTACCAGATCCGCGTCCTCGCTGCCGTCAAGCTTCAATACATAGCCCTTCAGCATATGGTCTGCAGGACAGCCGAAGGCGTCTATAAGACCGGGGCAGAGCCATTTGCCCTGAAGATCGTAAAGCCTGGTATCCGGGCCCTTCAAGGCTGATAAGGCCTGATATTCATCTATTGCCATGATCCTTCCGTCTTTGACGGCTACGGCGTCAGCGCCTTCCAGATCTGGGTCCGAAACAAGCAGCCTGCCTCCGAACAATATGCTGTCCGCGAGGTTTTTCTTTTTAAAAAATCCGAATGCCATGTTATTGCCGCGCCTGCAGGCGCGTCCTCCTTAAATATGCTGAGATAATTATGAAATTCAAGTATGAGTTTGTCAACCGCAGGAGTAGATGATATACTTTTATTATTATGAAGACTTTATTCACACACGGCACCGTATTGTGCAGAAACGATCAGGGTGTATATTATGCCCTCAAGGACGCCTATCTGGGCGTAGACGGAAAATATATCAGTTATATAGGCAAAGAGGCTCCCGAAGATATTGAAGCTTATGAAACAAGAAAGGACATGAGCGGAAAGCTGCTTTGCCCGGGTCTTACCAATGCTCACGGTCACATGGCCATGACCCTGCTAAGGGGAGTGGGAAGCGGACTGGATCTGCAGAGCTGGCTTTTCAATGCGGTTTTTCCTGTGGAAGAAAAGCTCACGCCGGAGGTTGTCCGGGCAGGTGTGCGCCTTGCTGCCATGGAGATGATAAAGGGCGGTACCACCTGTGCCGCGGATATGTATTTTTATCCTGACGCCAGTGCTCCCGTGCTCGGAGATACCGGTCTTAAGGTAAATATTTGCAGATCCGTGGACTGGAGCGACGGTTCCGCTGCTCCCGAGGCGATTTTCAAACTCAGAGAAAGCGAAGATCTGTTCAAAAAGTGGCACGGCAGCTTTGACGGCAGGGTAAGCATAGATTACTGCCTGCATTCCGAATACCTGACAACTGAAAATGCCGTTGTCGGCATGGCAGAGCTGGCATCCGGATATGACTGCGCCGTTCAGGTCCATATTTCGGAAACTAAAAAGGAACACGAGGAATGCATACAGCGCCACGGGCTTACGCCCATCGCCTATTTCAACAAGCTGGGCCTGCTGGATACTCCCACCTATTGCGCTCACTGCGTATGGGTAACGGACGAGGATCTGGACATAATGGCTGCCAAGGGCGCCAGCATAGTGCATAATCCCAGCTCCAACATGAAGCTCGGCAGCGGCTACGCACCCATAGCTAAGGCTCTCGCAAAGGGCATAAACGTGTCTCTGGGCACAGACGGCTGCGGCAGCAACAACAATCTGAACATGTTCGAGGA
>JAZRXE010000039.1:0-12528 GCA_045600065.1 Anaerovoracaceae bacterium
GCAGGCGTATGACATGCAGGATGTCACCGTGAATATCTACGGTGACGGAGGGGCATGGATCAGGAAGGGAATCGATATGATCCCCAATTCCAGATTCGTCGTAGACGGGTATCATTTTGAGCGTGACCTCAGGGCGGTTGCAAAACTGAATCCCAAGGCTCAGCTGACGCTGCGCGTCCGCACATCAGCTATTCATGACCGCAAAGAAAGCGCCCGCAAGGTATGTGCTGACTAATTGGAATGCTGTGGTGCTGAGTTACAGCAGCGAGACTACGGGAAGCTGCACCGAAGGGCAGGTCAGTCATGTGTTATCTTCCAGGTTCAGTCGTTCTCCGATGGGATGGAGCATCAACAATCTCAATGTCCTGACACAGGTCAGAGCTTTTATGTTCTGCGGCGGTGAGGTCAAAGCCGATGATTTTAAAGCTCAGACACCACAAAGACAGACCTACAGGGAGTATGCTAAGGATCTGCTGGAATACGGTCTTGGTGGAAGTTTTGACTGGAGCATATTCAGCGGTGAAGCATCGAATCTGACTTCGGGAACATCATTCCGGCTCTCAAAAAAAGGAAACTGGAACAGACTTATCTGCTGATAATGAAAACTCAATATGGGGAATCTTGGAAATACTCCACAACAACTTGACACCGCCATGAATAAAACCGGATTTGACGCAATGCATTACGGATTGTATAATAAGGTTTTATAAGGAGCGTCAATATGATAAAGATTTATCCTTCAGTATTGTCGGGAGAACTTACAGCGCCTGCTTCCAAGGCCCATGCCCAGCGTCTGCTGTTTGCGTCATCCCTTGCGACTACACCTACGGTAATTGCCAATGTACCCGATTGCAGGGATATAGATACGACCATAAAATGCCTTAAGACCTTCGGCTGCAAGATCAGCCGCAGCGATACTGAGGCTGTTGTAGAGCCCTTCCCTAAGACAGCCCCCCTGATCAGGGTCGATCTTGACTTTGACCAAAGCGGAACCACGGCAAGATTTGCCCTGGCTCTGGCAGCGGCCATGGGTATCAGCGTGGAAGCAACAGGAAGCACCGAGCTTACCAAAAGGCAGATGCTGTCTCTGACAAGCAGGATGGCCCTCAGGGGAGTGTCCTTCAGCAGCTTTTCGATTCCCCTTTCAATGAAGGGACGCCTGGAGGGCGGAAGCTATTCATTCAGAGGCGATGAGGGTTCGCAATACATAAGCGCCCTGATGCTTGCCCTTCCACTGCTCAGAGACGACAGCACCATAGAGATCATATCCGATTTTGCAGACAGGGCTTTTGTTGATATCAGCCTGGACAGCTTCAACAGATTCGGGATCAATATCGAAGCTACGGAAAAAGGCTTTTTCATTCCCGGAAAGCAGTACTATAAATCGCCAGGTTATGTAAGCACCGAATACGACAGAGGACTTGCTGCGGCATGGGCCGCGGCGGGAAGTCTGGGATGCTACCAAGGAGGCCATATAAATGTCCTTACCGGACCGGACAGCGGTCTGCAGAGCTACAGAAACACAGGGGTCATCATTCCCCTGCTTTCCGCTGATTTCGAGCACAGTGCCATAAGCATGGCAGAAAACGCCGATCTTACAACACTGGTTGCAGCGACTGCGTTTATAAAGGGCGCCGATGTGGAGCTTTGGGATGTTCCCCAGCTCAGATTCAAGGAGACCGACAGGCTTAAAAACATCTCTACTTGCATCAATTCTGCGGGCGGTAAGGCAAGCTTTACCGAAAGCAGCATAACAGCCGGAAGAGATCCGCAAAGCCCCATTTCCGCAGAGCCTATAGACTGCAAGGGAGATCCCTGGGTATTCATGTCCTTTGCCCTGTGCAGCAGCCTTCTTAAAGAGCCTCTGCTCATAAAGGACGAAAACTGCGCAGCAAAGATCTACGGAGACTTCCTTAAGGATTTCAAAAAGCTGGGAGGAAGATTCGAGATAATAAACGAATAGCAGACGATAAAAGACCGAAGCATCTCAGCCTCGGTCTTTTTATAAATTAACATAAATATATCTTATGTTTAGTCACATTAATTCGGGGATTTCATCCAGTTCGTCCTCTGTATATACCCTGAAGCCCTCTTCTTTCAGCAGCTCAGCCGCTACTCCGCTGCCGGGTACAAGCTTTCCGCTGTGGGTTCCGTCATATATGCTTCCGCTGCCGCAGGCAGGACTCTTAGCCTTGAGTATTGCAAAATCCGCATTATTGAGCCTTGCAATGTAAAGAGTCATTTCTGCTCCTGCCCTGTACTGAGCGCTTACATCTCTGCCTGTCCTGCTTACGACCCTGCCCTCACTGCGTTCTGCAGGATCTCTGGGGGTGCTCAGACCTCCCATCTGCTCGGGGCATACGGGAATAAGCACATTGTCCTTTGCCAGGGCGCAGATCCTTTCGTTTATCTTCTGTGCGCCGTCGTACCTGCACGGGCAGCCCAGAAGGCAGGCGCTTACGATTATCTTAGCCATTATATAATGCTCCGTCCTTGGGCATGCGTTTAATTATCCTTATCGTAGAGCATGACATTGGTAATGCCGTCTGTATCCGAGAAGTTGACCTTAATGATCTCGCTCTGAGATGTGGGCACGTTTTTACCCACATAATCGGGCCTTATGGGAAGCTCTCTGTGACCTCTGTCTATGAGCACCGCAAGGCATATCTTTCCCGGCCTGCCCTGAGAGAAAATTGCCTCGATGGCGGCTCTAATGGTTCGTCCGGTATAAAGCACATCGTCGATTATGATAATTTCCTTGCCGTTTATATCTATCCCGAAGCTGCATTCCTTTACAGTGGGGGCATAGTGCAGATCGTCTCTGTAGAAGGTGATATCCAGATCGCATATGGGCGGCCTTATTCCGGTATTCTTTTCTATGTTGTCTGCCAGAATGCCGGCCATGGGCACGCCGCGGGTCTTGATGCCCACCAGCACCACGTTGCTCAGATCAGAGCTTTTTTCGACGATTTCGTAAGACAGCCTGGTAAGGGTCCTCCTGACGGTCAGTTCGTCCATCAGCTGAACATTTTTGCTCATTTGCAGTCCGTCCTTTCATTACAGCAGTACCTGTCAGTCGTCTGTTCTTGAAATCTTTGCGCCCAGGGCCGTCAGCTTATCGACAAAATCCTCGTAGCCTCTTTCCACATGATAGATGTCTGAGACCTCGGTCCTGCCTTCTGCTACCAGTCCTGCCAGCACCAGAGCAGCTCCGGCTCTCAGATCGGTAGCTATTACAGGTGCTCCGGAAAGCGGTCTGCTGTCTCCGGGTATGAGAGCTGTCTGGCCACCATCCAGCCTGATCCCTGCCCCCATGCGGTTGAGTTCCGCGGCATGCATAAGCCTGTTTTCAAAAACGGTCTCAATTACCGTACTGCTGCCCTCGACAGTGGTCAGCAGCGACATGAAGGGTGCCTGCATATCGGTAGGGAATCCGGGATACGGCAGGGTTTTAATATCAGTTGCCCTGAGCTTTTTGATATCTCCGCGTACACGAAGCCCTTCCACCTCGTCATTTACCACTGCGCCGCATTCCATGAGCTTGGCGATTATGGGCCTTACATGGTCGGGAACGCTGTTTTTGATAAGCACATCGCCCCTGGTTATGGCTGCCGCGACCATAAAGGTCCCGGTTTCTATTCTGTCGGGGATAACGGTATGATCTGCAGGATGAAGTCTTTCCACACCCTCGATCTTAATCGTATCCGTTCCCGCTCCCTTGATCCTTGCGCCCATCTTGTTGAGGAAGTTTGCAAGATCTACTATCTCAGGCTCTTCCGCGGCATTTTCTATGGTCGTTATACCCTTTGCAAGTGTGGCGGCCATCATTATGTTCTCTGTGGCACCCACGCTGGGGAAATCCAGATAGATCAAGGCTCCGCGAAGATCATCCGAAGACGCCTCTATAACAGTATCCTCGCTGATCACCCTAGCGTTGAGCATGCGCAGACCCTTAAGGTGCAGATCCACGGGCCTGTTGCCGATGGAGCAGCCTCCGGGCTGGGCGACCCTTGCCCTGCCTGTTCTTGCAAGCAGCGGACCCATTACAAAGAAGGAGGCCCTCATCATCTTTACAAGCTCATAGGGTATTTCTGATTTGTTTATATCTGTTGCGTCTACCCTGATCTGATGATGCTCATAGTCCGCTTCAAGCCTGGCTCCCAGGCTTTCCAGAATGCGGCACATAACATCCACATCGCTGAGCCTTGGAACATCGCTTATGGTGCAGACGCCGGGAGCAAGCACTGTGGCTGCAAGCACGGGAAGAACTGCGTTTTTGGCGCCGCTTATGGTCACCTCACCCACCAGCGGACCGGATTTTTCTACAATATACTTTGCCATGATGTCATCCTCCATGACGGCATAATATTTTCTTAAAGATTATACTAATATAAAACTGATTTGTCAAAATTAACGGAAGTTCACAAATCCCACAGCAGAATAAAAAGTTGTTCATATAGCAAACCCCCGCAAGGACTTGCAGGGGCATGGTATGCATCATTAGTATTCAGGTACTCTACAGCAAGGTAAAAATCAGTCCGCAGACCGCTATGCTTATGGCTATCATAATTGAGCCGTATTTGAGCATGTCTCTGGAGGTAGCCCAGCCTGAGGAGCCCGCCAGGGCTATGTGGGCAATGGAGGAAGGCAGAGCATAGGCAAGTGATGCACAGACGCCTATGGCAATCGTTGCCTTTACCGGAACAGCCGGAACTGCAGAAGCCAGCAGCACGGGAACGAACAGGTTGAAGGATACCGTGGTGGTCACGATATTGGATATCACGTTGGTAAGGACGACCGCAAAAAGCACTACAAGCAGCATTATGGAATAGCTGTTGAGCAGCGGAGTCATAAATTCGCTTACAGCGGGCATGATTCCGTATTCGTCCTTGGTGATGAAGGATCCCAGAGAAAGAGTGGCAGCGCAGAGCAGAATGGAACTCCAGGATACACCCTTGGTGAAGCCTTCCTTAATGTTGAGGCAGCCGAAGGCCGCAAGCACCACGCAGCCCATCATCGCGGGCCAGGCAGTCCCCAGGGCGTTGAGCCCTGCAAGCGCATCGGGCGCAATACCTGTTCCGAGCCAGCATGCAACTACCGTCATAAATACGGCAACGGAAAAAATCTCGTTCTGAGTCCATTTTGTGTTCTCAAAGCTGACCTGAGAGAAATCGTAATCTCCGGAAATACCCCTGCTGAGCAGCAGATAAGCGCACACAGACAGGATCAGACCCGCGGGAAGACCGTATTTCAGATACTCCATATAGCTTATGGAGCTTCCTGTTGCGGTTTCGTAGTAGCCCAGTGCCATCAGAGGGAAGGTATGGGCTATGGGAGTCATGGCGCAGGAAACAGAAGCAAAGAAACCTGTTCCTATCATCATTTTTCTTGCAAGATCATCTCCCTTTTCAAGACCAAGCAGCCCGAATATCTCCTGTGCAATAGAGAAGAACAGAATGAACACCGTGGTGGGAGCCATAAAGCTTCCTATCACCAGCAGCGAAAGGAAGTATGCCCCTATGAAATGCCGGGAACTCTTTTTGGCAAAGCTGTTGTCTATAAAATAAATAGCGACCCTGCGAAGAACACCGGTTGCACTGAGTGCATAGGTGAGAACAAAGCTGAAAATCAGGAACATTATCGTGGCGTTGCCGAAGGAGCCTGAAAAAACGGTGGCAGGCTTGACATCGGGCAGCAGGCACAGGGATGCAAGGCAGGCTACGCTTCCCAGCTCGATATTGCCGCTGATCCACAGCCATATGGATCCGATGAATATTCCCAGCATGGATGCTGTGACTCCCGCCCCGGAAACAAAGGGGCAGAATATCATTGCAAGGCCTGCGGCAAGCAGTATATTTTTCTTCATTTTATTTATCTTCTTTCTGACAAAATACCTGTGTTGATTTGATGCGGTTCAAGCTCAGGCAGCAGACCGGCACCGAAAAAAGATTATATATATAAGCCGTCTTTTTGGCAAGCCCTGAGCCGGCTTGTTCTGATTTTCACAAAAAGCAGAATTCATTTATTGAAACAGATACCCTGCCATGCGTTCATTTTTTGTTTATAATTTCATTTAATAAAAATGCACCAAATATCTTTAATATGTGCAAATACTGAATAAAGAATGAAATACAACTTTATCTGTTATTTTTTTTGTAATAAATCAGTTGGTTATTATTGACATTTATTGTATCAGACTCTACAATATGTACGTCTTAATCATTTATTTAAAGGAGTTAACCATGAAAGCAACAGGTATAGTCAGACAGCTCGATCAGCTGGGAAGGATAGTTATCCCTAAGGAACTGAGGACTACATTCGATCTTAATGAAAAGGATTCGATAGAGATCTTCGTTGAAGGAAATGATATCATCCTGCGCAAATATCAGCCCGCGTGCATTTTCTGCAACGACGCGACCGATGTTATCCAGTTCAACGGCAAAAACATCTGCAAAAAGTGCCTTAAGAAAATAAAGGACATTTAAGCTCACATTTCTGACCACCACTGCTGTTTGTTATCCGGAACACCATAAGAACTCAATAAGGAGAACAAAATGAAAACTAAAAGACTGACCGTAGACGCGATGTTCGCTGCGATGTACATCGTACTCAGCAAATTCACCCTTAACATGGGCTTTATGAAAGTGACCTTCGAGAGCCTGCCCATCATTATAGGAGCCGCAATACTCGGCCCCATGGACGGAGCTGTCATAGGCACTGTAGCGACCTTTGTAAGCCAGCTGCTCAGCGAATACGGGCTCACTGCTACCACTCCCCTGTGGATGCTCCCATACATTGCTTTGGGACTGTTTACGGGCTTAATGGCAAAGGCTGCTTCCTACGACCTTCAGTCGGATGTAAAGAAGCTTGCTGCAGTCATAGTCACAGGCAGGCTGCTGGTCACAGCCTTCAATACACTGGCGCTGTATGTGGATTCGAAAATGTTCGGTTATTATTCCAAGGCTATGGTCTTCGGTTCCCTGGGTACAAAGATCATAACAAGCATAGTCATATCCGTTGCGTTTTCCGCCCTGCTGCCGGGCCTTCTCAAGGCCCTCAAGCCGGTGATCAAAGGAAAGTAATCCATCCATCTGAGCAAAAAGAAGCCACGCCCCCGGCGTGGTTTTCTTTTTACCCGTATATCGGCTTCTTAGGGTCTTATTTCACCCCTTCCCGCAAAAGCGGGCCGGCAGGCCCGTTATACTATGCTGCTTCCTCCCACGAACTCTCTCAGTATGGAGTTGCAGGGTACTGCACTCAGGTCCTCAAGAGGCTCCACATGAGATACTATCTCCAGAAGCCTGCATGCCTCGCAATAATACTCAGAGTTATCGGGTATGGCCTTCAGAAGAGGCTCTGCAAGGCTCCTGAGAGCCGCCAGCTCAAAGATATGCGACGAATTGAAGAATGCATCGGCCTTATCGCTGTAGGGGAAGATATTCACATCTTCGCCCTCTCTTACCTTGGGCCAGGCTTCCATAGTCTGCTCGGCATCCCAGTTGCGCTTCGAGGCGTCTCTGATTATGCGCCTGAGCTTTCTGATATCGGTGACGGGTATCCTGCGGGTATCGGATATGCGCAGCTGAGTAAGGGGGCTGATGTAGATCTTGAACTTCTCTTCGGGAGCTATGAGGCTGGTCAGATCGTCGTTGAGACCGTGAATGCCCTCGATGACAATGGGCTGGCCATCCTTTGCCCTAAGCTTTCTGATCCCGAATTTCTTTGTTCCGCTTCCGAAATCATAACTGGGGATATCCACCTCATCTCCATTGAGCAGTGCATTCATCTGAGTGTTGAAAAGCTCCACATCCAGAGAATCCAGATTCTCGAAGTTGCGGCTGCCGTCCTCGAGCACGGGGACCTCTGACCTTTCTTTATAATAGTCGTCGGTACCCAGATAGATGGGTTTTCTGCCCAGAGACCACAGCTGTATGCAGAGCCTGTGAGCAAAGCTGGTCTTTCCGGAGGAGCTTGGGCCTGCTATAAGTATGATGCGCTTCTTTTGCCTGACTATGGTTTCCGCAAGATCGGAAATCCGCCTTTCCTGCAGGGCCTCGGACACCTGAATGATATCCTTGACAGAACCGTTTCTTATGGCATCGTTCAGATCACGGGTATAAACGATATCCAGCATATCTGCCCAGTCGGACTCGTCTCTGAAGGCCTTGTAAAGAGCCTTGTTGTCCTTATATGGAGCCAGCCCGCCGGGATGAGTATCCTCGGGTATGCGTATCACTATGCCGTCCCGGCACTTCTTAAGATCGAATTCATTAATGTAGCCTGTGCTTGGAACGGTAACATTATGATCAGGAGAAATCGATTCGAAGGGTATGTTTTCCTTGACAAGAGCCTTCATTTTACGCTCTATCTGCTCAGTTCGGTGCATGGTTAGCCCGCCGGGAATGCTGACTTTGGTGTATATGCCCTTGTTTAATGAGGTGCGGACCACTGCCCTTGCTCCGGGGTGGACCTCGCGAACGGCTTCACAGAAGAGATCGATTACGCTCTGCTGATATATCTGCTTTGCGCAGTAATCCCTGAGATCGAGAAATACAAGCTCATCGCCGTCTTTAAGCTCTTCTTTGAGAGATACTATCCTGTTATTGATACGGGCAGCGTAGATCTTATATACAAGCCCTGTTCTGCATTCCTCCAGCAGCTTTTCCGCAGTGGTCCCATCAGGGGCTTCCATTGCCCTGAGCTTTGAACCGGGGCTGTATCTTACGTTGATGTTCATAATTCCTCCTCGGTAGAAATCCTATTGTTCTGTGAGAAAAGTGTTGTAAATCGACTGCATGGCTATTGTGTAGCTTTCGTCAGCGTTTCTTACCGCAAGATCCGGCAGCACGGCAAGCTCCTTGCCGCCGCCCTTTACACATTCTATGAGCATGATGTTGGCTGCCTCTCCGGCAAAGGGCCTTACCATCTGCAGCCTTTTAGGCTCAAGACCCCAGGCTCTTGACAGGCATATGATATCGGCAAGTCTGGAGGGCCTGTGAACCATACACAGCCTGCCCCTGAGCCGGAGCAGCACGGAAGCCACCCTGATAAAATCTTCAAGACCGGCAGTGGTCTCGTGGCGGGCAAGCTGCAGGGGGCCAGAGGGATTAACGGGGCCCCTTCCCTTTTCTGTGTAGGGGGGATTGCTTATGACCAGATCCATTGATCCGGCAGGCAGAATAGCTTCGGTATCAAGCACATCAGCCTCGATGAACTCTATGACAGAGCTCAGACCGTTAAGCTCGGCGCTTTGCCTTGCAAGCTCTGCGGCATCGTGCTGAAACTCTATGCCCGTGATATGCGCAGGCCTGTATTTCCCCCAGAGTATAAATGATGCAGCTCCGTTTCCCGAGCCCAGCTCAGCTACTCTGTCAGTACGGGATGCCCTTGCAAAATCGGCCAGCAGCACCGCGTCCGTGCCATAGCAAAAGGCTCCGGGGCTTTGGATCAGCTTAAGACCTCCGTAGCCTATGTCATCTATACGCAGCTTCATGGCTATTCCATAAGCTTGACGCGCTCTTCCAGCTCTTCCTCGGAAAGGCCGGTAAGCTCAATGTCTTCTATGAGCTCGCCCTTTTTAGGCTTTCCGCCCTTTTTCTGTCTGGACTTTGCACCCTGGTCGCAGCCGCTGCAGTTTTTCTTTCTGTCAGCCCGCTTTATATCCTCCTTGGCATAGAAATAATAATCGGGAGAGAGCTTTTCAGGCTTATCCGGACCTTTTTCCTCCAGAACGAGGCGGGTCTTGATCCTGTTCTCCAGAATATTGATATCGCAGACCATTCCGGGTCCGTCGGGAGTTATGATGCGCTCGCCTATTTCGGGCATGCCGCGGCTCATCTCGCAATAACAGTCGTTTTCGTACTGCAGGCAGCACATGAGCCTTCCGCATATTCCGGATATCTTTATGGGATTGAGGGAGAGGTTCTGGACCTTGGCCATCTTTATGGACACAGGCTCAAAATCGGGGAGCCAGCAGTGACAGCAAAGCTCTCTGCCGCAGCAGCCTATACCGCCCATCATCTTGGTCTCGTCTCTGACGCCTATCTGGCGCAGCTCTATCCTCATGCGGAACACGCCGGCAAGATCCTTGACCAGCTCTCTGAAATCCACCCTTCCGTCTGCGGTGAAGTAAAAAATGACCTTGCTGTCATCGAAGGTGTATTCCACATCCACCAGCTTCATATCCAGGCCCCTGCGCTCAATCTTCTCCTGACAAAGCTCCAGTGCCCGGTTCTTTTTTGCCTCGTTTTCGGCATTCTTGGCTGCATCCTCCGGGGTTGCCTTGCGTATTACAGGCTTAAGGGGCGATACAAGCTCGGACTCGTCGATTTCGCTGACCGAGGAAAATACCGTACCGTATTCGATGCCTCTTGCGGTTTCGACTATCACGCCCTCCGATATATGCAATTCAAGATTGCCGGGATCGAAATAATATACCTTGCCCGCTGCCTTGAAGCGGACTCCTACAACTTTTACCATTTATCCTCCTATATCCTGAGGCACATCTGCTTCAGGCTGTAAGATGTATTCTGCTGGGTTCTGACCTGCCTCTGAGCCTCTATTACGGCTTTTGAAGCATTTAAAAACACCTTCTTAATATCTTTATCCAATGGATGCCCGGCGTCTGAAACAGCCTCAGAGAGCCTTTCAAGACAGATGTCCAGAAAGCTCAGAGCAAGCTCTCTCTGCTGATCCTTAGCCGTAAGCACGGGCTCAAGACACTGCTTTTTTCTGTAGAAGGCGGCGCCTTGAGCAATGAGCTCAAGCATCTGATCCGCAGCAGCTGAGGCGATATCGCTGACCAGAGCAGAAGCCTCCTCCAGATAATATGTGCTGCAGCGCGATAAAACCGTTGAAAGCAATGCGTCTCTGCTCTCTGAAAGAAGTATCATCACAGTATCTGACGCAGGCTCCTCAAGGGATTTTAGAAACTTGTTCTGAGCCTGCATGTTCATCAGGTGGGCATCTCTAACAATGACAACGTGCCTGCTGCCATAAGGCTTGAATCTCAGCTTCTGCTGCAGTTCCTCAATGACGGATACTGTTATAGAGGCCTTATCCTCGGGCTTTTCGGCAATTATGAGATCCTCGCAGTCTCCCTGCTCAAACTTCCGGCAACTCAGGCACAGATCGCAGGAATCATCCTCGGACTCTGTGCACAGAAGCGCTTTGGCAAAGGCAAGACCCAGCGCATCTCTGCTTTCGGAGCTTCCGCCGCAGAAAAGGAAGGCATGTATGAGCCTTTTTCCGGACAGAAGAGAGGAAAGCTGTTCGGCTATATGCTTATTGCTGCTCAGCTGCTTTAATGACATAAGCCTCAAATGCCTTTCTGATATCTTCAAAAACCTCATCCGTGCTCCTGGAAGCATCGATGATTACATATCTGTCCTTGTAAATCCTTGAAAGCCGGATGTATCCTTCGTAAACAGCCCTGTGGAAATCAAGTGACTCCTGCTCCAGTCTGTCCGGCTTTCCCGAAAGAGCGGCTCGTCTGAGACCGGCTTCGGGATCGATGTCCAGAAAGAAAGTCAGATCAGGCTGAGTGCCTGCAACGGCATACTCGTTGATCCTTCTGACAGCCTCGCCAAGGCCCCTTCCTATGCCCTGATAGGCAATGGATGAATCCATAAAACGGTCGCTGAGCACTATAAAACCCTTCTCAACAGACGGCTTTATAAGCTGGGCCACATGCTGAGCTCTCGCCGCGGCATAAAGCAAGGCCTCGGCTTCGTTGCACATCTCGCTGTTATCGGGATCCAAAATGATACTGCGGATCTTTTCCGAGATGGGTGTACCGCCGGGCTCTCTGGTCATTATGGTCTTATAGGACTTGGACAGGCAATATTCATTTAGCAGTTTTATCTGAGTGGACTTGCCGCTGCCGTCAGGGCCTTCAAAGCTGATGAATATACCTCTACTCATAGAAGCCACCGTGCTTTTCCGAATAATCCATATCGAACTGTCTGCGCCTCTGCCTGCTTAAGGCTGCCTGAGACCTTCTGGTCTTACGACTGTTGTTAGAATTGATAACATCATCAAGAAGATTATCAAGCATAAGGCAGAGAGCTGCAAAAACAGGTATGCACAGCAATATCCAAAGTATATATTTTCCGATGGTATATGACATATTTGCTCCAGTACATAAAAAATCAATTTATTATAGCACAACAATGAATGAGAATAAAGAGCAAGCTATTCAGCAGAATAAAGAACAAACTGATCACCATTTATGCCTGAGGTTGAGAGATCAAAATTTAAATCAAATAAACAAAACACCAATACATTACATCAGGATCACTGTTCAAAAAAAGAAAGTTGACATAAATATATATTATGAAAACAAAAAAGAACAGCTATGCATTACGCAAGATCTGCTCTCTGCAAAATAAAAACTGGCGACGTCCTACTTTCCCAGGCAGCTTCCCGCCAAGTATCATCGGCTCTGAAGGGCTTAACTACTGTGTTCGAGATGGGAACAGGTGTAACCCCAACGATATTGTCACCAGATTTTTCATAGAAGGTATTCAA
>JAZRXE010000040.1:0-3329 GCA_045600065.1 Anaerovoracaceae bacterium
TCAGGGAGCCTTCACGGGAAATGGAGAAGCCTGCGCCTACAACGGAACGGCCCATGCCGAATACCAGAACGCCTACGGGGATGGAGAGGAAGATGGTACCGAGGTTACCAAGCTCCTGAGCCAGCAGAGCAGCGCCGGAAGAAACGATCAGTCCGAGGTTGGGTCCCAGAGTTGCGATGGAACGGGCGCCCAGCATCAGAACGGAGGTTGTGATGTAGGGGGATGCGGTTTCCATCATCCACATGGGCAGCAGATTGATGGCACCCATGACGATACCCATAGCTACGCAGTAGAGCATGGGGTAGAGGGTGAAGGAGAGGATTCCCAGGTTCACCTTCTGCTGGCCGATCAGCTCAGCGATGATGGACATTACCAGGCACAGTGCGTGCACAGGCCAATCCCAGAAGAAACCAGATCCTTTTTTAATATCTAACATAAGTTTTAGTTCCTTTCTGAAAAGAAAAAATAACTACCGTGAATCGTGTTGCTACAATTCTGCCCAAAACAAGATATTCAATTTTCAAGATGCACGATTTCTTGTAAATTGAGCTCTGTTTTGAGCTCATTTGTACCTTTTTAAAGATACTAACAATTACTAAAAATATATCACTCGCCTGGCTTACTGTCAACAAAATGTCTTAAAAATGAGCACTTCCGGGCAAAAGCGAAAGTCTTTCGTATGCGTACACGCGCCGGACCGCGCAAGATATAGTAAAAATTTATGAATTGTTCCGCTGCAATACACACCATAAGGTATGGTATAATTACGGTATATTTTTCATCCGACTGTAAAATTACTGTGATTTTAAGGAGTTTACTATGTATTATACTGATTTCAAGGGGCTGAAGCTTTCAAAGCTCGGCTTCGGAACCATGAGGCTCCCGCTGCTGCCTGACGGAAAGACTATCGATCAGCAGCAGGTCCAGGCTATGACAGATTACGCAATGGCTCACGGGATCAATTATTTCGATACTGCATATCCCTATCATGACGGGAACTCGGAAATCGCCATAGGCAAGGCTCTGAGCAAGTATCCCAGAGAGAGCTATTTTCTGGCGGACAAGTATCCCGGCCATCAGATAGCCTCCAGCTACGATCCGGCAGGAGTCTTCGAGCGCCAGCTCAAAAAATGCGGGGTGGACTATTTCGACTTTTATCTGCTGCACAACGTAAACGAATACTGCCTGGATGTATATAAGGATAAAAAGTGGGGCATCATCGACTACTTTGCGGAGCAGCGCAGGCTCGGGCGCATACGGCACCTGGGATTTTCCTGCCACGGCGGCATAAAGATGCTAGACGAATTCACAGAGTATGCAAAGGATGTGGTCGAATTCTGCCAGATACAGCTCAACTATCTGGACTGGACCCTGCAGGATGCCAAAACCAAGGTGGAGCTGCTGAACAGAAAGGGGCTGGGAATATGGGTTATGGAGCCTGTCAGAGGAGGCAAGCTCGCTCATCCGGGCAGGGCTGCAGAGGAGCTTCTGTCAAAGCATATCCCCGAATCTGATCCGGCCCAGGCAGCGTTCAGATTTCTTCAGGGCGTTCCCGGAGTGAACATGATACTTTCCGGCATGTCCGACATGGAGCAGATGAAAAAGAATGTTGCCACCTTCGACCGGCAATGGCTGCTTACTGACGAACAGACCGCCGCAATGATGGACACGGCGGAGATGCTTAAGGACGCTGTGCCCTGCACTGCCTGCCGCTACTGCTGTGCAGGCTGCCCCATGGGCCTGGATATACCCGGACTTATTGCCATGTACAACGACATGCGCTACGATCCCAGCTTCAACCTGACCATGCGCATAGACGCCATGCCCGGGGACAAGAGGCCGTCGGCCTGCATAGGCTGCGGACAGTGCTCTCGTGCCTGCCCCCAGAAGATAAACGTGCCGGAAATCATGGCAGACTTTGCAAAACGCCTGGACGAAGCCGTAAAATGGGAAGACATCTGCAGACAGAGAGAGGCCGCCGCCAAGGCCATGGAAGCTGCCGAAAAGAATGAGTGATTCCCGAGCTCGGGGATAAAAGCGCTGAAAATTAAGGCTTTGCGATGCAAAACCGCAAATTTTCGCTTGCATTTTTACCTGCTTGCTATTACAATATTCTAGCACTCGTATGCACGAGGCTCTCTGCTGCGGGAGAGTACCGCAGCCTACAGACCATAGGGAGGTGAAACAATGAATAAGTACGAGCTGATGTTTATCATCGATCCTGCTCTGGAGGACGCTCAGAAGGAGGCAGCTGTTGATACCGTTAAGGAGATCATCGCCGCTGACGGAGAAGTCACTGCTACAGATGTTTGGGGACTCAGAAAGCTTGCTTATCCTATTCAGAAGAAGACCGAAGGTTATTACGTTGTAATGCAGTTCAACGCAGCACCCGCTCTTCCCAAGGAATTGGACAGAAGGCTCAGAATTGCAGATTTCTGCATCAGACACATTATCGTTTCCAAGGACGAAAAGTAAAGGGGCCGTTTTATGAATTCAGTACAGCTTATAGGAAGACTGACTCGTGATCCGCAGGTCAGCTACGGCGCTGCAAGCCAGACTGCCGTATGCAGATTTACCGTTGCCATAGACAGGGCAAAGGGCAGAGACGGCGAAGACCGCGGCGCAGATTTTATCAGCGTCGTTTGCTTCGGCAAGACTGCAGAGCTCTGCGAGCGTTATATTTCCAAGGGCCGTCTGGTAGGCATCTCCGGACGCATTCAGACCGGCAGCTACGAAAAGAACGGACAGAAGATCTACACCACCGACGTGGTTGCAGACCGCGTGGAATTCCTCGACAGAGGCGATCGCTCCGAAAGCGGTTCATCCGGCGGAAATTCCTATGGCGGGGCTTCATCCGAAAGCACTTCCGCTTCTTCTGCCTTTGACGATATCCCCGGAGGCTTCAGTAAGCTTACAGAAGACGACATCCCCTTCTAAGTTCTAAATTCAGGAGGATCCAAATGGAGAGAGAAAACACCAAGAGAAAGAGCTTCGGCGGTGGCATGCACAGAAAAAAGGTTTGCCAGTATTGCGCTGACAAGACCATTGAGATCGATTACAAGGACACCGAGAATCTCAAGAAGTACATTACCGAGCGCGGCAAGATTCTTCCCAGAAGAGTTACCGGCGCTTGCGCAATGCACCAGAGAGGCATCGTAAAGGCTATCAAGAGAGCAAGAACAGTTGCACTCCTGCCCTTCGACGCAGACCTCTAAACAGTAAAGAAAATGCCGAAAGCCCAGTCTTTCGCCATTTTTATTGCTTGGGACACAGGGGACACAGGGGGACGGTTCTTCTGTGTCCTTGTGTCTAAGGCCGACACAGAAGAA
>JAZRXE010000041.1:0-2498 GCA_045600065.1 Anaerovoracaceae bacterium
CGGCGCAATGGATTACACGATAGTTGTATCCGCAACCGCATCCGAGCCTTCTCCCATGCAGTACATAGCGCCCTACTCAGGCTGTGCTATGGCTGAATACTTCATGCATAAAGGCAGACACGTCCTCATTATTTACGACGACCTTTCAAAGCACGCAGTTGCCTACAGAGCGCTGTCTCTGCTGATCCGCCGTCCGCCGGGGCGTGAAGCTTATCCCGGAGATGTATTCTACCTGCACTCCAGACTTCTCGAAAGAGCTGCAAAGCTGAGCTCAGAGCTGGGCGGTGGTTCAATAACCGCTCTGCCTATCATTGAAACTCAGGCAGGAGACGTTTCCGCATATATCCCCACTAACGTAATTTCTATCACAGACGGACAGATTTTCCTTGAGACCGAAATGTTCCACAGCGGCATCAAGCCTGCCATCAACCCCGGTATCTCCGTATCCAGAGTAGGCGGAAATGCTCAGACAAAGGCCATGAAGAAGGTCGCCGGAAGTCTTAAGCTGCTGTATTCGCAGTACATGGAGCTGCAGAGCTTCGCCCAGTTTGGATCAGATCTCGATAAGGATACCAAGGACAGACTGGCTCAGGGCGAACGCATCGTTGAAGTCCTTAAGCAGGACAGAAACCAGCCCATGGATGTGGCTGACCAGATCGTCATCCTGTACGCTGTTACAAAGGGCTATCTTAAAAACATCCCGACAGAAAAGGTAAGACAGTTTGAGACCGAGCTCAGTACGTGGATGTCCGCTAATTATTCGGAGGTTCTCGAGGATATAAGGTTAAAGAAGGTCCTCAGCCCCGAAACCGAAGAAAAGCTCAAGGAAGCTCTGAGTGTCTGCGTAAAGGATTACGAAGTAATACCGGAGGAATAGAATGGCCGGAGTATCCACAAAAGCTATAAAATCCAAGATCAAGAGCATGCAGTCCACAAGGCAGATAACTAAGGCCATGGAGCTTGTCGCAAGTTCAAGACTCAGAGGAGCTCAGGAGAAAGCAATATCAAACAGAAGCTTTTTCTATACGCTGCTCGATGAGATGAAGGAGATATCGGCAGCCGCTCCGAATTTTGCTTCAAAGTATCTGTCATACAACCCGGAAGGACGTCCGCTTTACATCGTAATTGCAGGTGACAGAGGGCTTGCCGGAGGCTACAATTCCAACGTTCTGCGTTTTGCAGAGGAGCGTATGCCGGAAAATGCCGCGGTGATCCCCATCGGGAAAAAGTCTGTGGAATTTTTTAAGGGCAGGGGATATCAGCTGGTAACCGCTGAATTTGCCGAGGCTCAGGCTGTTTCCATAGGGACCTGCTATACCCTTGCGCGTCTTGTAAGCGAGGGCTTCATAGGAGATCGCTTCAGCAGCATGAATGTTATTTATACAAAAATAGATTCTCTGCTCAGCCAATCACCTAAATGCAAGCTGATACTACCGCTTAAGCTCGATGATCCGGAACATAAATACTCCGAAAAGCCTATGGAGTTTGAAGGCGGAAGCGAAGCGGTATTTGATATGATAGTGCCTGAATATATAGGCGGAGTGCTGTACAGCGCCATCAAGGAGTCATACGCATCCGAACAGGCTGCAAGAAGAAACGCAATGAACTCTGCCAGTAAGAATGCGGATGAGATGATCTCATCTTTGGATCTGGCATACAACAGAGCCCGTCAGGCTGCAATCACTCAGGAAATCACGGAGATCGTCGCAGGCGCAGATCAGCGTTAGGCGTCCCCTCTGAAATATGAAAGGAGAAAATCCCTTGGATACTAAAAGAATCGGTAAGATCGCGCAGATCATGGGACCTGTAATCGATATCAGGTTTTCGGAAGATAATCTGCCGGATCTTCTGAATGCTGTAGAAATTGAAACAGCAAACGGAACTCTTACTGCAGAAGTCGCGCAGCACATCGGCGGAGGCATTGTCCGCTGCATTGCGATGAGCTCTACAGACGGACTCGTACGCGGGACCGATGCTGTCGATACAGGCAAGCCCATTGCCGTCCCCGTCGGAGACCAGTGTCTGGGCAGAATTTTTAATCTGCTGGGAAAGCCGCTGGATGACGGAGCCGATCTCGATATGTCAATGAAGATGCCCATACACCGTCCTGCCCCTTCCTATGAGGAACAGGAATCATCCACCGAGATCCTTGAAACAGGCATAAAGGTAGTAGACCTTATCTGTCCCTACGCAAAGGGCGGAAAGATAGGTCTCTTCGGCGGCGCAGGCGTAGGAAAAACAGTTCTGATTCAGGAGCTTATTTACAACATCGCTACAGAGCACAACGGATGCTCTGTATTTACAGGCGTAGGCGAACGTTCCAGAGAGGGCAATGACCTTTATTATGAAATGAAGGAATCCGGAGTTCTCAGCAAGACAGCCTTGGTCTTCGGTCAGATGAACGAACCGCCGGGGGCAAGAATGAGAGTAGGTCTCTCCGGACTTACCATGGCCGAATATTTCAGAGATCAGGAGAACCAGGACGTACTTCTGTTCAT
>JAZRXE010000042.1:0-4115 GCA_045600065.1 Anaerovoracaceae bacterium
CCTCGGTACCATCTTCCTCTCCATCCCCGTAGGCGTTCTGGTATTCGGCATGGGCCGTTCCGTTGTAGGCGCAGGCTTCTCCATTTCCCGTGAAGGCTCCCTGATGGTTATCGGCAACATGTACGGTCTGGACTCCGACGAAGGTCTGGGCGTTATGGGCGGATACATCACCGGTACTGTTTTCGGAACCATCATTTGCGGTCTGATGACTTCTTTCCTGGTATCCATCAACTTTACCAGCCCCTTCGCACTGGCTATGGCTTGCGGCGTAGGTTCCGCTTCCATGCTGAGCGCTAACGTTGCTCCTATCATGGACTTCTATCCCGATAAGGCTGACGAAGTCTATGCACTTGCATATGCATCCAACACCCTGTCCGGTATGGACGGTATGTACATGAACATCTTCATGGCACTGCCCCTGTCCAACCTGATGTACAAGCTGTGCTGGAAGCTGAAGGGTAAGGAACCCCCCGAATCCCGCAAGCAGGAAGTTATCGACTTTGAAGTGAACGATTATTAGGAAAGGAGGACACTGTAATGGAAACTAAACAGGAATGGTATCAGAACCCTTGGGTTGAAAAGTTCAAGATCCTTGTCATTACAATGATCTTCTGCCTGGTCACCCACTACATCAACTTCAAGAAGTCCGGCACTGAACACGGATTCTTCGATCTGCTGCCCGCTATGATCGTCATGGTACTGGATATCATGCTCGTAAGCTATCTGCAGTCCTGGATCGAGAAGATCCCCAAGTGGCCGAAGTTCCCCACCGCTATGTATATGACCGTATTCAACACCATCATCGGTATTGAATCCATCTGCCCCTTTGCTCCCTGGCTCATCGCCAACATCGGCCAGACCTCTCTGATGCCTATCTGCACCCCCGTACTGGCATATGCAGGTATCTCCATCGGTAAGGACATCGAAGCCTTCAAGAAGCAGGGTGTCACCATCGTCGTTACCGCAATTCTGACCTTCATCGGAACCTTCCTCGGCTCCGCTATGATCGCAGATCTGGTACTGAAGATGACCGGCGGCGACAGAGGTTTCTAAACCAAAGTCAATGCAAATCCAATAGTACGCACGATACTAAATTAAGGAGACTCCTCAAAGAGTCTCCTTTTTTTGTTGTAACAGTCCTTCAGCGATTGTACCGCTGCTTTGTGAAAGTTTTATTTCGCAAATTTGACGCAATTGCCAACATAAATTGATTAATATGTGTTTATTGTGTTTTTTGAAACCATAAATGCATTTCCGCCCTGTATATATTGTAGGCGAATAATCAAACAAACTGTTCATAGCCAAGGAATATGTGTTAATATTTAAGCGATATTTAACTTAGAAAGGATCATGCAAATGGCACCGGAGAATAAAACCAATAAGAGAGTAAACAGAGAGCTTGCTCTAAAGCAGGCCTTTGCACTGTTTTATTACAGCTTTCCCGATCTGGACAATGTCCCCCAGGAGGACCTGGTCGATCCGACCAAGATCGCCCCGTATATCAATGAGTATCTCGAAGCAGAGGATCTGATAGACAGCACCTCCGCCGCGTTGGCACTGTCAAGCGAAAGCCTTAAGAATATGGAAGCCCGTGTAGCGGAGCTCGATTCCCTGAGCATTGAAAACGGCAGAAAGCTCAGAGCTATGCTTAAAGACTACAGAAACGTTCCAATGAATCTGGGCCCCGGCGTTTTCTACACTAACGGCATTCCCGTCTTCCCCGTTAAAAAGAAAATAGCCGACATATCCCCCAAGGCCGGAGAGGACGAGATCGCAGAGCACAAAAAAGCTGTGGAGCAGGCTGAGGCCGAATGGAAGGAAACAGCAGATGCCAGCTTCGGCGACGCGCAGACCCAGCAGAAGGTGATCAACGAACAGCTCATCAAGATCATGGAAGCCTCTCCCTCCGCAAGAGCCGGTCAGGCTGAATGGGAAAAGCACTATCAGAAGACTAACATGTATACCAACATGCTGATTGTTGCCAGCGTGACCGATTCTGTCAAGGAGCTGTTTGCGGCAGGCAACGAGTATGTTTCCGAAGAGATGGTGGAGAACAGCGCCTCCGATTATACCGTCCGCGACAGGCTGAACGCCTTCTTTTCCAAGCTGCGCCCGTTTCTGGAGGCCTGCAATATAGGCTACACCTACGATACTGCTGACAACAGCTTCAGTGTGGACAGAAAATCGCTGTCTGACGCTCTGCTGGGCTTTAACGATACCAGAGAGCTGCTGGCTAAAGACCTTAAAATAGAGGAAGAAAAGTTGGAACGCAGCGGCCTGCTGGGCCTCGACTTTACAGGCAAGCGCAGCGAGCATAAAACCGCGACTGAATATATTTCCCAGAATTACAACACACTGATCCTTATAATCAGAATGCTGGGATATATTCCCATTATGGAGCACAACGGCTGGGATCTTGCCAAAATGAGCCATGATCTGGACGTTCTGATCGAAACTAAGGAAAACATAAGCGACGAATCCTTCGATCTGTCCAAGCAGATCGAAGAAACAAAAAAGGACATCACGCTCACCAAAAACGACACGCTTCCCAGGTTTACCAAAAGCAGAGACGATATGAAGACCCAGGTCGAAAGGGTATTCTCTGCCCGTGAAGATTTTGATGATAAGCTCGGCGCCCTCATAGCATCCCTCACCCCGGAAGAGGGCAAGGATTACGGCGAGGACAGCGCCATCACCGCGGAGGAGCTGAAGGGACTGCCCAAGGCTCAGGTACTGACATATATCGCCGACAAGATCAGCAAAGACAAGACAGTCTATGCCAATACTCTGAACCGTATAGAGCAGATTAAGGCCGATAAGCAGAAGGCTCTGGAAGAGCGCCTTAAGGCTGAAGCTGCGGCAAAGGCAGAGCTGGAGAAAAACATAAAGGCAGCAAAGCAGGCCGAAGCACCTGTGGTTCCCAAGGCTCCGGCAATGCCTAAGGCCCCTTCCGAACCAAAGAAGGTCTCTTCCACAGCCACGATAAATACAAAGAATTATCTTGAAGAGCTCAAAAGACTTTCCATTGCCCTGGACAAGACCGATCATTTCTATCAGAACAATACCAGAGGCTTCAAAGCCCTGCAGAGCGAGCTCAAGAGCGTACGCGAATACAAGGGCGCCTTCGGCGACAATATGCTAAATAAGCAGCAGTTTATGGGCTGGCTGAAAACTGTGGATGATGCGTGCAAAACCTATGCTGCAGACCATGCGGACAAGAACGGAAAGTACACGGCGCTGGATTCCACCCAGATGCAGCGCCTTAAGCTGATGTCCCGTATCAAGGATATAATTTACATGGCTGACAACGACATAGACCCCATGCTGAAAAAGGGCAGACAGGCCATGCTTATGGAAAAATACAACAATGCCGAATGCCTGAACATACTGCAGAGCAAGACGGCCACCACAGAGCAGAAGCAGGCTGCCAAAAAGCGCATGACAGATTTCGGAAACTCCGGCTATGCAGGGGCAAACCGCGCAAAGGCCAAGCTGGAAGGCTATCTCAAGGACAAGTCCTTAGATGAGATGACCAAGGCTCTGCATCAAAAAGGCGGCGATTTCTTCAAGCAGATCAACGCGCTTAGCGATCCTCAGCTGAAGGCTGCCGCAAACGCAAAGGATATGAGCCCTCTTCATAAGTAGCAGCTATGCGGATATACCCGGCCGGCTTTCGCGCAGCTTGCTGAAGCAGATATAATACGCACGAGTAAAAGACAGACACTGAAATATGAGTCTGTCTTTTTTAATTTGTATAAACTATTAATAAATATTAAGAAATGTGAAGATTGTGTGTCGATGCCGGAGCGGACCGTTTCAATTCGAAAAAGAGGGCGTGGGCGAAAATGTCCATAAAATCAAGGAATTTTACAGAAATATTCTTTACATAATTCCCAAAACATGCTATTTTACAATAAAAGTAATATGAAGATTTTGTGAATAATAAAAAGCGGCTGCGCGCGACGATAAACGGATAGCTTTAACATAGCAGAGCCTTTCCGGGCATCAAAAAAGAGAGGCTCTTGCGAGTCTCTCTTTTTGCTTAGTATCGTGCGTACTATTGGATTTGCGTTGACTTTGGTTTAGAAACCTCTGTCGCCGCCGGTCATCTTCAG
>JAZRXE010000043.1:0-56160 GCA_045600065.1 Anaerovoracaceae bacterium
AAGTCTGCAAGGAAGGCTTTAGTAAATCTCTTTAAGGTTCTTGACCAAAAACCTGAGGATAGAGATGCATATTTGGCAGACGACGAACCTGTATTAGCAGAGTTTCCTTACGTTAATGGTGGTCTGTTTGCTGATCAAGAAATTGAAATACCACCTTTGACAGATGAGATATTCAATTTAATTCTAAATAATGCATCTGGTGATTTTAACTGGTCACAAATCAGTCCTACCATGTGCTTTGTGGAGAACGTGTAACGGTTACAAACTTTGCTTCTATGTTACGTTCCGTTATTGAGAAACTGTATGAGCTTAGTCCTTCTGTCATTGAAACAATGGCAAAGAACAATGAACTGCTTGTCTCTTGGTCAAAGAACATAATGTTCTCATACGATGCTGAGAAAATAAGCGGAGACATGAAGATAAAAGGCACTGAAATCTTTGAGAGCACAGGATTTTCCGCTGCACACATCATGTATATCATTCAGGCTTTGCTTGAAAAGTTTGATTTGGAATATGATGACTTTGAGTACAGTGCTCGTCCTAATGTTCAGTAGTAACGAACACGATAACTGAAAACAGAACAATGAAAAGGAGACATTGTTGAATAAAACGACAATGTCACTAATAACTAAGAGGTTGTACTGTATGCCGATTGTGCGATTACAGAGAAAGGCTAACTATCAACATAACAGAATTCAATAGTAGTCAATAGAGTCCTAATTATTTGTCTCGATTCTCCAATGAAACGATGTGGAGATGATATTGCTTGTATCGTCGCACACATAACTTGCACGCGTGCAAAATATACTTGACAAACTTACACGCGTGCAATATGATGTAATAAAAAATTGTAGGAGGTATCCCAATGAAGATAATCCTTCCTGATCGCGAAACTCTCGAAATTGAGTTCAAAAGTGATCTTAAAAAATTAAGCGATTCTGATTTAGTGGATGCTATTGTTGCATTTGCAAATACCAGTGGAGGTAGTATATATCTCGGTGTTGAAGATGATGGTACTATTACCGGTTTACATGAACAGCACACGGATATTACGCAACTTGCCGCGCTTATTGCTAACCGTACGGTCCCTCCAGTTTCAGTAAGAACCGAGATTCTTGAAGCAGAACTGCCCGTTCTTTTGATCCAGGTCCCCAAAAGTCGAAGTATAGTGGCTGCATCTAATGGTAAAATACAACGCAGACGTCTGAAAGCAGATGGTACGCCTGAGAATGTCCCTATGTACCCATATGAAATTTCAACACGTCTTAGCGAACTGTCGTTACTCGATTTTTCCGCGCAACCTGTATCTGGTGCAAAATATATAGATCTGGATCCACTAGAGCGGGAAAGACTGCGTAAGATTATTCTTGCATATAACGGTGATAAAAATTTGCTTGAACTTTCTGATGAGGAATTAGATAAAGCCCTGCAATTTGTCGTTACAACAGAAGATCAGCTGATTCCCACATATACGGGCCTTCTCTTGTTGGGTCGAAAAGACAAAATTAGAGAATATATGCCTACTGCAGAATCTGCCTTCATCATGATGCGGGGTACTGAAGTTACAACAAACGAATCATTTTTTCTTCCGTTGCTCGCAGCAATTGAAAAAATGACAGATTTTGTGTCTGCTCGAAATACGAGCCAAGAGATGGAGATCGGATTGTTCCGTATTTCCATTCCTGAATTTGACCCTAGAGCTGTTCGTGAGGCGATTGTAAACGCATTTGTTCACCGTGATTATACACAACTTGGTCGTGTGTTGGTCAAAATAGATGCAGATGGTCTGACCGTTGGAAATCCTGGTGGGTTTATCGAAGGTGTAACATATCAGAATATTCTAACAGTAGAACCTCATGGCAGAAATCCTGTTCTGGCGGATGCACTTAAGCGAATTGGATTAGCAGAACGTTCAGGGCGTGGTGTTGATAGAATATTTGAAGGTTCTCTGTTGTATGGTCGAGATCTTCCGGATTATTCTGAGAGTACTTCTATGAATGTAAAACTCTTTATCCCCCGCGGCGCCCCTGATAAAAACCTTGTATCACTAATTACAGATGAGCAGAAACGTATTGGCGCTCCTCTTCCGTTGAATTCATTATTGGTATTGAATGTTTTGAAGCATAACCACAGGATGTCTCTATTGGAAATCAGTGAAGAGTGCGCCGTTCCGGAAGCGAAACTGAAGGTGACATTGGAACGTCTAACGGAATGTGGTTTAATTGACGCAATAGGAAATGGACGTGGTAGGGTTTATGTTCTTAGCGCGAAAGCATATAAGGATCCAATTCGACATGTTCGCCAGACAGATTTTGATGCAGTTCGGTATAAAGAGCTTGTACTTTCACTTGCACGGAGGAAGGAATTTATCACGCGGAAGGATGTCATTGAACTACTTCATATATCGCCTCCCCAGGCGTACAGACTACTGAAAAAACTGTCAGATGAAGGTGCACTTATGCTAACCGGTACAACAAGCGCAGCAAAATATTCAATTAGAGAGTAGTTAACTTGCACGCACAACTTGCACGCGTGTAAGTTGTGCGTGCAAGCTGTGTGGTGTGATTGAATTTTGCGAGGCGAAAATATGCCCGGTTGAAAAATCATCCGGGTATTATGATACTAATATTTAACGCGGAATGACGAATAGCCTTATTTCAAAAGTCTCAAGGGCGCAGCGCATAGAAGCTGCTGTCCTTGATATTGGGTTTAATTGCTCCACGAGCCTGATTTGTGATGTACCTTGCGCGTGAAAGCGCCTGTAACTAAGCGTTTATACACACACTAACTTTTACATGGGGAGGTGTTAAATGTAAATTGGATAACGAAAACGGATCTGAATACGGTGGGGGTGCAATTATGAAGGAAACAAGGTATAAAGCAGATCCAAAGCAGCCTTACGGACTGCACGACTGCAGGTTTGACTGCATGGAGATCGCTGATGGCAACTTGATATTAGTGTTTAAGGACGAGATTACAAGGATCAGAAGGCCCGGTGTATCAGGACTTGATGTACGCGGCAAAATTGTAGTTGAGGGAATCGATCCTGATTTCTGCGATGTCATCATTCAGGGCAAGGGCGGAAGCAGGGGCGGATTCCGGGGAGAAAGACTTACAATACCTGAGTTTACGGAAAAGTACAAAGGCTATTCTTTTGAGGTGATAAATGAGTATTACGGCTGGCAGAGGCTGCAATATACGGGGTGGCTATGGATGCCGGACGTTCACCCGAAGGAAATCACATTGAGCATTGGTTATTTTAAGGGCGATATAGTATATATCACAGAGGAATAACGAATGTTATGCGGAAATGAGCCGCTGCAAAAGGGAAAAGACGAAATTACCTAAAAAAATAGTTTGTCTTTTCTTGAGTACGCGAATTTGATACGAATAAAACTGTAATATTTCTCAAAAAGGAGAGCATGTCCGGCCTGATCGATGCCGATAATGCGATTTATGAGATCCCTGCCCGCTGACATTTACGGTGCTTTATGCTATCATAATAATGACAAGAAAACGCAAATTCAGGATATTCACGTTCAGCGGCGGGCTGGTCCGTTAACGGAGCCTCGCGGCAAGCTCAACAGGTAGGTGTCATCATGAAAAAACATAGCATAGTTGCTGTGCTGCTTGCAGCCGTTTTGCTTGTTTGCACAGCCTGCAAGGATTCCCCGTCGGGGGCACAGCAGGGCAATTCCGCAAACGCGGGGCCGGGCGGAAGCCTTGCGATAGACCGGGTTTCGGGCTATCGGGAATACTCTCTGGACATCGAGGACGGAGAGACCGTGGAGCTGAAGCATGTGGACAGGCAGAGCTTTCCGGACAGTGCGCAGGCCCTGCAGCAAATGGCAGAGGGCTGTCTGCAGGCAGAGGGAATAAGCGCGTCTGTCACCGATATGTACAGCGTCCCCCTGGGTCTGGCAGGGCTTGAGATCAGCTATGATCCCGTGATACTGCTCACCGACAGCGATGAAGTAAACAACGACCTTATATACATGGTGCCTGTATGCAGCGGCGATCAGCTGATCTGCGCAGGCTGCTTCAGGGATTCTCAGGCAGAAGGTCAGTACAGGCAGGTCTGCTCCCGGATTGTAAGCGTGTGCGGGGACGAGCTTGCAAAGGCATTGGGACTTTTCCCCTCCGACGGCACGGAATACTATGTGATGTTCAATATTTTCAGGCTGAACGGGCTTAAAACCGAAGCCGTGCCCCGGCTTATCGAAGACTGCTACAACGAGGCCCGGTATAGGCTTTGCACCTTCTGCCTCAGCGACTGGCGGCTGCCCGGTCAGGAGGGCTGCGATTCCGACGGCTATTACACCATTCAGTCTGATCGCATTCATTCTCTTGACGATGTGCGAAGCTGGCTTGGAGAGTATTTCTCCGACGAGATCAGCGAATACATCACCGCAAATTACAGCGAAGCATATAAAGAAGAAGGCGGGGCGCTGAAAACCATGGATCTGGGCATAGGCTTTGCCATCGATCTGGAGGATCATTACCCGGTAAAGGTCGCTAGGCTTTCCGAGGATCACCTGTATCTGATAGTGGAGGCAAGGCGTATCCTGGTGGACTGGGACGACTGGAACACGGATTGGGAGAATGCTCCGCGCTATTCACAGTACTATCTCTTTGAGCTGCAGCAGTCCGAAAAGGGCTGGCTGTTTACAGATTATACCGATATCCCCTATAGCTTCATTTGATCCGGAGGCGATTATGTCCTTAGATTTTCTGAACAATCTGGGATTTGATATCAAAAACGAGGCTGATCTTCGAAGGCTGGTCAACAGCAGGGATTCAAGGCGATTATTCCATGAATACCCGTTCAACTCGATGGAATGCGTCGTTCTGGAATCCGGAGAGGGTTCTCAGATCTGGACGTACAGCGAGCTTGGCACGAAAAGCATAGGCAGCATCGAACTTTGCTATGTCAAGGGACCGCTTCAGGGCATAAAGTCTGTGCGCTGGGCGGATAACGGCGAAATGCCAGGTGCCAGGACCATGATCTGCCTTATGCCCGATCCCGGCGGAGATCTGCGCTGCGGGATACAGATAATCAACGCGCCGGACATTATGGAAACGGTGGAAAACCGCAACCTGAGGCTGAGGATAACCGCGTTTCCCATGAATATTGAGTATTCCGGTAATGACCGTGAGCCTGATGGGTATAACAATTACGCCCCATTCCAGTCTCAGAGCGTTCGGGGCAGGGGCGAGGAACGGGGATATCTGAAAGGTGTGAAATCCGGTGCTATGCCCTATGCCTTCCTCAGCGGGAAGATAGAAAAAATCAGATCGGAGCTCAACGATTACACAAAAAAAGAGTATTACATAATCCGTCTTTGTTGTAACGAGCTGCTTCTGACGGTGGCGGCAGACACTGCCTGGTTCGACAAGACGCCTGTTGAGGGCGGTCGCATCAACGGCTTGTTTTATATGACCGCTTTGGCAGAGAATGTGCAGGGCGGCAGGATACACGATGACGGAGTCGTCATGACTCTTGCCCTGCCTGTCAGTGAGGCTCAGATGAAGCGGGTCTCCCAGCGGGCACAGAGAGTAATAGAAGAGGATAAATACTGTATAATCAGATTCAATTCGGATTTTGTAGATTTCAGGTATCACAGGGTGAACTTTTTGCAGTTCAGCCGTTCGAAGAGAAATCCTGAAGATATATTCATGGAGCTTCAGTTTGCGGACCCCCATGTGGTTTTTCCTCCGGAGGGGACGGAGGGCGTCGCCCGGAAAGCGGATTTCCGTCAGTTCGCCTTGATAAGGCCGCTGTCGGAGGCGGATCCGCTGATCAGATCTATCCTGCAGGATTGCGAGATACCAGATATGGAAATGTGGTCAGATGTAACTCCGTTTATTGTATTCAACACAGTCTTTGATTGCAGTCGCTTTTGACGGCGTCTGTTTGGATCCGGATAATCGGCGGATGATCATCATAGCCGGCTCCGGGATGCGTTTTATATTTTTCGGGGCCTTTCTTCCGCAGTCCCGAGCTTTTGTCTTTGCTGCCCATGTGCTTTCCAGGGCACGTTTTTTTTGCGTTTAGTGCGCCTGGGTTTGCAATTGCTTTTGTTAAAAAACTGTTGACAGCAGTTGTATGCTGTTATATAGTGTTTATCGCAAGCAGTACTGTTTTATTAGGCACAATTATGAACATAATCGTCAACACTGCATCCATGATACCCATATACGAGCAGATCGTGGATGCTGTAAGAAAGCAGATATCCACAGGGGAGCTGGCGGACGGAGTCGCTTTGCCGTCGGTCAGAGCTCTGGCAAAGGAGCTCAGAATCAGCGCTCTTACCGTAAAAAAGGCTTACGACGAGCTGGAGGCAGAGGATCTTATAGCCACCGTTCACGGCAAGGGCAGCTATGTCAAGGCCGCGGGCAGCCAGCTTCTGATAGAAGAGCAGCGCAAGGAGGTGGAAGCGGCTTTGGAAAAGGCCTTCCAGAAGGCTCGGCTGTGCGGCATAAGCGTCGAAGAGCTTAAGCAGATGCTGGATATCATGTCAGGGGAATAGACCCAGAGGAAATATATGCTGAAAATCAGAGATCTTAAAAAGAAATACCCGGGCTTTTGTCTGGATTGCAGTCTGGATGTAAGGCCGGGTATGATCACAGGGCTTGTAGGGCCCAACGGGGCGGGCAAGACTACCCTTTACAAGGCCGCGCTGGGGCTTATCCGGCCCGACGCAGGCAGTGTGGAAATCTTCGGAAAGGATAGCTTCTCTCTGAGCCCGGAAGAACGCAAGCGCATAGGTGTGGTGTTGTCGGAATCCGGCTTTTGCGGTTATCTCAGAGTTGGTGATACCGCGAAGATACTGGAGGCCTTTTATCCGGCTTTCAACAAGAAGCGCTATCTTGAAAGCTGCAGGCAGTTCGGTCTGGAGCTTACCAAGCAGATCAAGGATATGTCCACGGGCATGAAGGCCAGGCTCAAGCTGCTGACAGCACTGAGCCACGGTGCGGATCTGCTGATACTCGACGAGCCGACCGCAGGTCTGGATGTGCTTGCAAGAGACGAGCTTCTGGTGATGCTCAGAGAATACATGGAAGAAAAAGAAGACAGGGCGGTGCTGATAAGCTCTCACCTTTCCTCGGATCTGGAAGGCCTGTGCGACGATCTGGTGTTCATCGACAGGGGCCGCGTCATTCTGCGGGAAGACACAGATGCCATACTCAGCGATTACTGTGTGCTCAAAATGAGCGAAGAGGATCTGCAGCTGCTGGACCGCAGCCATGTGCTGAAGATTGTCAGGGGAAAATACGGCTGCAGGGTGCTTACCGACCAGAAGCGCTTTTATTTGGAAAATTATCCGGAAATAGCCGCTGAAAACGGCTCCATAGACGATCTTGTGACCATGCTCGTAAAGGGGGAAAGCATATGAAGGGACTGTTTGTAAAGGATCTTTGCCTGCTGCGAAGCCAGATCAAGGGGACTGCGCTGATAGTGATCATGGGCGTGTCGTTCAGCATCATGAACAGAGGCGTATTCGGTACCGGCTACATGGGCGTGCTTGCTGCGACCCTGGGTCTCAGCACTCTCAGCTACGACGAATACGACCACGGCTACCCGTTTTTGTTTACCCTTCCCTTTACCAAAAAGGAATATATTACGGAAAAGTATATTACCGCGGCGCTGCTCGGATGCGCCGGTACCATGCTCGGTGCCTGCATTGACCTGCTCCGCGGGGGCTGCAGCCCGGATGAAATACTGTCCGCGGCGTCCGGTGTGGCATTGGTGGTGGTACTGATGTGCAGCATTATGATACCTCTGCGCATCAAATTCGACAACGAGCAGGGGCGCACTCTTTCCGGGGTGATAATGGGGCTGTTTATAGCCTCCGCCGTGCTGATAGGCAAGCTGCTGCCCGAAGATGTGCTTAAAACTCTTGCAGACAGCATGGATACGGTAAACCCCGCAGCCGGCGTTGCCGTGCTTGCGGCAATCGCTGTCGCCGCAGTGGCAGTATCCTACAGGATATCGTTAAAGGCACTGGAGACAAGGGAATTCTGAACTGACGCACAGGCGCCTGCGGAATTTGTATCAGTACTGATAAACAATTGAAATATAAGCTTAAAAGACCCGGGCCCTCCGGGTCTTTTGCTTATCTGCTGCGGATGGTATAATATGCTGGATCAAAACGGCGGGTTACACCCCGCAAGGAGAGCTATGGTAATACTGATCGGAGGAAGCAGCCACGTGGGCAAGACCCTGCTGGCTCAAAAGCTCCTGGAAAAATACAAATATCCCTATGTAAGCCTGGATCATCTTAAAATGGGCTTCATACGCAGCGGCCGCACCGAGCTGGACGTGGAGGACGATTATAAGATGCGTTATTTTCTCTGGCCCTTTGCCGCCGAAATGGTAAAGACAGCCATAGAAAACGACCAGAACCTGATACTCGAGGGCTGCTACATTCCCGGAGAGTGGAAGGAAAGCTTCAGCGAGGACTATCTTAAGCATATCCGCTGCGTCTTTGTGGTGATGAGCGAGGCGTATCTGCGAAGCCGCAGTCAGGATCTGGTGCGCTACGCAAATGTCATAGAAAACCGCAAGGAAGACAGCGTAGACATAGAAAGACTCATAAACTGCAGCATGGAATTCGAAGAAGAATGCAGAAAGTTCGGCATAAGCTGCCTTAAGATAGACGGAGAATACGATATCAATGCCATCCTGGCACAGACGGAAGGCCTGCTGGGGCTTTCGGAGAACTGCCGTGAATAAGTGCCTGAAGGCAGGGCTGCCGGGTTCATCCATACCGATGTTTTTTGAGCCTGTGGCTCTTGTATTGCTTATAGCAGACTATATCTGCTGGAGGATTGAAAAATGAAAGACCATACCGATGCCATTGAAGTTGAATATACCGTCCTCAGCGACGAGCAGTTCAGCGAGATGCTCGACTCGAAACGGGGAGATGCCGCCAGGATACTGGCCGATCAGGACGAGACCGACCGCCTGCTGCGTCAGCTGGAGCAAAAGCTCAAGCTCATACCCGGAGTGGGCGAAAAGCTTGCCATGGTCCCGGTGTTTATAATGCTGATAAAGCAATTCGTAAAAAAGGAATATACCAACATTCCCCTGGGGACAGTGCTGGCAATAGTCTGCGCCATGCTCTACATGGTATCTTCGGTGGATCTGATACCCGATTTTATTCCCCTGCTGGGCTTTGCGGATGACATTGCAGTTATGGCCGCCTGCTGGAAGCTGGTGGAATCCGATGTCAAGGAATACATGGCCTGGCGCAAGAAGAACGGCTACGAAGACGGAATTATAGACCTTTAGTCCGGAGGATGTATCATGGCAGATGTTGCGCTGATAAGCGTCAGTAATTACGACAGACAGGCAGTTTACGAGGGCCTTTGCGAGGGCCTTGAGCTTCTGGGAGGTATGGAGCGCTTTGTCCGTCCCGGGGAGAGAGTGCTGGTCAAGCCCAATCTTCTGAAGGCGGCAAGCCCGGACAAGGCCGTAACGACACACCCGGCAGTGCTGGACGGGGTCCTGCGCATTCTTGCCGAGGGCGGATTTGATGATGTGTGCTACGGAGACGGCCCCGCAGGAAGCTTTACCGATCCCGAAAAGACGGCGGAGGCCTGCGGTCTTAAGGCCGTTGCAGATGCAAGAGGCATTTCCTTCGGAGATTTCAGCGGCCCTGTCAGCGTGGAATATCCTCAGGGAACGAGCTGCAAAAGCTTCGAGCTTTACCGCGAGGCAGCCCGAAAGCCTGCTATCATAAGCCTTTGCAAAATGAAGACACACGCTCTGGAGAACATAACCGGAGCAGTCAAAAACCAGTTCGGCCTTGTGTACGGAAAGAACAAGGCTCCGAACCACGCCCTGCACCCCACCAGCACCGCCTTTGCGGATATGCTGGCAGATCTGGATATGTGTCTTGCGCCCCGGCTTTATATTATGGACGGCATCATGGCCATGGAGGGCAACGGGCCCGGGAACGGGGATCCTGTCATGATGAAGCTGCTTTTGATGTCCTCTGATCCGGTGGCGCTGGATGCTGTATTTGCAAGGCTTATATATCTTGATCCTGCCAATGTACCTACCTGCGTCAGCGGCAGCCGGGCCGGCCTGGGAACCATGGACGAGGACTGCATAAGGGTGCTTTGCAGCGGCGGCCCCATAAGTGTCGGGGAGGCCGCCGAGCGCTTCGGAAACAGGGATTTCGATGTGAAGCGCAGCCGGCCCGGCTTCTGGAGCCTTAAATCCCTGCTTGGCGGACGGAAAAAATACAGCGACAGACCACAGGCAGATCTCGAAAAGTGCATAGCCTGCGGCATATGTCAGCAATCCTGCCCCGTGGAGGGGGCTGCCGTACACTCAGGTGCCGGCAAGAAGGCCGAGTACGATTACAGCAAGTGCATCAGGTGCTACTGCTGTCAGGAGATGTGTCCCGTGGGTGCCATCAAAAGGGTGTAGACAGATCAAGGAAAAAGTATAATTATAAAGATCAACAAGTAAGAAAGGAACTATCAAACATGAAGAAAATCACCAAGATTCTCAGCCTTCTTCTGGTCCTGGCTCTTTCAGCTTCCGTGCTGAGCGCCTGCGGACAGAAGAAGGAAGAGCCTCAGCCCGCTGAAGACCCTCAGTCTGCGGGCGACCCTGTAGGTCCTGTGGCAGGCGGCTGGGCGGTTGATGAGGAATTCACCGGCGCGCAGATCCCCGAGGATGCAGAAGACGCATTGACCAAGGCCTGCGAGGGCATGGACGGCGCTGCCTACGAGCCCGTTGCCTACCTGGGCAGCCAGGTCGTGGCCGGTGTTAACTACGCCCTGCTTTGCAAGGTCACCCCTGTGGTGCCCGATGCTCAGCCCCACCTTTGCGTGGTAAAGGTCTATAAGGATCTGAACGGCGGTGCCGAGATCCTGAGCGCAGTGGACATAGACGTCTCAAAGTACACCGAGGGCACCAGCCTGGAATTCCCCGAAGCCGGTCTGGCAGGCGGATTCACCTTTGCCGAGGCCTCCGGAAGCGCCCTGAATGAAGCTGAACAGGCAGCCTTTGACAAGGCTCTGGAGGGTATGGACGGAGTGGGCTATGCTCCTCTGGCATGCCTGGGCCATCAGGTGGTCGCCGGTACCAACTACGCCATACTGTGCAAGGCTACCCGCGTTTCCGCCGAGCCTGCTGAAGCTCTGGCTGTGCTGATCATATATGAGGATCTGGAGGGCGGAGCAGCCGTCACCTCTGTCAGCGCCTTCGAATTCTAAAGGCAAGCTTTTTAAGGATCAAAACCCGAAGCGGCCTGTGCATTTATTTGTGCAGGTCGCTTTTTCGATGCGCCTCTGCAAACAAGGTATAGATGTATTCGCGGGGAGAAACACCATATATATGAAAAAACCTCGGTTTCTGATGCCTATTGCTCATCCTTTTTTCTTGTATACGAAAGGCTCTTCGTGTTAATATAACTGTATAAAAAATTTCTATAGAAGGGGGAAAAATCATGAAAAAGAAAAGGATAATGTCCTGCATCATGGCCTTGCTGCTTATCGTTTTGCAGCTTGCTCCGGCTGCTGCCTACGCTGCCAGCACCAAGGTCACCATAAAGATCGAAAAGGACGGTCTTCCTGATGACAGCTACGGCAAGGGCTGGGACATAGGCTATGACGGCAACATGGAAGACAAGGGGATCATACTCGAGTCAGGATATACATTCACATTCACAGGCTATACCTGCGAGCTGGATATTTTCAACTACGGAATCATAGCCGATGGCGATTTCAGCGGCTATGTCATCAACAACGAGGACGCTGAGATCAAGGACGGCAGCTTTACCGGAAGCCTGGAGAACAGCGGGACCATCAGCGGCGGCACCTTCAGCGGCTCGAATCTGAGCAACTACGAGGACGGCCTGATCAGCGGCGGCAGCTTTAAAAGATCCGTAGACAACGAGGGCAAGATCACCGGAGGAAGCTTCAAGGGCTTCACCAACTACGAGGACGCCAGCATCAAGGGCGGCAGCTTCTCCGGCTCGGGCGAAAATTACGGAGTTATCAGCAAGGGCACCTTCAGCGGCACAGTCAAGAACTTTTCCACCATTACCGGCGGAACCTTTCTGGGCAATGTGACCAACGGAGACGCAAAGAAAACCGAATATGAAGAAGCCTCCATCAAGGGCGCCACTGTTGGAAGCGAGGACAGCGACGGGGAATTCGAGTTCACCAACTATGCCATCATAACCAGCGGCGAGTACTTTGTTCCCGTTGTCAACTATAATACCATCAAGGGCGGCACCTTCCACAGCACCGTAAAGCTGGAGGATTCCAAGCTTTACGAGCTTAATGTAAGCGGCGGCACCTATTCGCAGATCGAGAACAACAGCGACGATTACGATCTGGATGCCGATGAGTGCGAATTCGTGATCACTGCCATAGTCCGCGGCACAGGCGAGGCTCTCGTAAATGAAAGCGCCTACCCGGGCGATACCGTGACCCTGCTCACTGCTCCCGGAGCCAAGGTTAAGCTTGACAGCATTCTGGTCTACGACAGCGACGAGGACAAGGTCAAGGTCAAGAAGCAGTCCGAGAATTACTATACCTTCACCATGCCCGAAAGCGCAGTCGTCGTGGAGGTCATCTACGATGATTACGACGAGGACGCCGAGGATATTTCTCAGGTAAAGCTCTACATGGATGCACTCGAAGTCGACGAATACCTGCCCGACGCGGAGAATGTCAGCAGCTTTTCTTCCGCAAGGCCTGATTACAAGGTCACCAGGACCGAGTGGTTCCTGGATGACGAGGAATTCGATGACTATGCCTGCGAGGGAGATGCCTACACCGTTACCATAACCGTGGTACCCGAAAACGGCTACAGCTTCACCCCGGAGAAAAAGGACATGACAGTCACCTTAAACGGCGAAAAGTGCAGCATAGACAGTCTCAGTGTTTCCAAGCTGGTCTGCAGCTACAGCTTCGATGAGCTGGACGAGGACGGACATGTCCACAGCTACAGCGGCAAGTACACCAGCAAATATCATTGGAGAGAGTGCTCCTGCGGTTCTGTTATAGAAAAGGCCGAGCACAGCTTCGGCAAGGACGGCAAGTGCACGGTCTGCGGCTATTACAACGAGAATTACGACAAATCCAAGGATCTGCCCTTTACAGATGTCAAGAGCAGCGCCTATTACTACGATGCGGTCAAGTGGGCATATTTTGAGAATCCCCAGGTGACGGACGGAACGGATGCGACTCATTTCAGTCCCTCTGCCAAGTGCACCAGAGGACAGGTGGTGACCTTCCTGTGGAGGGCTGCCGGAAAGCCTTCCCACAAGAGCTCCTCAAACCCCTTTACCGATGTAAAGACCAGTGATTATTACTATGACGCAGTGCTCTGGGCTTACGAAAAGGGCATCACAGACGGTGTCACCAAGACCCAGTTCGGTCCCGGCCAGACCTGCAGCAATGCTCACATTCTGACCTTTATCTGGAGGGCCATGGGTTCTCCCGACAAGGATGCCAACGCCGAAAGCTGGTATACCGACGCCTATTACTGGGCCAAGTACAACGGACTGCTCAAGGGCAGCTACAGCGGCACCTACGATCTTAAGGGAGATTCCACCAGAGCCAATGTGATCTACTATCTGTACCAGTACGATAACCTGGCAAAATAGCAGGATACCCGCCCTTGCAGGGCAGCAGCATCCTGAATATCAGCTACCCGGGGCGTCTGCGCAAGCAGGCGCCCTTTTTGTATGCTGAAAACCCTGCGTTTGACGCGGGTATCCTTGCTTTGACTTATAGGGCAAAATGCGTTGGTAATAACAAAAAGCACCGGATTTTTATGCCGGATTTTTATAAAAAAAGACGCACATAACCGTACCTGCGCGTCCCGGCCGCCCGGAGGCTGCGGTTTCTGCGCTTGCGTGCCGTCTGCCGGCCCTGCCGCAGCTCCCGCAGATATAAGATACTGCAGGCCGCAGCAGTTCAAGGGAATCACGGGCTCTTAACAAAGCGGTATACTCTCTGCAATACAGAGGCCCGAATACGGGTTTTTTGAGCTGCTTTTGCAATATTCCGTGTCCGCGCAGAAAAAGCAGGCATCCCGAGTTTGCTTCGTTTTGCCTGCTTTTTGTCTTTGATCTGTCAGCGCGAGCCTGCTGTTGCTTTGCGCCTTTGTCCGGTGTTTAGATGGACGCCCAGCCACCGTCAATCAGCAGCAGCTGACCGGTGGTATAGCTTGAAGCATCTGAGGCGAAGTAGATCACGGCGCCGTCGAGCTCGCCCTCGCGGCCGAATCTGCCCATGGGACAATAGGCCTCGGCGATGCCCTGATAAGCCGAGTTGCTGGTGATGTCTCCGGTCATTTCGGAGCCGAAGTAAGAGGGACCTATGGCATTTACGGTGATACCCTTTTTAGCCCATTCCACGGCCAGAGCCTTTGTCAGCATCCTTACGCCTCCCTTGGCGGTGGCGTATGCAGTCACGGGCCACAGGGTATTGCTCATAACGACCTCGGAGTGGACTGAGCCCAGGTTGATGATCTTTCCGTAGCCGTTTTTGATCATGACCTTGCCGACCTCGCGGGCCACCTTGTATACAGCGGTCAGATTGGTGCTGATGACCTTGTTCCAGGTTTCGTCATCCATGCTCTCTGCGGGAGATGCATCACCTACGCCTGCGTTGTTTACGAGGATATCGATCTTGCCGTAATGCTCTTCAACGGCTGCTGTCATGGCCTTGATGCTTTCCGCGTCGGTAACGTCGCATCTGACTGCAAAGCACTTGACGCCCATGGCTTCGATCTCTGCCTTGACTGCCTCGAGCTTCTCCACGCGCCTTGCGCAGATGGCGATATCTGCGCCCTGATTTGCCAGAGCCTTGGCAAACTGCACGCCCAGTCCGCTGGATGCGCCTGTTACCAGTGCGACCTTTCCGGTCAAATCGAAATAGTTCTTCATGGAAACCTCCTTTATACCCAATACTACTTTATAATATCCAGTACTATATGTAATTTATCAGCAGGGAATGCCATGTCAATTATTATAACATTTCTGCTATATTGACGATGCGATTCATAAATACGGCGTAATACATGACACAAGAGAACCGTCCCCCTGTGTTCATCAGTGGAAATCTTTGGGATTTAATGATTTGGCGAACTCGGTCTTCTGAAGGCCCACGCGCTCCTTGATCTTGCTGAATTTCTGTCCTACATCCAGGCTTACATCGCAGAAGCTGAGCAGCACCTGATCGTGGGGCACCTGGCTCACGACTCCGCTGAGGGCCATAAAGGCCGCGGAAATCGCCACTGCCGCATACATGCCGTTGCGCTTAACGCAGGGGCAGGATACAGAGCCCAGAGGATCGCAGATGAGGCCCATGCTGGCCGTGCAGGCTATGCAGAAGGCGTCTGCCACCATCCGGGGCGTGCCTCCGCGCAGATCTGCCAGAGCTGCCGCAGCCATTGCAGCGCCGCTGCCGCATTCTGCCTGGCAGCCGCCTACAGAGCCGCTGAGAGTACCGTTTTCCGCAATGGGAATGCCCATGCCCGCAGCGGCGAACATGGATACTGCAAGTTCCTCGTCTGTATAGCCCCATTCCTCCTGAGCCGCCAGCAGAACGCCGGGCAGTATGCCGCATGCTCCGCCTGTAGGCGTGGCGACCACCTTGCCGCTGAGGCTGTTCAGCCCGTTAACCGCAATGGCCTTCTGTACTGCCCTGGTGGCAAAATCATTCGGCAGCACTCCGTCTGCTATGGCCTTTTTCATCTTGTAGGCATCGGCATTGTAAAGGGGGCCCTCTATGTCGGGGGAGCTTCCCTTTTCGTCTGCCTGCTTCATTACCTGCAGATAGCCGACCATTTTGTCCAGCACCTGCTGCAGGGTCTTTTCGGATTCGGCAGCCTCGTCCTGCATAACGGCTCTGCCTACGCTTATATTTCTGGAAACAGCGGAATTTACCACATCGCTGATATTTTTGTATGCGGGCATTGGGACCTCCTATTCAAACATGTCGTGGCGGGTACACCTGTAGACCAGGGGCAGCTTCGCGAGTTTTTCCGCCAGATCCTCGGGGATATCTTTCTTGGTCTTGTAGAGCACCAGCTGGGTGCTGCCGTCCTCGGACTCTGCAGTCTCTATGGTGTGCGGGGGCCGGCCTATGCTCAGCGCATAAACCTCCGACTGGGTCAGCAGGCAGTCCGGAGTCCAGAGAATCAGTGTGTTGTAATCTCCGGTAATGCTCACCTTTGCGCCGCAGATATCCACCATTTCTATCATTCCGCCGCCTACGGATACCCCGGTAATCACCATCTGATCGTAGTTTTCCCCGCTGATGCGGTAGCGCACGGTGTTGTTGTGAGCGCCCTCTATGGTGACGTTTTCCCAGCTGATATCCACACCTGCGGCCGCGGCGTCCTCTATGCTGTTGTGTATGCGGTCGTTGTCGGTGTTGTAGCCAAGAAGGCCTGCCACCAGGGCGGTGTTGATCTGTCCTCCCTCGGGAACCTTAAATGTGCCGTGCACCTGGATCATGGCTTTTTTGATGTCTCTGCCGCTGATCTGCCATGCTGCCCTGGCGACTCTGCAGGCACCGGCGGTGTGCATGGAAGAGGGGCCGAACATTACGGGTCCTATAAGTTCGAATGCTCTCATATATATCTCCTTTTAAAACAAGCAGGCTCCGTAAAGGGGCCTGCAAAAAAATCTATTTGAGAAAACCGTCTATGATGGCGGCCTCCGCCTCCTCCTCGGTAAGGCCGAGGGTGCGCAGCTTCATGATCTGCTCACCGGCGATCTTGCCTATTGCAGCCTCGTGTATAAGCTGGGCATCGGGATCGTTGACCTGAAGCCTGGGGCTGGCGTCCACCCTGCCGTTTTCGGAGAGAATGGCGTCGCACTCGGAATGCCCGTAGCAGGGCGCGTTGCCTATGATGGTGGAGCGATAGGACTGGCGGGATTCGCCCCTTGCAACGGATCTTGATATAAGATTCACTCCGCAGCCCTCGCCGTTGAGCTCCACGGTAAAATCGGTCCTGGCGGTGTCGCTTCCGTTAGTAAGCAGGCGTTCCTTTACGGTCAGATTTGCTCCCCGGGCAAGCTGGGCAAAGGTCTTACGGTCTGTGTTGTCCACGCCGCCCAGTTGGCTTGTATCCATTTCAAGACAGGCTCCCTCCTCGAGAAAGATCTCGGTCTGGGGGTCGATGTTCTTTTCGGTCTGCTCCGAGCCTGTGCCTATGTGCTTTTCCAGATAGAGAACCCTGCTGTTTTTGGCAAGGAAAAACCTGTGAACGCCGCTGTGGCGGGCCGGCTCGCCGGTTTCGGTGTGGATCCCGCAGCCTGCGATTATGGTCACGTCTGCGCCTTCGCCCACGAAGAAATCGTTGTAAACAAGATCCTCCAGTCCGGGCTGGGTGATGCAGGCGGGAATATAGACCTCTTCGCCCCTGGTTCCGGGCTTTACCCTTATGTCCAGACCGGGGTTGTCTTTTTTGTTTTCTATGCTTATGTTTTTGGAGGATTTTCTTTCCACACAGCCTCCGTTGGAGCGGATGTTGTATGCCCCCTTAAACTCTCCCGAAAAGTCCGAGATGGCCCGAAGCAGGCCTTCAGTCAGCTTGTCTAATACAGCCATCGCATCCTCCTTCCCTGGTGTCGCAGACGGCGCAGTCGTTTTTGCAGATAAGAGGGAACATCTTGCTGCGGGGCCCGTGCAGGCCCAGCTTGCCGTCTTGTATCATTACTATCTCGTCTGCGATGGACAGTATCCTCTCCTGGTGAGAGATTATAACAAGCGAGCATTTGCGGCTGTCGCGCAGCTGCTCGAAAACCCTGATAAGGCTGTTGAAGCTCCACAGGTCTATGCCCGCTTCGGGTTCGTCGAATACTGCGAGGCTGGCATTTCTGACCAGCACGGAGGCGATTTCTATGCGTTTTATCTCTCCGCCGGAAAGATGGCTGTCCACGTCTCTGTCTGCGTAGGCGGAGCTGTCCAGGCCCACCAGCGAAAGGGTCTCTGCAAGCTCCTGCTCCGAAATGGGAGAGCCCTTTGCTATGCTCAGCAGCTCTCTGACGCTGAAGCCCTTGAATCTGACTGGCTGCTGGAAGGCGTAGCCTATTCCTGCCCTGGCCCTCTGGGTGGGGTCAAGGTGAGTGATGTCCTGTCCGTTGAAGATTATAGATCCGGAGGTAGGCTTTTCCACTCCGGCGATCATCCTGGCAAGAGTGGTCTTGCCGCCGCCGTTGGGACCGGTGAGCACCACCAGTCTGCCGTCGTCTATCTGCAGGTCTATGCCATTGAGTATCTGGCGATAACCCGGGGGTTGATACTTTAAGTCTTTGATTTGAAGCATGTTTTTCTCCTGAATATCTGGAAGAACATTTTATCATTTTTCCGGCCTGTTGTGAAACCTAAATTTAGTCCGCCGGACAGCTCCGCGGGGCAGGGATTCTCTTCTTCTGCTGCGGAACAAAATAACGCCGCGGTTTGTGTTCTATTTTTGCCGCGGCTTTGATAGAATATACACGCAAGACGCAGCAGAGCCCAAGGGGCTGTGCTGCGTAGAATCGAGGAATATATGATCATCAAAGGCTTTCAGACATTGACACTGCTGGACTATCCCGGCCATATAGCCGCCACGGTATTCACCCCCGGCTGCGATTTTCGCTGCCCGTTCTGCCACAACGCATCTCTGGTGCTAGATAAATACGATACCCTGTACACCGAGCAGCTGGTCTACGATCTGCTGGAAAAACGAAAGGGAAAGCTGGACGGCATCGCCATTACCGGCGGAGAGCCTCTTATGCAGCCCGATATCGCAGATTTCATGGCTCAGATCCATGCCCGGGGCGCCAGGGTCAAGCTTGATACCAACGGAAGCTTCCCTGGTAAGCTTAAGCAGCTGTTAGATGCCGGTCTGGTGGATTATATCGCCATGGATATCAAAAACAGCCGTGAAAAATACGCGCAGACCTGCGGCCTGCCCGAATCTGCGGCGCAGGGGCTTCTGACCAACATACAGAGCAGCATCGATCTTATCCGTGCCTCAGGCGTGGAGCACGAATTCCGCACCACGGTAGTAAGGGAGCTTCACAGCGCCGACGATATCGAAGCCATGGCCCGCTGGATGCAGGGAGATGACAGCTTTTTCTTCCAGTGCTTCACCGATTCGGGAGACATACTGCAGCCCGGACTTTCCGCCCTGAGCAGGGAAGAGATGCAGGCGATGGCCGATATCGCAAGGCCCTGGCTGCCCGGGATACAGCTCCGGGGGCTTTAGCGGGGTATTCATCCGGCGGACAGGGATCATTCCTGTTCATTTCCGGCAGGTCTGAAAGCGCCTTATTTTGTGTCCGTCTTCTCCGTTTGCAAAAAAACACACAAGATATTGTGTTTTTGTTGTTGACAAGCACAAGAACCGTCCTATAGAATATCTGTACCGTCTGAAAGGACGGTACTTTTTGCGAGTGCATGTATTTTGTCCGTATCAGGCGGCAGCCGGCGGACAGATGCGGCAGAGCCGATGCCCGGCTTACCGTATACCGGGCGCATCTGAACAGTAAATCAAAGAGATTCATATAAGAGGTGGAAAATGTATCAAGTATTAAAGAGAGACAGAAAGGTAGTGGATTTCAATCTGGAAAAGATCTCAGCTGCCATCAGCCTGGCCTTCGACGCCCAGGAAAAGCAGTACAACCAGAACATAATCGACTTCCTGGCTCTTAAGGTCACCGCAGACTTCGAGCCGAAAATCAAGGATTGCCTCATCACTGTTGAGGACATTCAGGACAGCGTGGAGCAGGTCCTTGTACAGGCTGGCTATGCAGACGTGGCCAAGGCCTACATCCTGTACCGCCGCCAGCACGAAAAGCTGCGCAACGTCAGTGCCACAGCGCTGGACTACAAGGATGTAGTAGACAACTATCTTAAGATCAACGATTGGAGAGTAAAGGAAAACTCCACCGTCACCTATTCCGTAGGCGGTCTGATCCTTTCCAATTCCGGCGCGATCACCGCAAATTACTGGCTGTCCGAGGTTTACGACGACGAGATCGCCAACGCACACCGCAATGCGGACATCCACATCCACGATCTTTCCATGCTTACAGGCTACTGCGCAGGCTGGTCCCTGAAGCAGCTGATCCAGGAGGGTCTGGGCGGCGTGCCCGGAAAGATCTCCAGCGCTCCCGCGGCGCATCTGTCCACCCTGTGCAACCAGATGGTCAACTTCCTGGGCATCATGCAGAACGAATGGGCCGGCGCACAGGCGTTCTCCGGCTTCGACACCTACCTGGCCCCCTTCGTCAAGGTGGATAACCTGAGCCAGAAGGAAGTCAAGCAGTGCATACAGTCCTTCATCTACGGCGTCAACACCCCGTCCAGATGGGGCACTCAGGCTCCCTTTACCAATGTCACCTTAGACTGGACCGTCCCCGCAGATCTGGCCGATCAGAAGGCCATAGTAGGCGGAAGGGAAATGGACTTCACCTACGGAGACTGCAAGAAGGAGATGGACATGGTCAACAAGGCCTTCATCGACATCATGCTCGAGGGCGATGCCAACGGCCGCGGCTTCCAGTATCCCATTCCCACATATTCCATAACCAGAGATTTCGACTGGTCCGAAACCGAAAACAACAAGCTGCTGTTCGAGATGACCGCAAAGTACGGCACTCCCTATTTCAGCAATTACATCAATTCCGACATGGAGCCCTCCGATGTGCGCTCCATGTGCTGCAGACTGCGTCTTGATCTGAGAGAGCTCAGAAAGAAGAGCGGCGGCTTCTTCGGAAGCGGCGAATCCACCGGCTCCATAGGCGTGGTCACCATCAACATGCCCCGCATAGCCTATCTTTCCAAGACTGAAGAAGAATTCTACAGACGCCTGGACAAGATCATGGACATCTCCGCAAGATCGCTGGATACCAAGCGCAAGGTCATAACCAGACTGCTCGATGCCGGCCTCTACCCCTACACCAGGAGATACCTGGGTACCTTCACCAATCACTTCTCCACCATAGGTCTGGTGGGCATGAACGAGGCCTGCCTCAACGCCAAGTGGCTCAAGAAGGATCTGACTGACCCCGAAAGCCAGCAATTCACCAAGGACGTGCTCAATCACATGAGGGAACGCCTGTCCGATTATCAGGAGCTTTACGGAGACCTGTTCAACCTGGAAGCAACACCTGCGGAATCCACCTCCTACAGGCTTGCAAAGCACGATGTAAAGCGCTTCGGAGACATCGTCACTGCAAACATGGACGGTACGCCCTACTATACCAACAGTTCTCATCTGCCCGTGGGCTTCTCCGATGATATCTTTGCGGCCCTGGATATTCAGGACGAGCTGCAGACCCTGTACACCAGCGGTACCGTATTCCACGCCTTTCTGGGCGAGAAGCTGCCCGACTGGAAGGCCGCAGCAACCATGGTTCGCACCATAGCGGAGAATTACAAGCTGCCCTATTACACTATGAGCCCCACCTATTCCGTATGCAAAAACCACGGATACATTGCAGGCGAGGTCTACAAGTGCCCCGACTGCGGAGAGGCCACCGAGGTCTACAGCCGCATCACAGGCTACTACCGTCCGGTTCAGAACTGGAACGACGGCAAGAGCCAGGAGTTCAAGGATCGCAGGGTCTACGATCTGGGAAGCTCTATGCAGTCCCATTATCCTCAGGACGCGGCAGCCTTCGGCAAGTCCGCTGAAAGACTGGTCATGCTCTTTACCATGCCCACCTGCCCCCACTGTCCGGCAGCCCGTAAGGCTTTAGATGCAGCAGGAATCAGGTATCAGGAGATCAACGCCAGAGAGGAAAAGGATCTTGCCAGAAGCTACGGTATAGTGCAGGCTCCCACCGCCGTGGTCATAGAGGGCGGAAAGGTCAGCAAGTACGCAGGCGGCGAGGCTATTGAAGGCTTCATTGCCCAGACACTTACACAGGTGGCAGGCAATTAGCAGCCGGGTTTATGCGGGGCTTTAGCACTGCAAGCCGGTTTAACTCCAGGCATCCCGGGCAGGCTCGGAAGACTCAATGCCATAAAATGGCAAAAGGGTTAGAAGCCTTGCAAACACTCTAACCGCAGATTCAAAACACCTAAATAAACAGGGCGGATCGGTCAATTTCCCGTTGACATGATCCGTCCTTTGTTATACTCTAAAGGCAGATGAGTTAGAGATATCTAACATTTGGTAAAGGTATCTAACGATATATATTTCCAACGGAGGTAATACCATGAGAAAGACTTTTGAAGTAAAGGGAATCGATTGCCCCAACTGCGCAGCAAGACTCGAGCGCGGAATCCAGAAGATCAAGGGCGTAGAAGATGCCGTCGTCAGCTTTGCCACCATGAAGCTGACCCTGGAAGCCGATGACACCGTATTCGAAGCTGTCCTGGACGAAGCCTGCGCTCTGACCAAGAAGCTGGAGCCCGAATGGGAGATCGTAAAGTAGAAAGTATTGGCCGGTAAAACCGGTAAAGGAAAGATTGCATGAATATTCAGACTGTGATCGCGCTGGCCATCTATCTGGTGGCCGGCTTTCCTATTTTGAAGAAGGCAATCCGAAACATAGGATACGGAGAAGTGTTCGATGAGAACTTCCTGATGTGCGTGGCCTCCATCGGTGCCCTTATCTTAGGAGAATATACAGAAGGCATAGCCGTCATGGTGCTCTACCGCCTTGGCGAGTACCTGCAGGACAAGGCTGTGGATAAGTCCAGAAGGGCTATCTCCGGCCTTATGGACATACGCCCCGACTATGCCAACATTGAACAAGACGGGCAGCTTGTGCAGGTAGACCCTGAAAGCCTGGTGTCAGGCAGCATAATAGTCATAAAGCCCGGCGAAAGGATACCCGCAGACGGCAGAGTCATCGATGGCAGTTCGAGCCTTGATACAGCGGCCATCACCGGCGAATCCGTTCCCAGAGATGTAAGCGTGGGCGACGAGGTATACAGCGGTACCATCAATAACGAAGCCGTGCTCAAGGTAGAGGTGACTGCACCCGCAAGGGAGTCCACCGCAGCCAGGATACTGGATCTGGTGGAAAACGCCGCCTCCAGCCGCGCCAAGGCAGAGAAGTTCATAACCAAGTTCGCCCGCTGGTACACCCCCGCCGTGTGCGGCGCAGCAGCGCTGCTGATGGTCATTCCCCCGCTTGTTCTGGGCGGAGGCTGGTCCACCTGGGTGTTCAGGGGACTGATCTTTCTGGTAGTGTCTTGCCCCTGCGCGCTTATAATCTCCATTCCTCTGGGATTTTTCGCGGGCATAGGCTGCTGCTCTTCTCACGGCATTCTGGTGAAGGGCGGCAATTATCTGGAAGCCCTGACCAAGGTGGATACCATAGTATTCGACAAGACCGGTACCCTGACCAGGGGCGTTTTTGAGGTTAGCTCTGTGCAGCCCGCCCTGAGTAAATCCGAGCTTGCCGGTACCGTGGATCTTAACGCTTCCGGCGTGACCGGTGCCGAAGATCTGAACACTTCCGGCATGACCGGTGCAGAATATCTGACTGCTTCCGATCCGGTGCAGCCCGTCCTGAGCGAGTCCGAGCTTCTGGAACTTGCTGCTCTGGCCGAGAGCTACAGCGACCATCCCATCAGCAAGTCTCTTGCAGAGAGCTATGGCAAAGAGATAGACCGAAGCCGGGTGACCGAGGCCCACGAGACCGCCGGTCACGGAGTCAGCGCCCTGGTAGACGGCAGGCAGGTAGCCTGCGGTAACCACAGGCTGATGGAGAGTCTGGGCATTGAATATGCGGAAAACAGCGCCCCCGGTACCGTGGTCTACGTGGCAATAGACGGCAGATTTGCAGGCTCCATAGTCATTTCCGACCGGGTCAAGGACGATGCCGCTGCTGCCATTGCCCAGATCAAGGCCTCCGGCATACGCAATACCGTGATGCTGACAGGCGACAAGGAGGACATCGCAAAGACCGTGGCCGCAGAGCTTGACATCGAAAACTATTTCGGCGATCTTCTGCCTCAGGACAAGGTGTCCATCACCAAAGAGCTCAAGGCAGGGCTGCCCGAAAAGACCCTGCTGGCTTTTGTGGGCGACGGCATCAACGATGCTCCGGTGCTTGCAAGCGCGGGCCTGGGCATAGCCATGGGCGGCATGGGTTCCGCCGCAGCCGTAGAGGCAGCAGACATAGTGCTGATGAACGACAAGCCCTCCGATGTGGCTCTGGCCGTAAAGATCGCCAAGAAGACCATGGGCGTGGTGTATCAGGATATAATCTTTTCTCTGTTTGTAAAGATCGGTGTGCTGATTCTGACTGCCTTCGGGTATTCCAACATGTGGCTGGCCATCTTCGCCGACGTGGGCGTGTGCATGCTGGCCATACTGAATTCCATGCGCTGCATGCGGATCTAAGCTGCCGGCCGGCGGCTGAAAAGCTCAGTGCATAACGCAATAAAATGAGTCCCAACAGCCTATTTTAGGGTTGCGGGACTCATTTTTGTGATCCCGGGCGGCCTTGGGCCGGGCGCCCGAGTCGTCTGTATGCCCATGCGTGAGTCCCAGAGTGCGAATTTAAGGCTCCGGGACTCAAAACCTTGCTGTCAGGGGAGCCTGGGGTGGGATCTCCGGGCAGACTGAACGCCGGTGCGTGAGTCCCAGAGTGCGAATTTGGTGCTCCGGGACTCAAAACCTTGCTGTCAGGGCGGCCTTGTGTCAATCCGAATGCATAAGGACCCGGTCTTGCGGTATAATGAGATCATATAAGTGCGGCTGAAGAAACGGACGGAAAGGAGACCTCAGGTGATCGGTTTTGTGATATGGAGTATTACGGCATTGCTGATAGCGGTCATTGGCGTGTGCAGCCTGCGGGCATCGGGTCCGGTCGGCTTCTTTACCTTTGTACAGGCGCCCAAGGTCCGTGATGTCCGGGCGTACAATCGGGCGGTGGCCCGGATCTGGTTTGCATTTGCCGCGGGCATGGAGATCCTGGGGCTTCCCTTGCTGTACGCAGAGCAGAACAGTCCGGTCTTTCTGCTGCCGGTGCTGGGCACTCCGGTCCTGGCCATCGCAGCGGGCATCGCCTACACAATAGTGGAGAATCGGTACAAGGAGTAAGTCGGAAAAGGGCAAACCCACGAGCCGAAAGGGGAAAGGTTCGCCCAAAACAGGCAAGCACGCGAGCTGTAAAGAGTAAAGATTATCCCGAAAGACAAGCCTCCGCTCCGCAAGTAGGGGAGGTACCGTGGATAGCAAGGAGAAAACAAAATTCCCGTACTTGCGCTCGCGCTGCTTTGCGGGCGTTATCTCCGCAGCCGCAGCCGGAGTAAATGGAATCGCCGCATTCCGAACACGGGACTGAATGCAAAATAAAAAGGCGCATGGCCGGAGCCATAGGCCATTTGGTTGCTTGCTATTTCCGGGATATCCATACCTGTTTGGTGTCCACTGTCACATAAATGCGCTTTTCGGGCAGGCCCAGGGCGGTGCTCAGGGCGTCGATCACAGCCTGGCAGTAATCCTCGGCGGTGCTGTAATCGGTGCCGGAGTTGACCAGGGTATCCACGATGGCGCAGGGCTCGCCGCTGCCTGCAAAGTACAGGTCGCACTTGTCTTCGAGCCTTACCATGGTGCGGGCTTCGGTCTTTCCGGGAATCAGGGTGATGATCTCTCCGAGCTTGGCCTTCAGGGCTTCCTTGTCTGCAATGCTGACATTGGTCTTAAGATCGATAAAAGGCATACTGCCTCCTTTCTGCGCAGGGCGCTGCGCAATGAGCTGATAAACTACGTCGCAGGGACAGTTGCCGCAGGCCTTGGTGTCCTTGCGATATTGTCAAATAATGTTTTGATTATTATAATTATAGCAAATTCCGTGAAAAGGGAAAGCCTATGAAAAAAGAGACTCTGGAGCGCATTCGCCGCTTCAATTCCGAGCGGGACTGGGATCAGTTCCATACTCCCGCAAACCTGGCAAAGTCCATAGCCATAGAGGCCGGCGAGCTGCTGGAGTGCTTTCAGTGGAGCGACACGGATTACGATAAGGATCACCTTTGCGAAGAGCTGGCCGATGTGATCACCTACTGCGTGGACATGGTGCAGGCGCTGGACCTGGACGTGGATGCCATAGTCAACCGCAAGATGGACCGGAACGAGGCCAAATACCCCGTGGACAAGGCCCGGGGCAGCGCAAAGAAGTATGATGAGCTGTAAATGCTGATATGGATCATCAAAAATAGATTGTTTATATTTTTGTACATGTTCTATGATATAGTAATACTGGAATATAACCTAAAATGAACCATCGATATCAAGATCGATTACATTCTGCTGTTGGTGCAGAAGTACCACGACAGCCAGTGCCGGGACAAGGAAGTGCTGATCAGCATCCGCAAGGCAGTAGATGCCTATCCCGAGCTGCGCAGCAAGAAACAGCTGATCGAGACTATTATTGCCGGATTCAATGATGTGGATGATGACCTGACCAAAGGGCATCATTTTGTTGCAGATGCCCGCGAAAAAGATCTGGACAAGATCATAACGGACGAGGGCTTGAAGGAAGAGGAGACCCGCAAGTTTATCCATCGTTCCTTCTGCAATGGAGAGCTTAAGACCATAGGCACAGAGATCGACAGTATCCTTCCGCCTATGTCTTTGTTCAACACCAAGCGTGCAGAAAAGAAACAGATAGTCATAGACAAGCTGATCAGTCTGACGCAATCGTTATCAGGAATGAGAATTTCTACATTCATCGGAACTCCCAGTTCGGATTTGAGTGTTTTATTTTTGGTTTACTGAACCCATTTTCTTACAGGTCATGAAATATACTGAAAAATAAGGACTTTTCAGCGGAACACTCTATGCTTTTGGTAAAAACACACTAAGCCGAGCACCTGAGAAATTCTTGTATGGCAAAGGAAAAGAGAGGCCAAACTTGACCTCTCTTGCCTCACAAACAATTACTGATTGTACTAGTAAACCGATATTTTATTTTTTCTTAATGGGATGCCTTATTACAGTTTTCCATTTTTCTGGAGCAACTTTCCTTGCGTCTGATAAATATATTTCATGATGTAGACGAGTATCCGAAAAATCATTTTCATAGTCTATTTCAGCAATATGCCGATTCATAATTTCAACAGTATCCGGCTCATTATCAAAAGGTCCGTTGTGCATTATTTGAACGCAAAGGCCTTCATCTATTGTAATAAACTCAGCCCCGCTACAATCAATCTTTTTCTTTTTTGTCGCCGTTTCAACAGCCCAATCAAAGTCTTTCTTTGTTATAAAGTCAGGGAGCCTGATTACCGAAATCCAATAGAATGCTGATTTATTGCTGTAATCTACTCCATCAACGCCTTCCTGCCACCAGAAGCCCTCAAGCGGAGGAACAACATAGTCAAAGAATCCCTCAATCCTATAGTCTGTCTTGTAGCTCATTTTTAGAGTGTAGGCAACTGAATATAAAACACTTATGGCTTGCTGGTATGCTCCACCTTCTTCGTTTGGATTACCTTTGCCTCTTACTGCGATATAGTTTGCCTTAGGAACAGTCACTATTTCTGGCTTGTTCTTTGGCATATAGAATTCCTTGTATTCTTTCTTGAAATCAAAAGCCATGGCACACACCTCTGTATTTCAATTATGAAGTATCTACATAGAGTAGACTCAATAACAAATGATGAATAATCTATCAAAAAGTTTCATATGTTCTAATTCACATATTATCATATATGTCAATGCTTATTTACAAGATATCATTTTTTTCATTTGTTCTCTTGAAAAACACACGAAGCCGAGCACCGTGGAAGTGGTATGCTTATCTTGTAAACTTACTATGAACCTATCTTTATATTTGAGCAATGATTTTTAGGTATTTTTCAGAAAATCACATGATTTTCAGTAAAAACACTCATAGACGAATTGGGACCATCGGAATTTTCAGTTGATAATTTCGCTCGTACATGCTATACTCTTTCTGTAAATGTAGTAAGTTTTTCACAGAACCTATTTTACCAAAAAGCCCGGAGATTTCATAGTCTTCGGGCTCTTTTGTGAAAAAAAAATACCGCCTCAATTCGCAAAAAAGAGACGGTGAGTATGATGTCTTGATATGTGGGGCCGCCGCTTAATGCGACAGCCCGTTTGGCTTTGTTTTGTAGATTATCAGGCCCTGCAAGCGTGCAGCCTCGGGCGGGCTGCTACTTGGGCTTGTTGGGAGACTCGTAGGAGATGATGTCGTTGATGAAGGTCTCGGGCACGGTGTAGTCGGGATCGTAGGCGAACACGGGAACGGAAGTACCGTTGTTGTATTCGATGGTGAACTCGGCTACCAGCTGGGTACAGTAGGCGTCCACAACCTTCTTGTACAGCTCGTTGTCCTTGTCCGCGGTGCGGGCCACGATGATGTTTACATAGGGGTTATCCTCGCCCTCAGCCTGGGTCTCGGTGATCAGGCCGTCTCTGGTGGGTACCAGGCCGAAGGGGACGGCATAGGTGCCGTTGACGGTGCTGGCGGCGTAGTCGTCCAGAGTGGAAGTCAGGGTGTTGGCGGCAACGGGCATGATTTCAACGTTGTAGAGATATTTGGTGATGTCCTTCAGCTCGGGGGTGAAGCCCACAGCGGGGTCAACCTCGATAAAGCCTGCGGTCTCCATCAGCTTGATGGCTCTGGACAGGTTGGTGCCGTCGTTGGGAACGCCAAGCAGCAGGGGCTCTGCGGAGGTCTCGGCAGCAGCCTTGATCTCGTCGATGGAGCTGTACTGGTGGGAGTACAGGGTCAGAGGAGCGATGACGGTCTCGCCTATGACGCTCAGATCGTAGCCGTTGGCTTCGCAGTCGCTCTTAAGATAAGCCTTGTGCTGGAAGGAGTTGATGTCGATCTCGCCGGAGTTGAGGGCTTCGTTGGGCAGGTTGTAGGCATCAAACTCAACAAGCTCGATCCAGATGCCTGCATTCTGCTCGTCCAGCACCTGCTGGCAGGCATTCCATGCGCCGTGACTGGATCCGCATACGCCCACCTTGACCACCTGGATCTGCTGTCCGTCGGCAGTGGTGGGAGCTTCTTCCTTCTTCTCTCCGCAGGCAGCCAGACAGCTTACAAGCAGTGCCAGTACCAGGGTCAGGGATAATAGTTTCTTGATATTCATGATATTCCTCCGTTTATTGATATCCGTTTATATAAGGCGACCGGCATTTGCCTGAGTACGCTTTATTTCTGTTGTTCGGCGGGCGCTCGGGAATCGTCTGAGCGTTTCTGCGCGCCTTTAGGCGCTTAAGCCGAAGCTTTTCTGCCTTCCCGCAAGCTTACTGCCTTGCCCTCGGGCTGAAGAGCTGCCTGTTGGTGGTGATCTTTGCCAGCCAGTTGCCCAGGGTCTGCAGGGCCGTTGTCAGAACTATCAGAAGCACAACGCAGACGTTTACAATGTCCTGATGGTTCTGGTTCTGTCCGTAGTTGATGGCAAAGCTGCCCAGACCTCCTGCACCTACGGCACCCGCCATGGTGGTAAGGCCTATCAGGCTCACCGCGGTGATGGTGGTGACCCTGAGAAGCTCGGGCACTGCTTCGTGCAGATAGACCCTGAAGATTATGCCTAAGTTGCTGCTGCCCATGCTGCGGGCCGCCTCTATCTTGCCCGTGCTGACGTTGTGCAGCGCTGCCTCCACCTGCCTGGTGTAGAAGGGCACTGCGCCGAAGCACAGAGGCACTATTGCGCCCTTGACGCCTATGGATGTACCCACCAGCCTTCTTGTAAGGGGGATCAGGAAGATCAGCAGAATTACAAAGGGTATGGATCTGAACAGGTTGGTAAACAGGGTGATCAGTGTGTGAAGGGCCTTGTTCTGGCATATGTTTCCGCTTTCGGTGACCACCAGGGCTATGCCGCAGAGCAGTCCCAGCACGAACACTATAGCGCCTGCCATGAAGAACATCTGGTAGGTTGCCTCTATGCTCTGCATAAAACGCGCCTTATATGCCACAAGATTGGGTGCAAAGTTGTTCAAAAAATCCCAGATCATTATCTGATAACCTCCAGTCCCACATGGTTTTCGGAAAGATAGGTCATGGACCTTGCAATGTCCTCGTCCGAGCCGCTGAAGGCGCAGACCAGGCTTCCCAGGGTGCCTGCCCTGAGTATGTCGATATTGGCAAGGACTATGTTGGTGTTGACATTGAATTGGCGTGAGAGCTGAGAGATCACGGCGTCGCCCACGCTGTCCTTGTCGAAGGTGAGCTTGACCAGCTTGCCGCCTGCGGCAGCCTCCTGCAGGGACGGATCGTTGGCGATCAGAGAATCAAGCTTGCCCAGATTGGAGGTGGTAGCCACGAACTTTTTGGTGATGGGTGCCCGGGGCTTGCTGAACACCGAATAGGTGTCGCCCTCCTCCACCACGCAGCCGTTCTCCATGACGGCGACCTTGTCGGTGATGGTCTTGATGATGCTCATCTCGTGGGTGATTATCACTATAGTGATGCCCAGCTTGGCGTTCAGGTCCTTGAGCAGGGCCAGGATGGATTCTGTGGCATCCGGGTCCAGGGCGCTGGTGGCTTCGTCGGAGAGCAGCACCTTGGGGTTGTTTGCGATGGCTCTGGCGATGGCTACGCGCTGTTTCTGACCTCCGGACAGCTGGGACGGGTATACATAAGCCTTGTCGGACAGGTCAACAAGCTCCAGAAGCTCCAGGACCCTCTTGCTTATATCCTCCTTGGACATGCCGGTGTACTTGAGCGGATAGGCGATGTTGTCGAATACCGTGCTGCGGTCAAGCAGATTGAAGTGCTGGAATATCATGCCTATGCCTCTGCGGGCCTGATTCAGCTCCTTGCCTTTGAGCTCGAATCTGCCGCCCTTCAGGGTGCTGAACATGGTGGTGCCGTCTATTTCTATCTCTCCGGAATCGGGTACCTCCAGCAGATTGAGGCAGCGCACCAGGGTGGACTTGCCTGCGCCCGAGTAGCCTATAACTCCGTAGACTTCGCCTTCGGCTATGCTCAGGCTGACATCGTTGAGTGCCTGTACATCCTGGCCCTTGAGGTGGAAGGTCTTTGAAAGGTTTTTGATCTCTATCATTGAGAGCTCCTTTGCTAAAAAAATATCCGGCGGGCGGAACGCTCACCGGATACAGACATCAAATCATTATGGTCTTGTTGTATTTTTATTGAGCAGTCCGTTTTGTGTATATCAAAGAGGTGCACATGTCACGCATGACACTGCACATAGGCATGCCCATCATCTTGTTCATGCTGTCTGCTCTTTTCATTGCAAAACTGCCCTTTCTCAAAGTTGGTAATATATTAAACGGACTAAGGGTGGCTTGTCAACTGCCTTTCGGATAATTTTTTGCTCAGTTACGGGCTTTTATGCGCACGATATGCGGATTTGAGTCTGTTATGCATAAATATACTATACCGAACGGGGACTTTGCCGAAAAATATGCTGTTTGAAACAGTGAGGACAGTGAGGGCAGAGAACCGTCCCCTGTCTCCCCTTGAAGACTGTCGGCCTTATATGATAAATTGAATATATGTCCGAAACCGGAGGAAAGCATGCAGAAAGTGGTGAGAAAGATCAGAATTATCCTTATTGCGGCTGCGGTATTTGCCGCCGCGGGTTTTGCGTACATTCAATACAGCGCTAAATATAAGCTTCTGGACGGCCCCGGCTCTGTGTATCAGTGGACTGATTACGAGCTGTATACGGAATGGGTGGAGGTGGGGCCTGATACCGACGACCCCGCAAGGCTGAAATTCAGCAAGGACAGCTTTACCCTGAGCGCCTACGGCGAAACCCGTAAATACAAGTATTCCCTGCCCGATGGCATAGATGTCACAGGCAAGCCCGAGGGTAATGTCTACATAGAATTCGGAGGCTGTATGCTGTTTGAACGCCTGATCTTCCACGAGGATGGAGATCTTGAAGACAGCATTCCCGTGCTCAGCGGAACCGTTTTCGAGTACGACGGCAGGGGAGAGATAATCTCTTACGAGTTTGTGCGCAAGGCGGATCTGGACAAGGTTCCTGAGGATTTCCGATCGTCTTTGCGCGAGGTAAGGAATGACAGAACGCCTGTGCCCACATTTGTGACTCTGACCCCGGATGACAGCGTCAATGAAGAATAGGATTAAAAAAGGGCATGTGAAAAATGAGTTTTCGCTTTTCACACGCTCTCTTTTTGTAGCTGAAAGATGCTTGCCTTTTGTACCATCGGTCATTTTTCAGGATTCCTATGTACTGTCGAAAGTCAGCACCGGATCACAAATGTCCAGAAAATCTGAAACAAACAGTGGCATTATTGCCTGTTTTGATTAAAAATCTAAAGAAGTTGAAATTGTTTTCACACACTAATATTAACACAAAAGAAGGACCTTGAGCTCATTGAACTCTTGGTCCTCTTTTGTTTTTAAGGGCTGCTTTTTTCACAGCCCCTTACAGAGCAATAGGCGTTCGCTATTATTGACAAAAAGTTATAAAAGGTTATAAAATGCTTTTGAGGTTATAAAGAGTTATAAAACATATTGAAAGTTATAAAAGGTTATAAAAAGGGAGGATAAAATGAATCCGTTTTCTCTCACATTTGGAAAAGAGCCGGTTAGCCTGATCGAAAGAGAGCAACAAAAGAATGAAGTTATTGAAGGTTTTTCCGGAGAAAATCCTGAATTTCAGGTTTGTATGATTACGGGTGTACGTGGAAGCGGTAAAACGGTTTTCATGACTACTATTGCAAATGAACTGACGCATGAGGAAGATTGGATCTCAATCGAGCTCAGTCCGGAACGGGACATGCTCACAGCTTTCGCAGCTGAATTAGCCAATAAGGATGAATTCAGGCAGATATTCAAGGATGCAAAACTGAATCTTTCATTCTTCGGAATCGGATTTGAAATCGATGGAGTACCACCGATAACAGATGTCACCACAGCTATAAGTAATATGCTTCAGAGTTTGACAAAACGCGGGAAAAAGGTCTTGGTAACCATTGATGAGGCAGTGTCAAACAAGGATATGAAAATATTTGTTAGTGAATTTCAAATATTAATCCGCAAAAACTATAACATATTTCTGCTGATGGCAGGATTGTACAACAACATATATGAATTACAGAACGAAAAGAGTCTGACATTCTTATATCGCGCACCTAAAATTGAACTCAAACCACTGAACATCAATATGATAGCAAATAAGTATAAGCAGATATTCACATTATCGAATGATCAGGCATCTGAAATGGCAAAATTAACATCTGGTTATTCATATGCGTTTCAGGTGTTGGGGTATCTTTGTTATAAGAAGAACAAATCATATCAAGATGTTCTTTCTGATTATGATTTATATCTTGAGGAATATTCTTACAACAAAATATGGAGTGAGCTTTCAGTTCTGGACAGAACTATTCTCCATGCCATGGCAAATGCGTCAACAGATAAGAATGAAGATATAAGGTTACACTGCAAAATGGAATCAAATAAATTTTCAGTTTACCGGGATCGATTAATAAAAAAAGGCATTGTTGAAAGTACTACATACGGAAGACTCTCATTTGTTCTTCCGCGCTTTGCAGAATACATTCTTCGAAATGCGTATTAAAAAAGTTGAAACTTGACACTCCCCATATTTAACAAAGGGCTTGAGATAACAGCATCATAGAAGCTTAAATCACACTGTACCGAAACATCTTCAAACGAAAGAAAACCGCCTTTCATCCCACAGCTTACGCAGTGGGCTTTCTCGGCGGATTTTTGTAAAAAGGGCAGGAAGCTGAAACCAAACGGTAGAAAGATCTGCCGTTTTTTATTGACCACTTCATTTTTGTAAGGTAGAATAAATATAACAATCTATAACAATATATAACAAGGTATAACATAATTAAAAATATCTAACAAGGTATAACACGGGAAAATTATGAAGAACAATCCATTTTGTCTGTCCTTTGGAAGAGAACCGGACAGATTTGTAGAACGATATGAGCTCCATTCAGAGATAACAGAATCACTGAACAGCGGCTCACCTTCAAATAACTCATATCTGATAACCGGAGTTCGCGGAAGCGGAAAGACCGTATTTATGGGGATCATCGCAAACGAACTGCGAGAGCTTGATGACTGGGTAGTGGTTTCACTTAATCCAGGCAGAGACCTCTTACAGATGATGGCAGCCGGTCTATATGAAAACAGCGATTTTCAGAGCTACTTTTTGGAATCAAAACTGAACCTTTCAAAATTCGGCATTGGAATTGATGTAAAAGAAGTTCCGCCTATATCCGATATACAGATTGCCATTGAAAAAATGGTAAGAATAATAAACGAAAAAGGCAAGCGCATACTTATCACAATAGATGATGCAACCAAAAGTGATAATCTGATTGCTTTTGCTGCGGCCTTTCAGGATCTGCTTACTCAAAAGCGCGATGTATATCTCATAATGACAGGTCTATATGAAAACATCTATACGCTTCGTAATGATGACAGGTCTTCGTTCCTTCTGAGGGCAGAGCAGCTCTACCTTGGGCCGTTAAGCCGCATCGGGATGAAAAACCTGTATATGCAGACGTTTAATATAAGCGAAGATGATGCTTTAAAAATGGCTGCGGTAACCAAAGGCTATTCCTATGCGTTTCAGGTTTTGGGATATATCATGTGGGAGAAGGAATGTACTCTCGAAGAGGCGCTACCGCTTTTCGATGAACGAATGTCTGAATACTGCTATGAGAAGATATGGCACGACTGCTCCCAAGCAGAGCGAAATATCATAACCGCGATAGCAATGTGCGGGAAGATCAAGACCTCTGATTTAACTGATATGATTGGCGGAAATAAGAACTCCTTTTCGGTTCAAAGGAACAGATTGATAAAAAAGGGAATACTTGACGGACGTCAGTTCGGATACCTATCTCTTGCGTTGCCGAGATTTGAGGTGTTCGTAAACGCTCAGATAGAGTAGGGCAGGGATGCCGAAAACAAAAAATAACTCCGGGGCTGATTGCGGCCCTTTTCTTGACATACTCTCACCCCTTACGTAGTGGGAATATGTCAAGTGCGAAGCAGGATCCGGGCGCCGGTTCTCGCAAAAACAATGACTTTGGCTCTGATCTGTGGTATAATATATAAATAATGAGCAGTTTGATAAGAAGAATTTCGCTGACAATTGCATTATTATTTAACACTACTATATACGGTATGTCCAATACCGTAAACCGCTATAAATAGCGGAACTAAACTCCTTCAGAAATGGAGGGGTCTGAAACCACAGCCTTATATCCTGCCTCATTTTCCTTCTGGAACTAAACTCCTTCAGAAATGGAGGGGTCTGAAACATTGACAAACGCTTATTTGACATTTCGACTCAGAACTAAACTCCTTCAAAACGGACACTTTGAAGGTCTCAAACAAGGAGCGGATCTGAGGATCTGCCTTGGAAAGAAACAAGGGCCGGCGCCTTCGGACACCAGCCCTTTTTGAGTGCAAAATCTACGCAAGTAAAATCAGAAATCCCGAGGCCTGAAAACGGAGCTTTCGCAAGTAAAATAAAGAGGAGCGCTGTATCGCCTGCGGAAAGGTATATACAGTCGCATACGCAAGGTTAAAAATACTGTCCCGGAATATTCGCTTTTGATATAGACGAGTTTAAAGAATATGGTCGTTCATATTACTCGGAGGACTAATAATGAATGATTTTATGTGCACCGATATTGGGACAGTTAGTCGAGAATAATCTTAATAGAAAAACAAAAGAAAGGACTTGTCTTGTTTACATGGGCAATGATGACGATGGCACTGCCGGCCCCTTTGCGACGGAAATCAAAAGAAGGACCTTGAGCTCATTGAACTCTTGGTCCTCATTTGTTTTTAGAGGCTGCTTTTTTCACAGCCCCTTTTTGTATGCTGAAAACACCGTGTCTGAGCGGGGTTCCTGATTTTCAGGCAAGGGTCCGGGTGATTATGGTTCCGGGGGGCAGGGGGCCGGAGATCCGGGAATCCGGGGCAAATACGGCCAGGACGGTAGGCCCGCTGCCCGACATCAATACGGCCAGAGGCGCGGCTGCGGCCATGCGCTCAAGGCTGTCTGCTATTTGGGGGAAAAGGCGTGTGGCCGGGGCAGCCAGGTGATTGCCCGCCAGGGCCAGCTTCTGCTCCAGAGAGTCTGCTGAAAGGAAGCCCTGCAGATCGGCTTGGAAGGCATAGTCTTCGTGCCTCAGTTCGGCATATACCTGTTTTGTGGGTACGTCAAAATCGGGTTTATAGAGGGCGATGCGGGCCGACACGGGTGCCGCGGGGGTCAGGAGGGCGCCCGTGCCGCGACCTACGGCCGCGGCCCTGCCGTTCTGCGCCGCGGCGCAGAACGGCAGGTCGGCCCCTAATCGTCCTGCAAGCTCTAATATCCTTTTATCCGTAAAAAGTTCGCTTTCCGCCTCCGGCAGCTTCGTATACTGCTGCCCTGCACCCTTGTTTTCCATGTCCGCGGATCCGCCGTCATAACCCTTGGCTTCTTCCGCCTCCGGCAGTCCCCAAAGCCCGGCCAGCCCGTTGAGCACGGCGGCGCCGTCGGCAGACCCGCCGGCAAGGCCGGCGGCCGCCGGTATCCTCTTGGTGATCTTTATATCCAGGTATCCCTTGATGTCCGGGCAGAATTCATCCCTGAAGGCCAGCGCCGCCCTGTATGCCAGATTGCCTTCATCTCTTGGCAGATCAGCCCTTCCGGGCTCCAGGCTGATGACAAGCCCCACAGCGTTGTCATCCGGCCGCCAGCTCAGAAAAACGTCATCATGAAGCTCCAGCGCCTGCATAAAGGTCTCAACCTCGTGGTAGCCGTCAGGCCGCCTGCCCTTAACATTCAAAATAAAATTGACCTTGGCATAGGCCTTTATCATAGTGCTATTGTACTGCATATTCCTTCCTTTGCCCTCAAGCCCCGTCCGGTCTGATTCAACGGAGACACCATGGGTGTCTGGCACATATCCCTCCATATCATCCTCGGACTCTTCCGGCAGCAATCCGTTGTTCAGGATGTCGTTATACTTCATGTTGTTGTATTCGGCTATCTTCTTTTGCTGCCAGCTCTTGACGTCTGCCTTTATTGCCAGCATCTCGTCCGCCACATCCTCGGGACGGTAGGGCTTGTACTGCCACAGCCAGGATATCATGCGGTTCATGGAATATTCCGTGCCGAGCTCGTCTGCTATCATCAGGGCGAATTCCTCCGGAAAGCCCAGTCTGTCCATAGCTTCGGCCATCTTGTATCTGAGTTCTTCTTTTCTTGTCATATATGGTCTCCCGTAAGTGCTGCGCCGGGGCAATTGATACTGCCACGGTGCAAAGCGGCAATCGGAGCGCCTGCTGCCCCGCCTCCGGACTTGATTGTCCGGCTTGTGCCTGATTAATGATAACACCGCAAAAAGTCTGAGTAAACCTTTGCGCGGAATATGCCCCGGCTGCGATCCACGCTGCCAAAATCACCGCTGCAAAAAAACACCGCTGCAAAAAACACTTAGGATCGCCTCTTCCAAAAAACACTTAATCCTGATTGATATCTGTGGTAGAATATATCATAAGTCAAAGTGGGCGCTTTAGACACAAGAGAACCGTCCCCTTGTGCTCTCCTTGTGCACAGAAGAACCGTCCCCTTGTGCTGCCCTTGTGCTGTGTTTGAGAAAAGGAGATCAGTATGGCTCTTACTTGCAGACCTGCCGGCCCTCAGGATGCCGGAAAGATCGCAGAGATAGAAAACAAGGTAATGCCGACCGGCACTTATTTCGAGGCGACTAAAGACGAGATGCTCGATCCCGCCCGGGGTGTCTTCTTCGTAACGGAGGAAGACGGCGTCATGACCGGGATCAGTCATCTGTCCTATCAGTACGGAGGCTCCGGCTGGTTCGAGATCCTGCGGGTGGATCAGGACTACCGCAACCACGGCGCTGCAAGCCTGATGTGGGACAATGCCATCAGGGTCTGCGCGGAAAAAGGCCTCAGCTCCATAGGCATGTTCACCGGAGAAAAGAACAAGACCTCCAGGGGCATAGCCGAGCGTCACGGGCTGGCTCTGGAATACGAGGGCATGCAGATGGAGCTCAAGGCTGAGGATGCTCCGGATGTGGAGGATCCGGGCTTTGAGCCGCAGGATTGTCCCCATTGTGCGGCAAGGATCGCCGGGCCCTATACAGCGGATTACGGTCTGTTCTGCTTCAACCGCACATTTACGGATTTCACCGAGGATCTGTATGCTGACATGGCGGCAAAGGGATTCGTGTATACCAAGGCAGGTGACGGCGAAAAGCCGGACAGCATAGTAATACTCGGCAACCGTTTTACTCCCGAGCGGGGCCCCTGGGCCGGACTTATGGGCGGCGATGCGGATGCCTGTGCCCGTTTCCTGGCTTACAGTCTCAGAAAAAGCGGTGCGCCCACTCTTTTTGCCGTGGTTCCCAAGGGCAGGACGGATATTATTCAGGCCCTGAAAAAATACGGCTTTAAGGAGCCTGCAGCCTCGCTGCTGGTGCTCAGGCGGCACTTTCAGCCGGAGTCCTGAGTCCATAGACCCGGACGGAAATTAATACATCGATCATAAGGCCGCCCTCCGGCGGTTCGGAATATAAACACTTAATGATTTAACGGAGAGATAAATGAACAACAGTATAATAGCCATGGATAAGGGCGGCAATTTCCGCGTTTATCTGTCAATCAGTACCGATCTGGTCAAGACCGGCTGCGAGCTTCAGGAATGCACTCCCACCTCGGCTGTAGCCTTCGGCAGAGTGCTGACAGCCGCAGGCCTTATTGGCATCATGGAAAAAGAAGAAGAAGTGATCGACTGCGTGCACATTCTCGGCTCCAATGATATCCGCCAGCTTATGGGCTTTTCCAACCATTTCGGAGAGACCAGGGGCTTTATTTCCAACCCTTATGTGGATCGTCCCCCGACAGCTGAGGGCAAGTGGGATGTAGGCGGAGCCATAGGCAACGGCACCCTGACTGTCCGCAAGGAATTCGGCGGGATCAGGCCCTATTCCGGCAGGGTCCATCTGATCACCTCTGAGATCGCAGAAGATCTGGCGTCCTATTTCAACAGCTCCGAGCAGACTCCCTCCGCGGTGTCTCTGGGTGTGCGCATAGGCGAAGACGGCAAGGTTGAAAATGCCGCAGGCCTTATAGTCCAGATGCTTCCCGGCGCCAGCGAGGAAGCCCTGGAGGCAGTTGAAAACAACATGATGCTCATGGATGCCCTGACCCTTCTTGTAGGAGATGCCGAGGCCATGGGCGGAGAATGCCCGGTCAGAGATCTGCTGGGACTGGTTTTCAAAAACATTCCTCCCGAATATATGCCCGAGGTTTTAGAGGAGCGCAATCTCAGCTGGAAGTGCGACTGCAGCAGACAGCACATGGGCGAGGTGCTTATGTCTCTCAAGTCCGGAGACATACGCAGCATGCTCAGAAAGGAAGGACAGGCCGAGATAGTCTGCCAGTTCTGCCGCACCAAGTATGTATTCGGTGAAAACGATCTCAAACGCATTCTGGAGGCCAAAAAGCCCAGATTCCTGCGCAAAAAATAGGTGGGCGGGCAAGCCCGAAGCATCAGATCCCGCAGGGGTCTGAACAGATAAAGTCCGGCAGCTGCCGGCATAGATAAGCATGAAAGATGTAATGATTAAAATAACAGGCATCACCACCTCCAGGGAGCCGGGCAAGGAAGCCGTAAGGGACACCATAGAGATGTTCACCGAGGGCCGCATGGTCAGCAACGGCAGCACCACGCTGCTGGTCTACCCGGAGGCAGAAGAGCTTGGCTTGGGCGGAGTCACCACCTATGTCACCATATCGCCTGATAAAGTAAAAGTCAAAAGGGTTTCCGAGGACAAGTATTCCCAGCCCTCCGTCATGGAATTCATAAAGGGCGAGCGCTTCGAGGGCCGCTATCTGACCCCCTACGGCAGCGTCGGACTGGAGCTTCTGACAAACAGCATCGAGGGACTGGGGCAATCCTCCGGCGGAAACAAGCTGAGCATAGATTATGACATGAGTCTTAAGGGCCTTGTGCAAAGCACCAACAGGCTGGATATCGAGATCTTGAACAATGGTGAAAACAATGAACAGTAATAACAAGAAAAAGGCAACCAGACGAATAGCAAGGATACTTGCCCTGCTGCTGGCAGTATGCATGGTTCTCAGCTCCGGCATATACATCGTGCTGATGGTGGGCGGATACTACGGCAGGCTGCCCGGAAACACTGTATACGCCGCGGAGAAGATAGGAGCCGAGGATCAGAAGCGCCTGGACAATCTGGATCTGCTGCTGAAATACATCAGAGATAATTTCCGCGATGATATCAGCTACGACCGGATGATACAGGGAATATACTCGGGTCTTATGGAAAGTCTGGACGATCCCTGGTCCGAATACTATTTTTACGAGGAGACCAGCTCAGATCAGCTCTTTCAGGATCTTGAAAGCAGCTATGCGGGCGTAGGCATAAGCCTCTCCGAGATAGGTGGCAGGGTCCAGATCGTGGATGTGAACAGGACAGGCCCCTCCTATGCCGCAGGCGTCAGGGCAGGGGGCTGGATAGTCGAGATTGACGGGCAGGACAGCAGATCAATGTCCGCCTCCGATATGTCAAAACTCCTGCGCGGCCCCGAGGGCACTGTGGTACGCATACTGGTGGAGGACGAAAAGGGCAGTCTTACAAGCTACAGCATCACCAGAGCCGTGATCAGAAATGCCAGCGTGTTCTGGGAGATCATCGAAGGCGATATAGGCTACATTCAGATCGGAAGCTTTTCTTCAGAGACGGCTGATGAATTCCGTCAGGCCAGGCTGGAGCTGCTTGCAAAGGGCGCAAACAGTCTGATCATAGACATCAGATACAACGGCGGCGGCTATCTCGGTCAGGCTCTCGATATCGCCGACCAGCTGATGGATTCCGGCGTCATAAGCATCTATGAGAGTCAGGGCAAGATAATAGAGACCGTGGAGGCTTCTCCCGACGGCACCAGAAGAGTGCCTGTGGTTCTTCTGGTAAACGAAAGCACTGCTTCTGCCTCGGAATGCCTGGCTGCAGCTCTGCAGGACAACGGCATAGCCACTGTGGTGGGCACGACCACCTACGGCAAGGGGGTCGCCCAGGGCACCGTCACCCTCAACAACGGAGATTCCGTAAAGCTGACTATGTTCTACTTCAAGACGCCCAACGGCAAGGATATAAATCAGGTGGGTGTTGTCCCCGATGTGGTGGTTTATTCCAACGGATCTTACACCGAGACCGAGGCGGCTCAGATCCTGGCGCAGATCGTTCCCCTTACAGAGGGTGAGCGCTATTACCAGGGCGAATACGGGCTCAATGTGCTGGCAGCCCAGCAGCGTCTGGATCTTATGGGCTACAAGGTGGAGATGAACGGCATTCTCGGCCCCGATACCATGGCAGCCCTGCGCAAGGTGCAGAAGGCCTCCGGCAGTTATTCCTACGGAAATCTGGATGCAGAGACCATCAGAAACCTGAGCGCCATGTTCGATGCCTACATGGGTCTGGACGTGGAGGATGCCCAGCTTGACAAGGCAGTGGAAATACTGAAAAAGAAATAGCAAATGGCCGCAGAAGCCCCATATGGCAGTGCTTTTGCGGTTTTTTTATACTCAGCCCGCCCGCGTGCCCGAACCTGTAAAACCAATCCCCCCGGCAAAAGAGGAGAAACGATATGAATTTTAGCTTTGACCCCATGTATCAGCCATTCCCCTCCAACCGTTTCTGCATCACCGCAAAAAACGGCATGGTGGCCAGCGGCTGCAGCCTTGCCTCAGCGGCAGGCCTTCAGATACTGCAAAAGGGCGGAAACGCCGTAGACGCGGCCATTGCCGCCGCTGTCTGTCACACAGTGACAGAGCCCAGCTGCAACGGCATAGGCTCAGACACCTTTGCCATAGTATGGATTAAGGACAAAATGTACGGCCTCAATTCCTCCGGCTATTCACCCCGCAGCATATCCATAGAAAAGCTCAGGGAAAGAGGCATAACAGACTCAGTTCCCCTTTACGGCTGGATACCCGTCACCGTGCCCGGGGCGCCAAAGGCCTGGGCTGCATTGAGCAAGCGCTTCGGAAAGCTTCCGTTCGAAGAGCTTTTTGAGCCTGCCATCAAATACGCGCAGGAGGGCTTCCCCCTGTCCCCGGTGATCGCAGACAGCTTCGAAAAGGCCACCGCAAAGTTCCATACCCTTTTCGACGGTAAGCCTGAATTCGATGAGTGGTTCCGTGTCTTCAGCAAAAACGGCGAGCCCTATCATTTCGGAGATATAGTAAAGCTGCCGGATCATGCGAAGACATTGAAGCTCATCGCAAAGAGCATGGCTGATGAGTTCTACAAGGGCGAGATCGCCGATGCAATAGCTGCACAGAGCACCAGAGACGGCGGCTTTCTGACCAAGGAGGATCTGTCGGATTACGATGTGAGCTGGGTGGATCCCATTGGCGTGGAATACAGAGATTACAAGGTCTGGGAGATGCCCCCCAACGGTCAGGGCATTGCGGCCCTGATGGCCCTGAATATACTGAACAACTTTGAGTTCAAGGCTCCGCAGGATCCGGAGACCTATCATATGCAGATCGAGGCCATGAAGATAGCCTTTGCGGATGCCCATCATTATGTGACCGATCCTGACTGCATGCCCCTTGATTACAAAAGGCTCATACTTCCCGAATACGGCAGGCAGAGAGCTGCTGAGATAGGCTCTGCGGCGACATTGCCCACTCATAAGGAGCCTCCCAAATCCGGCACCATTTATCTTTGCACTGCGGATTCGGAGGGCAATATGGTTTCTCTGATACAGAGCAATTACAGGGGCTTCGGCTCGGGCATAGTCATCGAGGGCTACGGCGTTTCCATGCAGAACAGAGGCTGCGGCTTCTCTATGGATGCCCGGGATGCAAACTGCCTTATGCCCCACAAGCGCAGCTTCCATACCATAATTCCCGGCTTCCTTACAAGGAACGGCAAGGCCGTGGGACCCTTCGGCATCATGGGCGGCGGCATGCAGCCCCAGGCCCATGTTCAGGCCATGATGAACTACATAGACTTCGGACTCAATCCCCAGATGGCTCTGGACGCCCCGCGCTGGCAGTGGCTGGAGGGCAAGACAGTGTCCGTGGAGCAGACCTTCCCCGTTTCTGCAGTGGGCGCTCTGCTGCATAAGGGCCACAATATCACCGTGGCGGCAGAAAACAGCAGCTTCGGACGAGGCCAGATGATAGTTCGCCTGGATAACGGCGTGCTGGTCGGCGGCACCGAATCCCGCACGGACAGCAGCATCGCAAGCTGGTAAGCCTCTTTTCGATGATCCTTCCGGCCGGATCGGCAAAGCTCGTCCGGCCAAATGCTTTCAACTATTCCCGGCTCTTTTCTCCTCTATGCTCGCCGATCTGAAGCTCTTTGATATATGCCCGGGCATCCTTGACAAAGCTTGCGATTATCAGCACTATCACCATGGCAATGGGGAAGGCTGCGATTATGGAAACGGACTGCATGTTGCTCATGCTGCCCTCACTGAATATCAGGGCTATTGGCAGCATTATCAGGGCTATGGCCCAGAACAGCTTCATGGAAACGGGTGCCGAGTCCTCTCCGTCCATGACCTCCTTATACGAATACTGGCAGGCAACCAGGGTGATGCTGTCGAAGGACGATGCGTAAAAAGCCACCATGGAAGCTGTCACCAGTACCAGTACCACAGGATACATGGGCAGGGTCTGTATGATGCTCATTATGGCTGTGTAAAGATCCTCGCCTGCTGAATAGACGCCTATAAAATCCGCTGCTCCGCTCATCTGCAGCCCCATGCCGTACCCTCCAAGCACTATAAAAGAAACCAGCGTGGAGGAGGCTCCGAATATATAAGAGCCCAGAATCACCTGCTTTACGCTGCGCCCGCGGCTCACATCTCCCATAAAGAACGGGGCAGCCACGCACCAGACCATCCAGTATGCCCAGTAGAATATCGTCCAGTTCTGGGGAAAATACGATGTCCTCAGCGGATCCGTGCGCGTGGACAGCACCAGGAAGTTCTGTATCATATTGCCCAGGGCGGACAGTCCGGATTCGACGATATACCTTGCCTGACCTCCGAAGACCAGAACATACAGCAGCAGCGCTCCGAATATGTACATGCATATATTGGACAGTATGGCCACGCCCCTCATGCCTTTGAGCACCGATGCCGTATAGGTGGCGCAGACCGCCAGCAATATGCCTATGGTGAGCCATTTGCTGTTTTCGAAGCCGAACAGGGTCGTGAGTATATTGCTTATCAGAGGCGTCGCCACGGCAAAGGTGGTGGCAGTGCCAGCGATCAGGGCAAACACGGCAAGCACATCTATCAGCTTTCCGGGCAGGCCGTCGGTATATGCGCCGAGAATGGGTCTGCAGGATTCGCTGTATTTTTGCCTGGTGCGTCCCCTTGAATGAAGCATGAAACCGAAACAGGCCGCAAGGACCGCGTAAAAGCTCCATGGGATAAGGCTCCAGTGAAACAGAGGGTAGGTACTTGCCCAGTCCTGTATGCTGCCCATTTCGGCAACTCCCGGATCTGTGGCATAGAATATCCACTCGCAGAAGGAATAGAACAGTATGTCTGCGGCAAGTCCGCAGCAGAAGACCATTGCACCCCACTGCAGAAAGCTGTACCGGGGCTTTTCGTCCGGGCCTCCCAGCACTATGCTGCCTATATCGGAAAAGGCAAGCCACAGGCTGCACAGGAATACGCCCAGACCTATGATCAGATAATAAGAGCCTAAAGTGTCGCCCAGAAAGGTCCTGACAGATTCGAGGGCCAGGCTTGATCCCTTGGGATCGATGATGAAAACTGCACAAAGAAGAAGTATGCAGATAAAGGGAATAACAGTTGTTGCAGGATCAATGGGGCTGTGTGTGCCCCTTGCCGGGTCTTTTCCCGGGGGAGCCTCCGGCATTTCGCTGCTCTTGGGTGCCTGCCCGCCGTAAGCAGTATAATCTTTTTTATTCTCCTTCAATAGCGCTTATCTCCTTTCTTGCGATTTTATAGTATTCCTTTGCGTAGGCATATTGCTTTTTTGCGTAATCTCCGTATTCCACGCCCAGACAGCGCTTATATTCCGTCCAGTTGCTCCACAGCAGACCGCATATCGATACATAGCAATAGATCTTTGCCCTGTCCGCCCTGCTGCAGCTTCCTTCGAAATAAATGTCTATCACCTTGTCGATCTGCTCTTTATCGTAAGAGCTGTAAATGCAGAACATGGCAATGTCCACATGGGGATCCTGCATGCCTGCGTATTCCCAGTCTATAAGCTGCAGACTCTCAGTACCGTCTATGTTGTGGAACAGGAAGTTGTCGGGAACCGCGTCTATGTGGGTCAGGCACAGCTCTCCGCGCTGCTTTTCCACGAAGTCCTTAAGCCCCAGCACGTTGCTTTTGATATGCTTGTAGTCCTTATGAGCAGAGGGCTCCCCTGCCCAGAGATCTTCATAATGCTGGATGTTTCCGAACAGGTCGAAATAATGCTCCACCTTCAGCCCTATGCCGTGGAATCTGCGCAGCAGGCCCATGCATTTTTCCAGATCCTCCGTATTGTCCGGGTCGCAGGGACGCACCTCGTCTATGAAGCGCGTCACCTTCAGACCGTTTTCCGGGTTGATGTAGATCACGTCGTCGCATATGCCAGTGCCCGCAATTGCCCTGTATACCTGCTCCTCCTGATAGCGGTCGATAAGATTGAAGGTTCCTTCTCCGGGTATTCTGAGTATGTAGCGCGAGCCCTTGCAGCTGAACAGATAGGAGTGATTCGTCATGCCCTTTGTCATGGCGGTGAAGTCGGAAATATCACCGATGCGGGCGCCCAGAGCCTCGGCGGCTGCGGACAGCTCCTTCATGTGAATGGCGGTGTTGATCTGCTCCTGTATCTGGAATATGGTGCTGGCGATTTTTCCGTAGGTAAGGAACTGATGGACGGCCTTGCGGGTCTTTTCCTCGCCCACATAGACCAGTATGTCGTTGGCTTTAATTATTGCGTAGGGGCCCGGGGATATCTGTATGTGCTGACCACGCTTGATGGCAACTATGGTGGCTCCGGTGCTCTGCCAGAAGCGCATGTCGCCCAGGCTCATGTTGGCCTTGTCCGAATCCGCGGGCACGGTGACCTCGTAAAAGGGCAGCTGCTGATCCGTGGGAAGTGGAGTGTAGCGTGCGTCTATTAGATTTTCACTGATTTCAACTATTTTCTGACCCAGCTGACGGTAATCCAGAATAAGGCTTCTGAGATTTTCCTTCAATATAGCCTGCTCGTCTTTTAGCTTGGTTCCCTCCAGAAACAGCTCCGCTGACTTTTTGGAGATTACCACGGTACCGCTGCCCGTCCTGCACTGCAGCACGCCGCAGTCTGACAGTATATTGAGAGCCTTTCTGACGGTTTCCGGAGATACCTCGTATATGGTGGCGAGGGAGGATTTGCCCGGAAGCCTTTCAAATTCAGGGTATTTGCCTTCGGCTATCCTGGCTGCGATATCTGTTGCTATCCTTGTGTATTGTGATAGAAATTCTTTATCTGTTTCCATGGTCTTCCCCTTTCCTCAGTATTTTTGCGGGCTAATTTTATCACCGGCAACACGCCTTGTCAAGGATGTTGCCGATTGCGTAAGAGCAAGGAGGACACAAGGGACACAAGGGGACGGTTCTCCTGTGCACTCGGTCTTCTGCACAGGAGAACCGTCCCCTTGTGTCTCCTTGTGTATTTACATAGTAAGGGGTGTTTGATATAATTCATGCATAAGGGGGATTAGAGAATGAAAAGTAAGAAGAAAGTCATTCTGATTTTGCTTGCAGTTATTCTCGCAATAACTGCTTTTGTATTGTGGAAAAATAAAAGCGGCGGCGGCCAGACCCTGAGCGCTGCCACTGATTTTGCCACATACTCATCTATTACATCCAAGGTAGAGGGCAGCGGCCTGAGCAAGGCACGCAACAGCGAGACCCTTTCCCTGACCACGTCGGGGACCGTAATGGATGTCTACGTTGCCGAGGGCGATGAGGTCCATGCAGGCGATCCGCTGTTCCTTATCGACAGCCCTGCCGCAGAGACCGAGGTCAGCAAGGCCAGAGAGCAGGTCAAGGGCTATCAGTCCCAGTACAACAGTGAACTGAAAAACCTGGCCGGTCTGAATCTGTCAGCGCCCTACAAGTGCAAGCTCACTGACGTGCTTCGTCTGAGCAAGGGCGACAAGGTCTACAAAAATACCAGGGTCGCAACTCTCATAGACGATTCCACCATGCGCCTGGTGCAGTATTACAGCTATGCCTACGAGGGCGATATCTACGCCGGACAGAAGATGCAGGTCTCCATTCCCGTGCTGATGACCACAGTGGAGGGCACCGTGGACAAGGTGAATATGATAAGCCGCATCACTCCCGAAGGCTCCAAGCTTTTCTCCGCGGAGATCAAGCTGGAAAACAAGGGCATACTGACAGAGGGCATGACTGCCACCGCCACTGCCAGCGCCAACGGCGAGGAGATCTATCCCTACGAGGACGGCAAGCTGGAATACAACAGAACAGGCGAGCTGCTTTCCACCGTAGAGGGCACCGTCATCAGCTCCGAGCTTCTGGACTATCTGGAGGTCCAGGAGGGTCAGGTTCTGCTGCGTCTTGAAGGGGACGATGCGGAAGGAGAGCTTTTCGGCATCAAGGAAAGCCTGGAAAACGCCCAGAAGAATCTGGAAAATGCGGAAAAGAACCTTGCCAACTGCAAGGCTGTTGCTCCTATAGACGGAAAGATCATAGGTCTTAATACCATTCCCGGACAGGAGATCCAGTCCGGAACAGGCCTTGTGACCATATCCGACACCAGCAGCCTGGTGATCAACGCCACTGTAGACGAGCGGAATATAAGCTACATCAAGCCCGGCATGAGCGTCGATCTGGATCAGTGGGGAACCATGGCCTGGGGAACCGTGGAAAGCGTAAGCCTCAATTCGACCATAAACGGCGGCGTTGCCACCTATCCCATAGTGATAGTTGCAGACAACATGGACGGCCAGCTTCAGGTCAACAGCTATATAAACTACAGCCTGATCGCCAGCCAGAGCGAAAACTGCCTGGTAGTTCCCATCCAGGCTGTCAAATCCGTCACGACAATAGACGGAGAAACCGTAGACGCAGTCTATGTAAAGGGTTCCAGGCCCGACAACGCCCTGGAGCTCATGTACGAGGACGAACAGATCCCCGAGGGCTTCTGGCCCGTACAGGTTGAGATCGGAATCTCCGATAACTACAATGTGGAAATACGCTCCGGACTGGAGGAGGGCGCCGAGGTCTTCACCCAGCTGATCCGGGATTCCTACTGGGGTTAGCCTATGAGCAAGCTGGTAGAGATCAAGGAGGTCTACAAGATATATTCCGAAGGCCTCGAAAGCGAGGTCCGGGCTCTGGACGGGGTCAGCCTTACCATAGACAAGGGGGAATTCGTAGCCATAGTGGGTCAGTCAGGCTCGGGCAAATCCACCCTGATGAATGTGCTGGGCTGCCTGGACATACCCACCAGAGGCGATTATTTTCTGGAGGGCACCAATGTCAGGGAGCTTTCGGACGTAAAGCTTTCCAAAATAAGAAACAAGCAGATAGGCTTTATATTTCAGCAATACAATCTGATTCAGAGCCTTAATGTGCTGGAGAACGTTGAGCTGCCCCTGACATATCAGGGCCTGAACGCAGAGGAACGCCGCAAAAGGGCGGTCGCTGCCCTGGAGATGATGGGTCTGGGAGACAGAATAGAACACTTCCCCAAGCAGATGTCCGGCGGACAGCAGCAGAGGGTTGCCATTGCAAGAGCTATGGCCGGCGAGCCCAGCATCATTATGGCAGACGAGCCCACAGGCGCTCTGGACTCCCACACGGGTCAGGATATCCTGGGCTTTCTGCGCAAATTCAATCAGCAGGGCACCACGGTGATACTCATCACCCATGATAACGGCATAGCCGCCACGGCTAAGCGCATAATAAGGCTTGCGGACGGCAAGATAATCGAAGACAGAGCGCAGGAGGTCGACTGGTAATGGATATATTACAATCAGTTAAAATGGCCTGGCGTTCCATAAAGGGCAAAAAAGGCCGCTCGGTGCTGACCGTGCTGAGCATTTTCATAGGCATAGCTGCCGTAATGACCATTGTGTCCGTAATGGAGGGAATGAAGGAATACACCCGCCAGCAGTACGCGGCCATGGGCAGCAACAAGATAAGCGTCAATATCTACAACTGGAGCTGGGATCCTGAGGGCTATTCCACCTCAAAGGACTATTTCCCCGAGCTTTACGATTACTGCAATTCCATAAGCGAGTATGTGTCAGGCATCACGCCCAACGGCTATGCAAACGCCACCGCGGTCTATGGCACCAAATCCTCGGCCAATATGCAGTACGAATATGACGAGCAGTGGAACCTGATCAGTGCCCCGCCTGACATGCGCTACGGCTCGGACCAGTATGCAGCCTGCAACAGTCTGACACTTGCCAAGGGCAGGGATCTGACTCACCTTGACTGCGAAAACTACAATCAGGTGGTGGTGCTGGGCTCCATGGCTGCAAAGAGCTTTTTCGACAACGCGGACCCTGTGGGCAAGGTGATGCAGCTCAACGGCAACAACTTTACCGTTGTGGGGGTCTACGCGTCCAGAGCCAGCGGAAGCAGCAACATGTCCTACCTGGACAATTTTATTCTGATACCCTATACCGCAAGGCGCATACTGGGCGGCGAGGTCATAACATCCTTTGATGTAAAGGCCCGCAGCTCCGAGACCCTCAGCAAGGCCATCACCCTTATAGGCGGCTATGTCAGCGGCCTTGTGGGCGGCAACAACTACGGGGGCTATGATGTCTATTCCGAGAGCACCTGGCAGGAGTCCGAGACTCAGTATCTGAATACCATCAGCCTTGTTCTGGGCGGCATAGCAGCCATCAGTCTTCTGGTAGGCGGCATAGGCATTATGAATATAATGCTGGTCACCGTTACCGAAAGGACCAGAGAGATAGGCATCAGAAGAGCCATAGGCGCTCAGCGCAGCAGCATAGTGCTGCAGTTCCTCATCGAGGCCGGCATGCTTTGCGGCATGGGCGGCATAGTGGGGATCATATTCGGCACCATAGGCAGTTATGTCCTGGGCAAGATCATGTATCAGATGGTCATTTATCCGCAGCTTTGGGTAACTCTGGGAGCCCTTGGGCTTTCTGTGTTCCTGGGTCTGCTGTTCGGTGGTTACCCGGCCGTAAAGGCCAGCAGGCTGCAGCCTGTTGACGCCTTGAAGGCAGAGTAGGAGGTTAGAGATGAAAAGAATCATAAGCATAATGCTTGCTGCCGCAATGGCGCTGGGGCTGATGCTGCCCTGTGCCTACGGGGCATCCGGATTCCCGGATATAGAAGACAGCACGGTGGCCAGAGACGCCGCAGTGCTCAAGCTCATGGGAGTGGTTGAGGGCTACGAGGACGGAAGCTTCAGGCCCGACAACACCCTCACCAGAGCCCAGTTCTGCAAGATGACCGTTGCTCTGCAGAACAAGACGGACGAGATCAGCAAATATTCCACGGTAACGGTCTTCCCGGATGTCAAGCCCAGTGCCTGGTATTCGGATTATGTGAACTACGCGGCCAAGGGAGCCAAGATCATAGCCGGCTACGATGACGGTCTGTTCAGACCCGGAGCGGCAATAACCTCCGGTCAGGCTGTCACAATTCTGCTCAGAGTTCTGGGCTACTCAGACGAAAAGCTGGGCGGCGTGTGGCCCGACAGCTACATGAACCAGGCAAAGACCTGCGGACTGCTGGACGGCACCGGCATTCTGAGCGGCAGGGAAGAGATCACCAGAGCCCAGGCTGTAAGGCTGTTCGTAAACACCTTAAGCTGCAAGGGTGAGAACGGAGAGACCATGTATTCTCTCAGCGATTCCTGCACTCTGAACAGCATCGATCCGGGCGCAGGCACCATCACCACATCCGAAGGCAGCTACGATCTGGCAGTGCCTTCTGCCGCAGATGACGCTCTGCTGGGCAGCCGCGGCAAGGTGATACTTGACGGCGACAAGGCTGTGGGCTTCCTACCCGACAGCGCTGCCGAGGGCATATCCGACGCCGCTGTCATCGTGGCGGCAAACGGCAGCGTATCCGGGTTCAGCGATCTGGCAGGAACAAGCAGTTACAGCATTTACCGCAGCGGAGAAAGAATAAGTCCCGATCAGCTGCGTAAATACGATGTGGCATGCTACAATTCTGCCACCAATTGCATAGAGCTTTGCGATACCAGGGTATCTGTGTTCTACGAGGACTGTGAGCCGGGCCCTAAGTCTCCCAATACCATTACAGTGCTCGGCGGGACCGTACTGCCGGTCATGAGCAGTGCCAAGGATTCCCTGAGCAGATTCAGACCCGGAAGCCGCATGATAATCCTTCTGACAACTGACGGCAGGGTGGCCGCTGCCTTCGGCCCCGACGAGGGTGTCAAGTCAAACGCCATGGCCAGAGTATCCGAAGAGGGAAAGGTGGATCTGGTTCTGGGAGGCCGTACCCTGACTCTTGCCAACTCAGCCTCTGACGAGAGCCTGTTTGATACTCTCTGCTCTGTAAAGGGCGATACAAACGGCGGCGTCAAGCTCAGCGATCCCAAGCGCGGAACCGTTGTAACTGCGCATTACGGCATTGCAGAGGTCATACGCACCAGCGTCGATGATCCTGACAGCGACAGGCCTGTAACCAGCTTCAGTGTCCGGCTCAACTGCGAGGACGGAAGCTACCCGGGCTTTGCTCCCGTTTCCTCCGTGTACGACGGAACTCCTATGTTCATCAAGGAATACAGCTATGCCGAGCATGCTCTGGGGATCAGCAATTCCAGGACCTATGGCGACCTTAAGAAAGAGGGAACGGTGTCCGGAAGCGCATTTGTGGGCAACACCTCCGTAAACTGCGGCGGGCTGACTCTTAAGCTTTCCAAGGATGCGGCGTGGTATATTGCAGACACCGGGCAGTTCGTGACCAGAGAAAAGGCTCTGGCCTACAGCGACAGCCTGGAGCTCTATTCCGACGAGGGTCTTGTGCAGCTGGTCGTGGTCCGTTAGCAAGGCTGTTATGTGGTTCGCGTGATCGAGGCTTATTGGAAACCATATGCAGGGAACACAGGGGGACGGTTCTTCTGTGTTACCAGGGCATAAGAGCATAAGGGGACGGTTCTTCTGTGTTTATGAAGAACCGTCCCTTTGCGTGTCCGGATCTGCCGCTGCGTCTGCATGCTTTCGGTATTCCGGCAGCTCGAATCCGGCACAGATCTTTGGCTCCCGCGCCCGGGATGGGTGTACGAACGCTTTTTTCGGGGAAGCAGCCCCTTTCAGATAGCAATCGTATACTTACATGATTCGCCGAAGGGCTTACTGTGGTATACTTACTATAAATATGTACAGACTGAAACCTGATCGGCAAAACCGGGGTTTTCTATATGAGTGCTGCCCGCGATGTGAGCACGGATGCGTCTCGGGTGACAGCTTGAATATCGGAACCGTCCGGATGGCAGGGATAAAGGAGAAAATATGGGCCTTGGAGATACCGTCAATCTGAATAACGATACGCAGGAGAAAGAACAGCCCCAGCCCTATGTACCCCTGCATGTCAGCGTGGACATGGGCGATCAGAGCATGGGCAAAGCCGGCGCTTCGCTGAGCTCGCGCCTGCGCTTGGGCTATGTGAACGAGCACGGAGAGATCATCCGGGGCTTTTTTACCACCAACGAATACGCGGATCCGGTAAAAGTCTTCGGCAGCCGGTTTTCCACCGCCATGGCGAACCCGCTTTACAAAGACCTTCAGTCTCTGTATGCGGCGCTGGAAAACTATGTGGCTGTCAATACGCCGGAGGATCTGGCAGACGGGCTCTTCGGCTGCTTCGATTTCCGTTATCTCAAGAAATTCAACAGCTACGAAGAGGAAAAGAGGTTCGATGAACGCGTCAATGCCTTTTCGCTGTCGTATCCTCCCGGCCCGAAGGAAAAGGAATCCGTCGAAAAGTTTGCGCAGCTGCTCCTGAACAACGGGGCGGATGCGGAGCTGGTAAACAGCAGCAAGGATTCAGCCGCATTTCTGTCCTTCTGCCGCGATATACTTGCCGCTGCCCACAGTGCCTATAAAAACCGGAACACAGCCGTACACATGGGGCAGAGCGCAGGGGGCAACGTAAACAAAAGAAACAATGCCGCCTACGACTACACCGCGGAGCTGGGATTTTCATATCTCAACTGCAAGTCTTCTTCCATGAGCCTGACGGCGGGAGGAAGGACTCTGCACGGGTCCTTTATGGTGAACGCCCGGGGCGTTGAGATCTCGAGGATACATCCCCAGTACAAGGATATAGGACTGCGCAAGATCGTGATCGCAGGCTCCGGCCTTAAGTCCATGAACCGGATGCGTATCATGGATTATCTGACCGCCAATCTGGACCGCCATGCGGGAAATATGTTCTATCAGCTGGACAAAAGCGGTACCGGCGATATCAGGCTGGTCGGGGTCCAGGGCATAGACAACGATGCTTCCTTCGGCTGCGCGGAATTCAGGGGCAAGGGTATCAATAACCGCATGTCCATGCTGGGTGACATCAGCATCATAGACAAGGAGATGGCAGACGAGATCCTGCAGAAGGATTATACTCTCATAGAATCCAAACTCAGGCTTGCCGGGCTCAGCGCCGACGAGATGGAGATGAGCCGGGAGCGCTTCGATGCCCTGAAAAACAAGATCCAAAAGGGGCAGATTCGTGTGATCGACGGGGAGAACGCCTGGGACGAGCTGGCCAGACCCGAGAATCTGGCAAAGCTCAGATACAAGGACGGCAGCAAGGGAAATCTTTTTGAGCTGGTCGCCAGAAATATCGAAAGCAACAATACGCTGGTAGACGATTTCCGGGCAGGCAAGTACAAATATGTCCCCCTGGATCCTCCCGTTTCCACGGAGAGCTCTTTAGGCCTGTCCGTAAGCTCCGACCAGCGCATGAATCTGCAGTCCCATCTGCAGGAATTGCAGAGATTCAGAGATGAGATCGCAGGCAACTATCCCGAAAGCAAGCAGCCAGTGGAGCTTAAGGCTGTTACGGAGTCTCTTGGGATCGCGATCGGTACCCTGAGCGGCTTTATGAAGAGCTTTTCCGACGAAAAGAAAACCGCCCTGACAGACAATGAGAGGAACCTCCTGCGAGAAACGCTGCGGACGACGGAAAACCTGTCGAAGGCCTATCTGCAGAAATTCGATCCGCCCGGCATATGGGGCTTCAACTACGAGCTCAGGCGCTTCGGCTGCAACGAAGCAAAGAATCTCAACGCATACATGGAATTTGCGGCGGAGAGCATAGAGCGGGATTCCCTGGAGGCCTTAAATGACAAGGTCAGGACGCAGGCCGCCGCGATCAAAAAGGATGCCGACCGTCTCGGCGAGATCGAAAGGTATTTTCAGGCGACAGGCGATGATCTGGCCGCCGAAAACACATCCCCTGCGCAGCGCGGGGAAGCCGACCGGCGTATTCTGCAGCAGATCGCCCCTCAAACGCTTCTTTATCTTAAGGAGATCGCAGCGATCTCCGGTAAATATCCCGGCGATCATCCCATGCAGCGCGAATGCGGCAAGCTGCTTGACGGCAGCGATCTTGCAAGGCTGGCGGCGCAGGCAGGCGATGCTTACGGCAGAACGCATCCCGAGGGGCCGGCAGTGCAGGGCATACAGGCTCTGGGCCTCAGCGAGCCGGAGCTGCAGGCCGTGCAGATGATCCGTCAAAGGGCCGCGGAGATGCAGAACGGAGCTCAAAAGACCGCGGAGCTGCAAAATAACGCTCAAAAGACTGTGGATCTGCAGAGCAAAACGCAAATGTCTGCCGATCCTGTTCCGGGCTCAGAGACTCCGGTTTCCGTTGAAAAGCCGGAGCCCAATCGGGTGAATGCTGCCGAAAAGACCGAAAAAGCCGAAAAGACCGATGCAAGGCCCGAACCGGACAGGAAAAATCTGGTGGCAAAAACCGCGGAAGCTGTAAAGACACTAACAGAAATAAACTGCAGCTTTGAGGCTGTCGCAGGAGAGCTTTCCCGCGGCGACCTTTCCGCCGTCCAGAGAAAAGACCTGGAAGACCGGTTCATGAATACCCACAGACAGACCGTATCCAGGGGGCTCAAGGATGTAATCCGGATGTCCGGCGAATTCCCCGATGATCATCCGTTACAGAGCGAGCTGGGGAAATTCATACAGAGCAAGGCCCTTGACACCATACTCTTTGAGGGCGTAAACGTGATAACCAAAAGGGAAGGAACCGCCCGAAACGGCGGGGTCTTCGGCGCTCTGGGGCTGAGCTCCGAGGATGTGCTGGGGATAAACCGCATCGTCGAGAAGAGCCGGGCGATCCGGGAAAGCCGCAAGGTACCTGCCGGTGCCAATCGCAAGGTAAGGGCAGGAGCCGTAAAAACCAACAGAGGAAAAACGGCAATACCAAATGACCGGAATAGCGCCGGGCAGAAGACAAAGCAGGGACCGGGTTCAGGAAAGTTCTGCTGATGCACAGATGAGAAAAGGAAAGGGATCAAAATGCCTCCGAAAAAACCTTATTATCAAACAGAAGAATATGTACCGCTCAATGTAAGCGTGGAGCTGGTCTCTGAGATAACAAAGTCTGTGGGCGAAAACATGAGCAGCCGGCTGCCCCTGAGCTACGTAAACGAAAGCGGAAAAACAATCAAGGGCTATTTTACGGCCAACGAAAGCCTGAACGATCTGGAGATCTTCCGCATCCGGGCGCAGCGCCTTCTGAACGATCCGGCTTATGAAAAATACCGGCCTCTGGTAAACGCCCTGGAAAAGCACATAGGGAAGGCCGGCAGCCAGGAGGCTGTAAGGGCCTGGTACAAGGCCTTCGGGATGAAGATAGACGGCGATTTCAGCAGTCTTGAACCGAAGGTCGACAGCAGGTGCCGTGGTGTGCGGGTGGCCCCTTCCACTGTCAAGGATGGAATGATTAAGCTGCTGGCGGCTAACGGGGCGGACCGGGAGCTTGCCCAGTCGGTAAAGGACGAGCCCGCCTTCAGTGATTTTCTGACCGATGTGATGAGAGCCGGCTTTGCCGCCGCAAAGAGCGTCGCCATCCGTTTGAGCTACAAACAGGGGCGCGATACCAATATCAATAAAAGAAACAACGCCTATTACGATTACACGCAGGAGCTGGATCTGGGAGA
>JAZRXE010000044.1:0-26277 GCA_045600065.1 Anaerovoracaceae bacterium
ACATCATCGCTTTCATCCTGAGGGATCAGGGCAATGTATTCCTTGCCTTCTACCTCGAAGATACCCATGATCTCGGCTTCTACTTCCTGACCGTTGTCGAACTCAAGGGTTATATATTCCGCATCTTCGTCGTATTCTTTGATTTCATCTGACATTTTTTGATCCTCCGATATTTGGTTCAACGCATTAAGCATCAATTATTAGTATATTACATTAAATTCTATATCAGTGCAACATTTTCCTCCAGCACCTTTTCGACCATGTTGTGCATCGTCAGGTAGACCAGGTATTGCTCGCCGTACTGTCTCTTGAAGTTGTTGTAAGAATTCTTATACTTTTCGTTGATGAACATCTTTGCGTCCTTATTTACGGGCTCGAAGCCTTCGGTTTCCGCTATTGCCTGGAACAGCAGTATCTTCTTGCAGTCTTCCTTGGCAGCTTCATGAAGATCGTCCATCATCTGATCCTCGTTCTCATAGCCGAATTCGGTGAGGAAGTTGTCGAACTCAACGCCCAGCTGGGCGGCAACGGATCTGTAATATCTGTCGTATTCGCCCTTCTGATAGCTTATGGCCTGGTTGGGTATGTCGGTGAACTCGGTCTCTGCAAGCAGCTGATCGAATACGGTCTGGGTTATGTAATAGGATCTGACCTCCTGGAGATTGTTCCAGCCGTAGCGGTTGTAGAGGTTTTCGACTACCATTTCGTCGGTGTATTCTCCGCTGACATGCTTGATGCATTCCAGAGTGGTGGCAAACACGGCCTCCTTGCCCTGCAGGTCTGCTTTATCATAGTTCTCGGGGAAGGTGCAGACGATGTCGAACTGATCTCCGGGCTGATGACCGATGATCTGATCCAGGAAGCCGTCGATGTAGCTGGTGACTCCGATGATCACCTCCTGATCGGAGGCGGTGCCGCCCTGGAAGGCCACTCCGTCTATGGTGCCGACATAGCTGATGGAAACGATATCATAATTTTCGACAGAGCCGGTCTTGCTCTCGCTGTAGCCAGCTATGGAGCCCAGATGGGAGGCTATCAAAGCGTCGATATATTTTTCGGAAACCTCTCTGCCGTGATAATCCGGAAGCTTTACATAATCCAGGGCTGTGACTCCTTCAAGGTAGCCGTTTTTTGTGAGGCCCTTGCTGGAATTGAGCAGATTGACATATTCGCAGGCGGACAGTGTAAAAATCATCGCCAGCAGCAGAACTGCTGATACTAAACGTTTCTTCATATTGTTAATCTCCTGTAAAAAAGAATTATAAGCTGTTTGATTATACCAAATCCGTTTACGATTGTAAACCGATGCGCTTTTTTGTTGACTGGACTGCTTTTTTTGATAAAATATTATTTGGTCAAATGGGAATATTTTTAGCATATGTATTGAGGTAGAATATGTCGATTTTTGATGTCATTTCCCTCTTCGGAGGGCTGGCCCTCTTCCTCTACGGCATGCGCATAATGGGCGACGGACTGCAGAGCAGCTCCGCGGGCACATTGAAGCTTGCCATGGAAAAGGTCACAAACAGCTCGTTTAAGAGCTTTCTTTTAGGTCTATTCGTGACCGCGATCATACAGAGCTCCAATGCTACTGTGATCATAACTTCAGGCCTTGTGGGCGCGGGCATTATCAGCCTGCGTCAGTCCATAGGCATCATCCTGGGCGCTAATGTAGGTACCACCATGACAGGCCAGATCATCAGACTTCTGGATGTCAACGCCGGCGGTACCTCCTGGCTCAATTTTTTCAAGCCATCCACCCTGGCGCCCCTGGCTTCCATAATAGGTATTTTGCTGATCATGTTCATAAAGTCCAAAAAATCCGAGACCGTCGGAGGCATTGCCATGGGCTTCGGTATTCTGTTTACCGGTCTTATGAATATGACAGGTTCCGTAAGCGCGCTGTCAGAATCCGAAAGCTTCAGGGCAGCCTTTGTTGAAATGGGCGATACTCCGCTTATGGGTTTTCTTGCGGGTCTGGTGGTCTGCTTCATATTGCAGAGCGCTTCTGCTTCCGTAGGTATACTTCAGGCGATCTCAATGACAGGCGTGCTGTCCTTTAAAACGGTGTACCCGATAATTCTGGGAATATTCCTGGGAAGCTGCGTAACCACGGCCCTGGTATGCTCCATAGGCGCAAAGGCCGAGGCAAGGCGCACGGGCATGATACATGTGCTGTTCAATATCTGCAAGATAATCCTGGTATTCACCGGCGTCAGCGTAATGCACAGCATGGGGCTTCTGGATTCCATCTGGTCTGTGCCCATCAGCTCCGGCGGTATCGCGGATGCAAACACCGTTTTCAATCTGGCATGCACTCTGATAATGCTTCCCGTATGCGCGTATTTTGAGACCGTTGCAAGGGCAGTTATCAAGGACGATCCCGTGGACGAGAAGATCAGCCGGGAATTCAACTATCTGGACGAGTCTCTGTTCAGATCCCCGGATGTGGCTCTTTCCAGCGCCTTCAAGGCTCTCGAAAGCATGGCACGCAGCACTGTGTCCAACGTGCAGCTGGCTCTTAAGCAGTATGTGGAATACGATCCCGCTGTAATCGGAAAAATCGAAGAGACCGAAGAATTCATAGATCAGATGGCAGACGCGGCAAGCGCTTATCTCATCAAGCTGTCTTCCTGCAACATGCCCACCAGGACCTCGGATCTGCTCAATTATTATCTGACCTGTGTCAGCGAATTCGAACGCATTTCCGACCATGCCCTGAATCTTTGCGAAAACGTCGAGGATATGCAGAACAAGGGCTGCACCTTCTCTGAGGAGGCAAAGGAAGAGCTTGCCGTAATGTCAGATACCATAGACCTTGTAATCGAGACCACGCTTGATGCCTTTGTGGGAGGCAGCTACGATACAGCACGGCACATAGAGCCCGCCGAAGAGATAGTAGACCGCATGGTAGACAGGATGCAGGACGGCCACATGAGCAGGCTTCGCAAGGGTCAGTGCAATGTGGATTCGGGCTTCATCTTCCTGGATATGCTCTCCAATCTTGAGCGTATATCCGACCAGTGCTCCAACATAGGTCTGCACACTCTTGCTCTGTTCGATCCGGAAATAAACGGCTCTGAGCACGATTATGTCAGCAGGCTGCACAACGGTTCCGACCCCGAGTACGATGCAGAGGTAAAGCTGCTCACCGATAAGTATCTGGGCAGACTCAAGACCTTGTAGCTATATTAGTTTATATGCCGGCGTGTCCAGCGCCGGCTTTGGTATTTTTATCGGCAAAATCAGCTATAAGCCTTGACTTTTGTGCTCATTTTCAATAGAATAATGCATTAAATCAAAAGGGAGAGATTTATGTACAGTATTTTTTCAAAAACCCCTACAGGCATTGTGATTTCAATGCTTTTAGCACTCGGCCTCAGTCTTGGAGCCTGCGGAGACAAGAATCAGCCCGAAGGAGAACTGGATCCCCAGCCGGGCACTGATCCTGTCAGTGTTCAGGCAGAGCAGCCCGATCCCAATCAGGAGCTGATAGAGCTGGCAGCTCAGATGCAGGACTATACCCTTGGGGAAAACGGCAAGGCCGCGCCCATCAGCGTTCAGGACGACAATATTCTGCTGCTGGTAAACAAGACTCATCCTCTGGATAAGAATTACAAGGCAGATGATATGGTCGTTATCGATCGCTGCGATACCGCGGTGGGAAGTTCCGAGACCCGTCAGATGAGGCAGATGGCGGCGGATCCGCTGAATCAGCTTTTTGACGGGGCAAAGGCTGCGGGCTACACTCTGGTGCTTCGCACAGGCTACCGTTCCTACAGCTACCAGTCCAGCCTCTACAACGGCTACGTTCAGCGCAACGGTCAGGCGGAGGCCGACCGCTTCAGCGCAAAGCCGGGAGAAAGCGAGCATCAGACAGGACTGTGCTGCGATGTGGGAGTGCCCGGAGGCTCTCTGACAGGCTTTAACGGCAGCAAGGAGGCCGCATGGCTTGCAGAGCATGCCCACGAGTACGGTTTCATAATCAGATATCCGGAGGGCAAGGAAGACAAGACCGGATATATGTACGAATCATGGCATATACGCTACGTGGGAGAAACCGCGGCAGCTTATATATACGAAAACAATATCTGCCTTGAAGAGTATCTGGGAGTTGTGGATCTCAAATAACTCAAGGCGGTGTCATCTGCGCATTCATTGTAATTCGAAAGGAGAAGAAATGGCTAAGTTTTACAACGAACCGTCCCATACTTTCAGTGAGTATCTTCTGATTCCCGGGTATACCGGGCCTGAGAACATACCTGACAACGTAAGTCTCAAGACCCCCATTACCAAGTACAGAAAGGGCTTCGAAGAACCCGCAATCACCATGAATATCCCTCTGACTTCCGCAATCATGCAGTCTGTGTCCGGCGACAAGCTGGCCATAGCTCTTGCAAGAGAAGGCGGAATCTCCTTTATTTACGGCGCGCAGAGCATAGAAAACGAGGCTGCCATGGTAGCCCGCGTTAAGAATTACAAGGCAGGCTTTGTTCCTTCCGATTCCAATATACGTCCCGACCAGACCCTGGCAGACCTGCTCAGGATCAAGGAAACGACAGGGCATTCCACCACTGCCGTCACCGACGACGGCACAGCGCAGGGCAAGGTCCTGGGCATCATCACCAGCACTGACTACAGGATCAGCCGCATGGATCCTTCCACAAAGGTTTCCGAGTTCATGACTCCGCTGGACAAGCTGATCTGCGCCAAGGAGGGCATCAGCCTTGCCGAGGCCAACGACATCCTCTGGGAAAAGAAGCTCAACGCTCTGCCCATCCTGGATCAGGAGGGAAGACTCAAGTATTTCGTATTCCGCAAGGATTATGACGATCATAAGGCCAATCCCAACGAGCTGCTGGACGATGAAAAGCGCTACATCGTAGGCGCAGGCATCAATACCAGAGACTACGAGCAGCGAGTTCCCGCCCTCATCGAGGCCGGCGCAGACGTGCTGTGCATAGACAGCTCCGAGGGCTACAGCATCTGGCAGAAGAAGACCATAGAGTGGATACGCTCCAGGTACGGTGACAGCGTCAAGGTAGGCGCAGGCAATGTGGTCGACGGCGATGCCTTCAGATTCCTGGCAGACGCAGGCGCGGACTTTGTCAAGATCGGTATTGGCGGCGGTTCCATATGCATCACCAGAGAGACCAAGGGCATAGGCAGGGGCCAGGCCACTGCAGTAATCGAGGTCGCAAAGGAAAGAGACAAGTACTTCGAAGAGACAGGTATTTATGTGCCTATTTGCTCCGACGGCGGCATAGTTCTGGATTATCACATGACTCTGGCACTGTCCATGGGCGCAGACTTCCTGATGCTGGGCAGATACTTTGCAGGCTTCGACGAAAGCCCCACAGCCAAGCTTATGGTAGGCGGCACCTATGTAAAGGAATACTGGGGCGAAGGCTCCAACCGTGCCCGCAACTGGCAGCGCTACGATCTGGGCGGCAGCAGCAAGCTCAGCTTCGAGGAGGGCGTGGATTCATACGTTCCCTACAAGGGCACACTCAGCGACGGTGTTCGCAGCTCCCTGTACAAGGTGAAATCCACCATGTGCAACTGCGGCGCCCTGACCATACCCGAGCTGCAGGAAAAGGCAACACTGACTCTGGTATCCGCCACCTCCATAGTCGAAGGCGGCGCCCACGATGTCATCCTCAAGGATACCACCAACGTAAAGCGCTAAGAGAGGCATAAAATGGATAACAATGTACGTCCCGAAACAATGGAAAGAATAACCACTCCCGAGCTTGCGGAAGCATTCATCAGGGAGCAGACGGAGGCCATCAGGGCTCAGGTCGGAGACGGAAGGGTGCTGCTGGCACTGTCAGGCGGAGTGGATTCCTCCGTATGCGCAGCCCTTATCTCCAAGGCTATAGGAAGGCAGCTTACCTGCGTTCATGTTAACCACGGCCTGCTGCGCAAGGGTGAGCCCGAGCAGGTATGCAAGGTGTTTACCGAGGAGTTTGTCGTAAATCTTGTATATGTGGATGCAGTGGATCGTTTCCTGGGCGCTCTGGCCGGAGTATCCGACCCCGAGCAGAAGAGAAAGATCATAGGCAAGCTGTTTATAGATGTTTTCGCAGAGGAAGCCGAAAAACTTGACGGCGTGTCCTTCCTGGGCCAGGGAACCATTTATCCCGACATCCTGGAATCCAAGGACGGCATCAAGAGCCATCACAACGTGGGCGGTCTGCCCGAAAACATGAAGGATTTCCAGCTTGTAGAGCCCGTCAGGCTGCTTTACAAGGACGAGGTCAGAATGGTGGGCAGACAGCTGGGCCTGCCCGAAAGCATGGTAAACCGCCAGCCATTCCCCGGCCCCGGTCTGGGAGTCCGCTGCGTTGGCGCGATCACCAGAGACCGTCTGGAGGCCGTCCGCGAATCCGATGCGATACTTCGCGAGGAATTTGCTCTGGCGGGCCTGGAAGGCAAGGTCTGGCAGTACTTTACCGTGGTGCCTCCCTTTACCTCCACAGGCATTAAGGAGGGAAGGCGCACCGACGACTGGATGGTGATCATCCGCGCCGTAAACAGCGTGGACGCTACCGCTGCCACAGTTCCCGAGCTGCCCTACGAGCTGCTCATGAAGATACGCGACCGCATCTTCAAGGAGGTCAGGGGCGTCAACCGCGTGCTCTACGACCTGAGCTGCAAGGAACCCGCAACGATAGAATTTGAATAAGACAGGGGACGGTTCTGTTGTTGAAGGACAAACCGATTTATCCTGAAACGCCTCAAAAAAGGCAATTGGATTTATCCTGAAACACTAAATAATTACAGACTTCAAACAGACCTTGTATCAGATTTTGATGCAGGGTCTTTTTTGATGCCTTCCAAAAATGAATCACTTCCAAACACCGGCTTTTCAGGCATTTGGAAGGCATTAGCAGCTGATTTTGTTACGGAATCAGTTTGCAGAGCGAGCCCGGCAGGAGCCTGCGAAGTGGCGACAGGAGGGCGAGCGGGTAAGCGTTAGATGATAAAGAAGTTTACCTATCTGTTCATATCGCACGAGGCTTAAATCCGCAGATCCCGTCGGCATTATGGAAATTTTTACCCGGTTGATATATAATAAGTGGATAACGGCGCTCAGGCGCCGGTTTTAAAGTGCAATGCATATCATTCAGTGCTTCGCCGGACCGGAGCCGGCGGTCAGAGGACATAGATCGATGAAGGACAAAACCAAAAACAATTTCAGGCTCATATGGAGCTTTCTGGATGGCAGCAGGCTTCTCTTTGTGCTGAGCGTGGCTGCAGCAGGCATATCGTCTCTTATGGAGATGCTCGGCCCTCAGATCATCAGGGCTGCTCTGGACAATGCCCTTGGCGGCAAGCCCTCGGAGTTTCCGGCATGGGTCAACAGCAGGGTGGAAGCCCTGGGCGGCTTTGAGTATCTTGCAGAGCATCTTTATCTGATGGCTATTGCCCTGATGGCTGTTGCTGCGGTCAATGTGCTCTGCCAGTATGCCAACAGAGTGTGGAACACAATGGCCTCCGAGACTCTTGTCAAGACCATGCGGGACAGGCTTTTCAGCCACATTCAGGCCTTGCCTTTTGCCTGGCATATGAACAATCAGACGGGAGACATAATACAGCGCTGCACCTCCGACGTGGATATGGTAAGGCGCTTTATCGCCGAGCAGCTGACTACCGTTTGCCGCATAGTCATAATGCTGGGCCTGTCCTTGTATTTTATGTTTTCCATGGATCTGAGGCTTTCTCTGATCGCTTTGGCGCCCATACCCGTAATACTGATCTACTCCGTAAAATTCAGGGGAGAAATGTCGAAAAAATTCGCGGTCTGCGACGAAAACGAGGGCATAGTATCCTCCACCGTTCAGGAAAATCTCACAGGAGTGAGGGTGGTAAGGGCCTTTGCCCGGGAGCGCAGAGAGCTTGACAGCTTTCTGGCAAAGAACAACTATTACGCAAGCCTGTGGGTGGACATGGGCAGGGTGATGGCAGGCTTCTTCAGCGTTCAGGACATGTTGACCAGCCTTCAGCTGCTGATGGTCGTGGTCTTTGGATGCAAATTCTGCGTGGAGGGCTCTTTGACCGGAGGCGAATATGTAGCCTTCCTGTCTTATAACTCCATGCTGTCCTTCCCCATGAGGAGGCTGGGCAGGGTTATTTCGGAAATGAGCAAGGCAGGTGTATCCATAGAACGTATCGCATATATCATGAACTCTGAAGAAGAGAGGGACCGCCCCGGCTGCATCGACGCGGACATGAACGGAGACATTCGCTTTGAGCATGTGGATTTTGCCTATGAGGGAGCACCCTTGCTACTTAAGGACATAAATCTGGAGATAAAGGCAGGAAGCACTCTGGGCATACTGGGAGGCACCGGCAGCGGGAAATCCACTTTGATGCTGCTTCTGGACAAGCTTTACGAGATTCCCGAGGGCTGCGGGTGCATAAGCATAGGCGGTGTGGATATCAGGGATATACGCACCGAGCATCTGAGAAAAAACATAGCCATGGTGCTGCAGGAGCCCTTTATGTTTTCCCGTTCCATCGAGGCTAATATAGGCATAGGCGTTCCCGGGATCAGTCTTGAGGAGGTCAGAGCTGCCGCGGCTGCTGCCTGCCTGGACGATACTGTAATGGATTTCTCCAGAGGCTATGATACCTTTGTGGGCGAGCGGGGCGTGACTCTGTCCGGCGGTCAGAAGCAGAGGGCTGCCATTGCCAGAGCCCTTACGGTCAACGCTCCGATAATGATATTCGACGATTCCCTGTCTGCAGTTGATACGGAGACTGACGCAAAGATCAGGGCCGCGCTTGAGGAGCGCTTCGCGAGCGCCACTGTCATATTGATCTCTCACAGGATCACTACCCTTGCCAAGGCCGACAAGATCATAGTCATGAACAACGGCCGTATAGAGGAGCAGGGCAGCCACCAGGAGCTGTGCAGTGCCGGAGGTCTGTATCAGCGCATTTATGACATTCAGTCTGGAAACCGGGAGGCCGAAAATGAGTAAGAAAGATGACAAAGGACTTCGCTTCTTCGGCATCCCCAAGATGATGCCTCTCATAAGAAAATACAAAAAAGAAGTGGCCGCAATATGCTTCACCAATTCCGTGGCAAGCCTGTGCTACGCCATGAATCCCGTGTTCCAGCGCTATGCCCTGAATCATTTTGTAGGTGAGGGAACCCTGGATACCCTGTGGATATTCATAGCCCTGTACGCCCTGGGCATGGGCATTATGGTGGTCTGCAATTACTTCAATACCAAGATCGCCATGGCAACTGAGGCCCTTATGAACAGGGATATGAGAAATTCCGCCTTCCGTCATCTGCAGACCCTGTCTTTTGATTACTACAACCAGAACAGCGTGGGCTACATACACGCCAGGGTCATGAGCGATACCTCCCGTATTGGGGAGCTGTTCACCTGGCAGGTAAACGACGTGGTGTTCTTCGCGCTTTACATAGTGCTGGTTGTCGGAATAATGCTGTCTGTAAATGTGGGCATGACCCTTCTGATAGCAGGCATAATCCCGGTGATCGCGGTGTTTTTCAGCTTTGCCCAGGGGCGGATGATAAATCTCAACAGAGAGGTCAGGGAGATCAATTCCAGGATCACCGGCAATTTCAACGAGGGCATAACCGGAGCGAAGACCATAAAATCACTGGTCGTAAGCCGCCGCATAGAGGATGATTTCGAAGCCGATACTGCGGCGATGCACCGCAAATCCGTGGAAAGCGCCCGGGTGCGTGCAAGTCTGGGCAGCGTGATGAATCTGGCCTCCTCCACGGCTCTGGCTCTGGTGCTCTGGAAGGGCGGGGTCATCGCGAGTACAGAGGTAGGCACCTTTTCCATGTTCATGACCTATGCCCAGAATCTGATGGAGCCTGTAAGATGGCTGGTGGACACTGTCGCCATATTCATTACCGGGCAGGTCAATATCGAGCGCTACACAAAGCTTATGGAGACCGTGCCCAATGTCAGCGATACTCAGCAGGTGCTGGAGATCTACGGCGACTGCTTCGATCCCAGGCGCGAGAACTGGGAGGATATCAAGGGTGATATCGAGTTCAAAAATGTGGATTTCAAATATCCCGACGGCGATGAATATGTGCTGGAAAACTTCAATCTGAAGATACCCTTCGGAACCAATCTGGCCATTGTCGGAGAGACCGGCGCCGGAAAATCAACTCTTGCCAATCTTATCTGCCGCTTCTACGAGCCCACCTGCGGGCAGGTACTCATTGACGGCGTGGACAGCAGAGAGCGTTCCCAGCTGTGGCTGCATTCGGCGCTGGGCTACGTGCTGCAGTCGCCCCATCTTTTCAGCGGCACCATAAGAGACAATCTCAAATACGGCAACGACGATGCAACGGATGAGGACATCATGGCAGCTCTGGATCTGGTATCCGCTCGCTCTGTTGTTGCAAAGCTGGAAAAAGGCCTGGACAGCCAGGTGGGCGAGGGCGGAGACATGCTCTCCACAGGAGAAAAGCAGCTGCTTTCCTTTGCCAGGGCCATACTTGCAGATCCGCGCATCATAGTGCTGGACGAGGCCACGGCCTCTGTGGATACCATCACCGAGCAGAAGATACAGGCGGCAATAGATACAGTGATACGGGGCCGCACATCCATTGTGATAGCCCACCGTCTTTCCACCGTCAGAAACGCCGATATGATACTTGTCGTCAGCGGAGGAAGGATAGTCGAGCAGGGCAGGCACGATGAGCTTCTGGCTGCAAAGGGCCAATATTACCGCCTGTGGACCAGGCAGTACGAGGATGAGGCCACCAGCATGGAGTTCAAGCAGGCCATGGAGCGTCAGGCTGATTGATCTGCAGATACGGCAGCTATCCATCGGATTTACTCAGCAATTAAAGGGTGCACAAGTGCACAAGGGGACGGTGTTTCTGTGCTTTGCGCACAGAAGAACCGTCCCCTTGTGTCTCGTCTACATTTTGCTCAGGGCAGCCGCTATCCTGGCGGCGCAGCGGGCGTTGTTAAGCGCCAGCATTACATTGGTATCCAGGCTTTCCCCGCCGGTCAGTTCCACTATCTTTGCAAGCAGGAAGGGGGTAATGTTTTTGCCCCTTACTCCGGCGGAATCGGCATCGGCCAGCGCCTGTCTGATGATGCCTTCCATATAGTCGAAATCCTGGGCGTATTCCTCCGGCACCGGGTTGCCGACCAGCATGCCGCCCTGAAGGCCGAGATCTGAAGACGCCTTGATGATGCGGGCTATGTCTTCCTCGTCCTTTGCGGCGTAATCCACCTTATATCCGCTCTTTCTGCAGTAGAAGGCCGGGAAGTCCCCGGTCCTGTTGCCTATAACCGGCACCCCCATGGTCTCCAGGTATTCCAGGGTGCGGCCTATGTCCAGAATCTGCTTGGCTCCGGCGCAGACCACGCATACGGGGGTGTGGCCCAGCTCCTGAAGATCAGCGGAGATATCCATGGTCTCCTGACCGTTTCTGTGTACTCCGCCTATGCCTCCTGTGGCAAAGACCTTGATGCCTGCCATGTGGGCGCACATCATGGTGGACGCCACTGTGGTGGCTCCCGTGCGGCCCTGGGCCAGGTATACCGCAAAATCCCTGCGGCTGACCTTGCCAACGTTTTCTGCCCGGCACATGGTCTCAAGATCTGTCTTGTCCAGACCGACCTTGATCTTTCCGCCTATAAGGGCCATGGTTGCGGGGACTGCGCCCTCCGCTCTGACGGTCTCTTCGACTCTTGCCGCGAAATCCAGGTTACGGGGATAGGGCATTCCGTGGCTGAGTATGGTGCTTTCGAGCGCCACCACGGGCTTGCCTTCTTCCAGTGCCCGGGCGATTTCGGGCTTTATATCCATGTATTTTCCGATATCCATTTTATCCTCCGTGTTGATCCGGGCAGGCAGTCCGATCTCTGCTCCGGCATTGGGAAATCTGCCTGCCGTTTATAGTTTATATGCGTCCCGCTTTTGAACGGACTTATTCGAATCTGTACAAAATACTTTTTTTGAATGTTTCTCCGGGCAGCAGAACCGCAGACGGAAAATCCGGCCTGTTGGGGCTGTCGGGGAAGAATTCCGGCTCTGCCGCAAAGCCTGCATAAGGATGATGGGCTGCGGCCAGATCCTGCCCGGTATAAAGCTGCAGTGCCGGAAAATCCGTATAAATGCTGAGCGTGACACCCGATGCCGACGCCGTAAGAGCCGGGACAGCCGAAGAGGTATACTTGCTCTCGGCGCATTCGCTGCGCAGAATAAAGGCTGTATCGTAGCCTTGGCCTATCTTCCGGAGTTTTCTGAAATCGTTCCGTCCCTCTGCCGGGCAGCGCTTTTCGGGTATAAGCTGAGCGTCGACCGAAAGATATTCATCGGCGGCAATGTACAGCCGGTGGTCGAGTATGCTGTGTGATCCGTCCAGATTGAAATACATATGGCTGGTCGGAGCAAATACCGTAGGCTTGTCGCAGGTCCCGCAGAAGCTCAGCTGCAGGCTGTCGTCCTTCAGCCGGTAGCAGACCTTTGCGCAAAGCTCTCCGGGAAAACCGTTTTCACCGTCAGGAGAAATATATGTGAGCTCCACTGCGTTTTCATCTATCACCCGCGCCGTCCAGACTCTGCTGTCGAAGCTCTTTGACCCTCCGTGAAGGGTGTTACCGTTCTCGTTGGCATCCAGCTCAAAGCGCTTTGAGCCGAGCTCGAAAGCAGCGCCCTTGATGCGGTTTGCATAGCGGCCCACGATGCCTCCTATGTGCCAGCTTGCGCTCAGGTATTCTTCCGGAGTATCGTAGCCCAGGCAAAGCTCTCTTCCGTCAAGCTTTACCGACAGGCACACGGCTCCCAGGGTGCAGACGCTGACGCTGAGCCTGCCGCTGCTGATGATGTATTTATCGTACTGTCCGAATTTTTCTTCTGTGATCATTGCTTGTCCTTTCGAAAAGCTTAGAGCTCTTCCATAAGGCATGCGCCCCGGCTTCTGATGCTTACCGTTTTGCAGCAGCCCTTACCCAGCAGGGCTTCCATGGAAGCTGTAAAGTCTTTCAGATCCGCCAGAGGCACAAAGGCTTCCAGCGTGCCTGCAAAGCCTCCGCCCTGAACTCTGCACGCGCCCCTGCCGCCAAGCAAGCGCTCAGCCAGTGCAAGGGCAAGAGCCATGTCCTGATGCTCTATGTATCCTGCGGGGGTCACATTCTGAAGCATGCGCCAGGAGGAAAGGCCGCTGTCCCTGACAAGCTCCAGAAAGGCTCCGAAGTCACCGCCTTCCAGGGCCATGCACTGCCTGTCGACCCTTCTGTTTTCCTCGTAAATATGCAGGGCTCTCATAACCGCCCTGTCTCCGCAGCATTCCCTGACACGGGGAAGATTGTTTAAAAATTCCTGTTCGTCGGTGTCTCTGAGGTAGTCTTTTCCGAAGAAGCTGCACACTGATCTCAGCTCGGTGGTTATGGCCGCGTATTCGTCGGTCAGTCCCGCGTGATCCGCTCCGCAGTTCACAATGCAGAGGGCGTATCCGCAGCCGGAAAAATCGAAGACTACGGGCTTTATCACCGGCTGCTCAGGATCTCTGAAATCTATTGTAATAAAGCCTCCCACGGCGCTTGCCATCTGATCCATAAGGCCGCAGGGCTTGCCGAAGTATTCGTTTTCGGCATATTGGGCTATGCGGGCTGTTTCCGGAGCGGTTTTCCCGAAGCCTCCCAGGCAGTTTATTATGGTGGCAATAAGGACCTCAAATGCCGCGGAGCTGGATAATCCGCTGCCCTGAGCCACATCCGAACGGACATAGGCATCAAAGCCCGGGACGCTGCCGTCCCTTGCAAAGGCTGCTGCCACACCCCTTATAAGTGCCGTGGTGCTGCCGACCTCTTCGGAATGTTTGCTGAAATCCCCGAGATCCACCGTGTTGAGTCCGTATCCTTCTGAAAATACATTGATTTCGGACTTCCCGTTAAGGGCCGCAGCCGCTCTGCAGTCTATGTCCAGGGCCGCCGCCAGCACCTTGCCGTGCTGGTGATCCGTGTGATTACCGCCTATTTCGCTTCTTCCCGGGGCGGAAAAGATAAATTTCGCGTCATAGCCGTATTTCTCGTAAAAATTACTGATTAATGTATTGTTCATGTTTATTTCCTCTTTAAAAAATCCTATCCTATATTAACCATCTTGCAAGTGTTTTGGCAATGGGTTAAAATATTTCCGCAAGTTATTTTCTAATTTGTAGGAGGAAATATTTCAAATGAAGAAAGTATTGGCACTTGTTCTCGCTATGGCAATGGTATTCAGCCTTGCAGCATGCGGCGAGAAGAAGGAAGAACCCGAAGCAGCCACCGTTACCGAATACAACGTTGGCGTTGCTATCTATCAGTTCGACGATAACTTCATGACTCTTTACAGAAACGAGATCGAGAGCTACTTCAAGACCCTCGAGAGCGACACTGTAAAGTATAATCTGACTATCGTTGACAGCAAGAACGACATGGGCGAGCAGTCCAACCAGATCGATAACTTCATTACTCAGGGAATGGATGCTATCATTCTGAATCTGGTCCAGACCTCTTCCGCAGATTCTATTATCGATAAGGTAGTAGAAGCCGGTATCCCCCTCGTTCTGATCAACAGAGAGCCTCTTGGTGAAAACGGCGACGAATCCTATGCGGGAATCCTCGACAACGCCAAGGTTTGCTACGTAGGCGCTGACGCACGTCAGTCCGGTACCTTCCAGGGCCAGATCGTTGCTGAACTGGAAAACCACGGCGACATCAACGGCGACGGCAAGATCTCTTACATCATGATCGAAGGCGACCCCGAAAACGTTGACGCTCAGTACAGGACCGAGTATTCCGTCAAGGCTCTGACCGATGCCGGATACGAAGTTGAACAGCTGGACGATCAGGTAGGCAACTGGGCTCAGGCTAAGGGCGAGGAGATCACTGCCAACGCTCTGGCTAAGTTCGGCGATGCTATCGAGGTTGTATTCTGCAACAACGATGCCATGGCTCTGGGCGCAGCCGCAGCAATCACCGCTGCAGGCAGAACCGTAGGAACTGACATCTATCTGCTTGGTGTAGACGCTCTGAGTGAGTGTGTTGAAATGGTAGAGAACGGCGAAATGACCGGTACCGTACTCAACGACCACATCGGACAGTCCCATACCGCAGTAGACGTAACTGTATCCCTGCTCAACGGAGAAGAGATCCAGAACTACTACTGGGTTGACTATGTAAAGGTCACCGAGTAAGAGCACCCTTTGCGGGTGAGCATAAGCTCACCCGCTTTTTTGTGTAAGCAGAACGCAAACCGGAAACGGAGGAACAAAATGTCTGAATTTACGCTGGAAATGAGGGGAGTCTGCAAGTCATTCCCCGGCGTAAAGGCTTTGGATAACGTGCAGCTTCGTCTTCGCCCGGGCAAGGTGCACGCCTTGATGGGAGAGAACGGAGCAGGGAAATCAACGCTTATGAAATGCATGTTCGGCATCTACAGCATGGATGAAGGACAGATTCTCATGGACGGCGAGCCCATCACCATAAAAGACCCCATGGACGCTCTCAAAAAGGGCATAGCCATGGTGCATCAGGAGCTGCAGCCCATACCGGCAAGGACTATAGGCGAAAATATCTTTCTCGGCAGATATCCGCTTAAAAAACTGCTGGGCATCTTCCCCTATGTGGACCACAAAAAAATGTACGAGGATACGGCTGCCCTGCTCGAAAGAGTCCACATGAATTTCGACCCCCGGCAGAAGCTGGGAGAACTGAGTGTTTCACAGATGCAGTCTGTGGAAATCGCCAAGGCGGTCAGTGCAAACTGCCGCGTACTCATATTGGATGAACCGACCTCATCCCTTACCCAGAACGAAGTTGATGCGCTTTTCCGCATCATCGGGGATCTTAAGGAAGAGGGCGTTGCAATAGTATATATCTCTCATAAGATGGACGAGATACTTCAGATCGGAGACGAGGTCACCATCATGAGAGACGGCCAGTACATAGGTACCTGGCCTGCCAGCGAGCTGACCACCGATATGATCATCACAAAGATGGTAGGCAGAGAGCTGACCAACCTGTATCCCCCCAGGGATAACGTACCCGGAGAAGTGATATTCCAGGTCAGGGACTTTACTTCCGTAAATCCCAAGAGCTTCAGAGATGTAAGCTTCGATCTTCGCAAGGGAGAGATACTGGGCGTGGGCGGCCTTGTGGGCGCACAGCGCACAGAGCTTATGGAGGGCCTTTTCGGAATAAGATCTCACAGCAGGGGCAGCATCACCTATAAGGGTCAGGAGATGAAGGTCGACAGACCAAAGAGTGCCATAGACCAGGGAGTTGCCATGCTCACCGAGGACCGCAGAGGCAGCGGCATTCTGGGCGTTCTGTCCGTTGCGGACAATATTTCGATATCTTCTCTGAGTCACTATCTTAAGAATGGTTTTTATCTTGATGACAGAGCCATAGATGATCTTGTAAAGGACAATGTGGCCAAGATGAATATAAAAACGCCTTCCGGCAAGACTCAGATCCAGTCGCTGTCCGGAGGAAACCAGCAGAAGGTGCTTATAGGCCGCTGGCTGGCCAACGATCCGGATGTGCTGATACTGGATGAACCCACCAGGGGCATAGACGTAGGCGCCAAATACGAGATCTACTGCATAATCGCCGATCTTGCCAGGCAGGGCAAGAGCATAATCATGATCTCTTCCGAAATGGGAGAGCTGATAGGAATGTCCGACCGCATAATGGTCATGTGCGACGGCAGGGTAACGGGTTTCGTGGATGGCCGGGACGCCACCCAGGAACACATCATGGAACTTGCCACCAGATTCGAGTAGGAAGACGAGGAAAAGACAATGATCAACAAAGCCGTTAAATACCTTAAGGAAAACCCCATTGTGGTGCTCCTGCTTCTGGCCTCCCTCTACATGTGCTGGATGGACAAGAATTTCAGGACCTGGGCCAACCTGTCAAACCTGATAAGCAATACCTCTGTAAGATTCATAATAGCTCTGGGCGTTTCCGGCTGCCTTATCACCAAGGGCACCGACCTGAGCGCCGGACGCCAGGTCGGCATAGCCGCCTGTATTTCCGGCATACTGATGCAGAGAGCCGATTACAGCAGCAGGGTCACCGCGCTGCCCGAAATGAACATGTTCGCGGTGCTTATGATAGTTGTATTTATAGGAGCGTGCTTTGGCATCATCAACGGACTGATAATATCCAAGCTCCATGTTCCGCCGTTCATCACCACCCTGGGTACCCAGACCATAATCTACGGTATCTGTCTGGTGGTTACCAATGCCCAGCCCATAGGCGGATTCCAGAAGATCTATACCAAGCTGATCACAGGCAAGATCGGAGACACCAAGAGCTTCCATCTGCCTTACCTGCTGTTTGCGGGTCTGGCCTTCGGACTGTTCTTCTGGTTCCTTTACAACAAGACACGTCACGGCAAGTATATGTATGCCATAGGCGGCAATGAGACCGCGGCAGAGGTCTCCGGTGTGAATACCACCCTGACCACCATCATGATCTATATGACCGCAGGCATTATGTATGCAGTGGGAGGCTTCCTGCTGGCAGGCAAGTCCGGCGGAGCTTCGGCCTCAATGGGCCAGGGCTACGAGCTTGAAGCTATAGCAGGCTGCACCATAGGCGGTGTTTCCACCACAGGTGGCATAGGAACCGTGCCCGGGATACTTGTGGGTGTGCTGGTGTTTGAGCTGCTGAAGATAATACTTCAGTTCCTGGGCGTCAACCCCTATTACAACTACATCGTTCAGGGTATAGTCATCGTGACCGCAGTCGCTCTGGATATCAGAAAATACGTCAAGAAGAAGTAAGCGGACTGACGCAGCTGCTCCGGCGTAATTATGTACAAGACATCGATCTGCATGGACATAAAAGCCATGCAGATTTTTGATTGTTCGATATGGTCTGAACATTTTTAGCTGCCCTTGAACTCCGAACCGGGCTAAAATCGGACATTTATTGAAAGCGAAGGCTTTAAGGTGTAGACTTAAACTGCTTTTTTGTTTTTTGGATCAAGGAGAATGAAATGAAAAAAGTAGGAATCATCATGGGCAGCGACAGCGATCTGCCCGTAATCAAGAAGGTAAGCGATACCCTCAGCGCACTGGATGTACCCTTTGAAGTGCACGTATTCTCTGCTCACAGGACCCCTGACGCCGCAGCTCAGTTTGCCGCAGACGCCAGAAAGAACGGATTCGGAGCAATCATAGCCGCCGCAGGCATGGCCGCCCACCTGGCAGGAGCCCTGGCTGCAAGGACTACACTCCCCGTAATAGGCATACCCTGCAAGTCCTCTGTTCTGGACGGCATGGATGCCCTGCTTTCCACAGTGATGATGCCCTCCGGCATCCCCGTGGCCACTGTTGCCATAGACGGCGGTAAGAATGCCGCTCTGCTGGCAGCCCAGATTCTGGCCGTGGAGGATGGTGATCTGGCAGCGAAGCTGGATGCAAAGCGTGCCGAGGAGCAGAATGCCGTGCTGGAAAAGGATGCTCATATAGCCGAGCGCCTTTAGCCCGGCACTGATCTCATCAAATAAGTATTGCAATAAAAAGGAGAAGAAACATGGAAAACAAGCTCGTTTATACCGGAAAGACCAAGAATGTGTATGAACTTCCCAACGGCAACTATCTGCTCAAGTTCAAGGACGACGTTACAGGCAAGGACGGCGTCTTTGATCCCGGCGAAAACTCCGTAGGTCTGAGCATCGAAGGCGTGGGCGATGTCAACCTGCGCATGTCCATCTATTTCTTTGAAAAAATAAACGCCGCAGGCATACGCACTCACTTTGTAAGCGCAGATCTGGCCGATACCACCATGGAGGTCCTGCCCGCAAAGGTGTTCGGACACGGTCTGGAGGTAGTATGCAGAAACAAGGCCGTGGGCAGCTTCATCAGAAGATACGGCGAATATATCGAATCCGGCGCCGATCTGCCCTCCTATGTGGAGACCACCTTCAAGAACGACGATCTGGGCGATCCTCTGGTGACCAAGGATGCTCTGGTAGCCCTGGGCGTTATGAGCGATCAGCAGTACGAGGATATCAAGGCTATGACCAAGCAGATCACCAAGATCGTTGCCGACGATCTGGCAGACAAGGGCATGGTACTTTATGATATCAAGTTCGAATACGGCTACGACAAGGACGGAAACGTGATGCTCATCGACGAGATCGCTTCCGGAAACATGAGAGTCTACAAGGACGGAGAATACATTCAGCCCATGGAGCTCTCCGAGCTGTTCTTTAAGTAAATGGGCGGCTTTTTCGGAGCAGTATGCAGCAGGGACGTTGTGCTGGATGTGTTTTTCGGCACTGATTATCACAGCCATCTGGGAACCAAGAACGCCGGCATGGCGATCTGGAATCCCGAGCTGGGCTGCATGCGCCAGATCCATTCGATTGAAAACGTTCCCTTCAGAACCAAATTCGAGGAAGACCTTCCGGGCTTTAAGGGCTGCTGCGGCATAGGCTGTATAAGCGATACCGACCCCCAGCCCCTGATGCTGAGCCTGCGCAAGGGCGTGGTCGCCATGGCGACTGTAGGCATTGTCAACAACGCTAAAGAGCTGGAGCAGTACTTCCTGGACAAGGGTCATCATTTCACCACCATGAATGCCGGAAAGCTCAATGTCAACGAGCTGGTGGCAGCTCTGGTCAACGAAAAGGAAGACATAGCCGAGGGCATACACTACGCTCAGGATATGATAGACGGCACCATAACCATGATGCTCATGACTGGCCCGGACAATATCATAGTCAGCAGGGACAAGCACGGCAGGCTTCCTGTGCATATTGGCAAAAGCGATGACGGATACTGCGTATCCTTTGAGTCCTTTGCCTACCATAAGCTGGGCTACACCGACGCCTACGAGCTGGGCCCCGGAGAGATAGTCAGCCTCAGCCACAGCGGGTATCAGATACTTTCTCCGGCTCATCCGGAGGATCTTAAGATCTGCGCCTTCCTGTGGGCCTATTACGGCTATCCCAATTCCAATTACGAGGGCAACAATGTGGAAATGATGCGCTACCGCAACGGCGAGATCATGGCAAGAGACGAGATCATCGCAGGCTCCATGCCCAAGGTGGACTATGTGGCCGGCATGCCCGATTCCGGCATACCCCATGCCATAGGCTATGCCAACAGAAGCGGCAAGTTCTTTGCAAGGCCCTTCGTCAAATACACTCCCACCTGGCCGAGATCCTTCACGCCGGAAAACCAGAAGGTGCGCAATCAGGTGGCCAAGATGAAGCAGATACCCGTGCCCGAGCTCATCGAGGGCAAGAAGCTGATGATCATAGACGATTCCATAGTCAGAGGCACCCAGATGAGGGAGACCGTGGATTTCCTCTATGAATCCGGCGCTTCCGAGGTCCATATGCGTTCGGCCTGCCCGCCGCTTATGTATCCCTGCAGGTTCCTGAACTTTTCCAGAGGCGAATCCGAAATGGATCTGCTGGCAAGAAGGGTAATTCACGAGCTGGAGGGCGACGAAGGCAAGGAGCATATAGACGAATACAGCGATTTCCGTACCGAAAGAGGACAGTGTCTGCTCAAGAGCATATGCGACAAATTCGGTTTTGACAGTTTATCTTATCAGTCCCTGGACGGGCTGCTGGAGGCCATAGGTCTGGACAGAGACAAGGTCTGCACCTATTGCTGGACAGGAAAGGAATAAAAAATGAAAGATTCACACTCTGAATCCTATGCGGCTGCAGGAGTAAACATCGAGGCCGGCTACGAGGGCGTAAAGCTCATGAAAAAGCATGTAGAGCGTACCATGATACCCGGTGTGGTCTCAGACATAGGCGGCTTCGGCGGTCTGTTTGCCCCGGATATTGCCGGAATGAAGGAGCCTGTACTGGTCTCCGGCACCGACGGCGTGGGCACAAAGCAGCGCATAGCCCAGATCCTGGGCGTGGATGATACCGTAGGCATAGACTGCGTTGCCATGTGCGCCAACGACATAGTCTGCTGCGGCGCAAAGCCCATATTCTTTCTGGATTATATAGCCATAGGAAAGAACGAGCCTCAGCGTGTGGCCGATCTGGTGGCCGGTGTGGCCGAGGGCTGCGTTCAGGCAGGCTGCGCCCTTATAGGCGGAGAGACCGCAGAGCATCCGGGCACCATGAAGCCCGATGATTACGATCTGGCGGGCTTTTGCGTGGGCATCGCGGACAAATCAAGGATCATAGATCATTCAAAGATGCAGGAGGGCGATGTGATAATCGCTCTGGCATCCAGCGGGATCCATTCCAACGGCTATTCCCTGGTCAGAAAGGTATTTGATGTAGAGAATGCCGATCTGGGTGAAAAGCCCGCAGAGCTGGGCGGAAAGACCCTGGGCGAGGTTCTGCTGACCCCCACCCGCATCTATGTTAAGTCCGTGCTGGCAGCCATTGAGGCCTCCGAGGTACACGGAGTCAGCCACATTACAGGCGGCGGCTTCTACGAGAACATACCCAGATGCATACCCGACGGTCTGTGCGCAAGGATAGACAAGGCTGCCATCAAGACTCCCCCCATCTTCGGACTGCTTCAGACCAGGGGCAATATACCCGAAAGGGACATGTTCAACACCTACAACATGGGCGTGGGCATGAGCCTTATAGTTTCTGCGCAGACTGCGGATGCAGCCCTGAAGGCTCTCAGGGATGCCGGAGAGGATGCCTATATCATCGGCACCGTGGTAAGGGGCGAGGATAAGGTGGAATTATGTTAGAAAAGGCAAGGGTCGCCGTGCTGGTTTCCGGCGGCGGCACCAATCTTCAGGCCATTATAGATGCCCAGAGCAGCGGCATCATACACAGCGGCAGCGTGGAACTTGTGGTATCTAATGTTTCGGATGCCTATGCCCTTACAAGGGCAGAAAACGCAGGCATAGAAAACCTGGTGATGCGCCGCCGTGATTACGGCTCCGCCCTGGAGTACAACAGCGCCCTGGCAGAGCTGCTTGACAGCAAAAGCATTGATCTTATAGTGCTCGCGGGCTTTCTGAGCATACTTACCGAGGACTTTACCGAGCATTTTAAAGACCGCATAATAAACGTGCATCCCTCTCTGATCCCCAGCTTCTGCGGCAAGGGTTTCTACGGACTTAAGGTCCACGAGGCGGCCCTGGCATACGGAGTGAAGGTCAGCGGAGCAACGGTGCATTTTGTAAACAGCGTACCCGACGGCGGCAGGATCATAGCCCAGAAGGCTGTGGCAGTGGAGGAGGGGGATACCCCGGAGATACTCCAGCGCCGCATCATGGAGCAGGCCGAGTGGATATTGCTGCCTGAGGCAGTAGAGGATATCAGCAGGGTCATCATGGAAGGCAGGCATTAAATGAGCGAATTCTTGGATTTTCTTAAAAACAACAGCTACCCCGGCAGGGGCATTGTGGTGGGCAAGGACTGCGTCTATTATTTCATAATGGGCAGATCCGAAAACAGCCGCAACCGCATATTCAAACAGACGGAGGACGGCATACGCACAGAGGCCTTCGATCCTTCAAAAATGAAGGATCCCAGCCTTATCATCTATCATCCCGTGCGCAGGGCAGACGGAAAGCTTATAGTAACCAACGGCGATCAGACAGATACCATATGGCAGATGAAGGATTTCCGCAAGGCCCTGATGACCCGGGAATACGAGCCCGACGGCCCCAACTTCACCCCCAGGATATCCGCGATAATAAACGAAGACGGAAGCTTCGAGATCTCTATACTTAAGCATCTGAACGGACACTGCCTCAGGGAGTTCTTCTGCTACGAGGACTGCCCTCAGGGCAAGGGATATTTTATCAGCACCTACCAGGGCGACGGCAGCCCCCTGCCTTCCTTTGCAGGTGAGCCCATGGAGGTGGATATGCCCGGAGCGGAAGAGCTTTGGGATGCCCTCAATGCTGACAACAAGGTCTCTCTGTACGCCAATGTGGGCGGCAGCGTAAGGCTTTTCAACAAGAATTTAGGAGATTAATATGAACGAATTTTCATTGAAATACGGCTGCAATCCCAACCAGAAGCCCGCAAGGGTATTCATGAAGGACGGCTCAGAGCTTCCCGTTCAGGTACTCAACGGAAGACCGGGCTATATCAATTTTCTTGACGCTCTCAATTCCTGGCAGCTGGTAAAGGAGCTGAAGGAGGCTACCGGACTTCCCTCAGCGGCAAGCTTCAAGCATGTTTCCCCCGCAGGCGCGGCAGTGGGCACAGAGCTTTCCGAGCTGGAGCGCAGGATATACTTTGTAAAGCCCGATGCGCAGATTAGCCCCATAGCCTGTGCGTATATCAGAGCCAGGGGCTCCGACAGGCTCTGCTCCTTCGGAGACTGGGCAGCCCTGTCCGACACCTGCGACGAGGCCACCGCAAGATATATCAGGGCCGAGGTATCCGACGGCGTCATAGCCCCGGGCTATACCGAAGAAGCTCTGGAGATACTGAAGAGCAAAAAGAAGGGCAATTACAACGTCATTCAGATCGATCCCGACTACGTGCCTGCCGAGCTGGAAAACAAAGACGTTTTCGGCGTCAGCTTTGAACAGGGCCACAACAATTTCAGGATCGACAGGGAGCTGCTGAGCAATATAGTCACATCCAACAAGGAGCTTCCCGAAAAGGCAAAGATCGATATGATAGTTGCCCTGATCACCCTCAAATACACCCAGTCCAACTCCGTATGCTACGTGAAGAACGGTCAGGCCATCGGCGTGGGAGCCGGTCAGCAGAGCCGCATCCACTGCACCAGACTGGCCGGAGACAAGGCCGACAACTGGTACATGCGTCAGAATCCCAAGGTGCTGGCTCTGCAGTTTGCGGACGGCATCGCCCGTCCGGACAGAGACAATGCCATAGATATCTATACCTCAGCCGAATACGAGGATATACTTGCCGAGGGCACCTGGCAGAAATACTTCAAGGTAAAGCCCGAGCCCCTTACCGCAGAGGAGAAAAAGGCATGGATAGCCACTCAGACCGGTCTGACCGTAGGCTCAGACGCCTTCTTCCCCTTCGGAGACAATGTTGAAAGAGCCAGAAAGTCCGGCGTATGCTACATTGCAGAGCCCGGCGGCTCGGTAAGAGACGACGATGTTATCGCCACCGCAGACAAGTACGGCATAGTCATGGCCTTTACAGGCATGAGGCTGTTCCATCATTAGACCGGAGGATGTCATGAAGATACTCGTAGTAGGCAGCGGCGGCAGAGAGCACGCCATCATAAAAAAGCTTAAGGAAAGCCCCAGGGCAGAGATCATCTACGCCCTGCCCGGCAACGCAGGCATGGCAGGGGACGCTCAGTGCGTACCCGTAGGGGCCAAAGACATAGAAGGCATAGTTGCCTTTGCTGTGGAAAACAAAATAGACTACGCCGTTGTGGCTCCGGACGATCCTCTGGTGCTGGGCTGCGTGGACGCTCTGAACAAGGCGGGCATCCGGGCCTTCGGGCCCACAGCCGATGCAGCCATCATCGAAGGCAGCAAGGTCTTCAGCAAGCAGCTGATGAAAAAATACGGCATACCTACAGCCGCTTACGAGGTGTTCGATGATGCCGCAGAGGCTTACGAATACGTAAAGAGCTGCGCTTTGCCCGCAGTCATAAAGGCAGACGGACTGGCTCTGGGCAAGGGAGTCATAATCGCTCAGACCAGAGAAGAAGCTCAGACCGGCGTTAAGGAGATTATGGAAGAGGCAAAGTTCGGAAAGAGCGGAGATTCCATAGTCATCGAAGAATTCATGGAAGGCCCGGAGGTCTCCGTGCTGTCCTTCACCGACGGAAAGACCATAGTGCCCATGGTAAGCTCCATGGACCACAAGCGCGCCGCAGACGGCGATCAGGGCCTGAACACCGGCGGCATGGGCACCATCGCGCCCAACCCTTATTACACCAAAGAAGTGGCAGACCGCTGCATGGAGGAAATCTTCCTGCCTACGATAAAGGCCATGAACGCGGAAGGCCGTACCTTTAAGGGCTGCCTGTACTTCGGCCTGATGATAACCAAGGACGGCCCCAGGGTGGTGGAATACAACTGCCGCTTCGGAGATCCTGAGACCCAGGTGGTGCTGCCCCTGCTGCAGGGAGACCTGCTTGAGATAATGGAGGCCGTCACCGACGGGCGCCTGGCCGAGGTTTCCGTGCAGTTCGCAGACAAGAGCGCCTGCTGCGTGATATTGGCCTCTGAGGGCTATCCCGTATCCTACAAAAAGGGCTTCCCCCTTGTGATCGACCCCTCCGTCAAGGACCAGGTCTACGTGGCAGGGGCAGCACAGAGGGACGGTTCTCTTGTGACAGACGGAGGCCGGGTGGCCGGCTGCACCGCAGTGGCAGACGATCTTCCCTCCGCCATCGAAGCTGCCTATGAGGTGACTTCCAAGGTAAGCTTCGATAACAAGTATATGCGCACCGACATAGGTGCAAGAGTGCTGAAAGCAGGTAAGTAAATGGTTTACAGAGTATATGTGGAAAAGAAGAAGGAGCTGGCCAACGAGGCCCGCGCCCTGCTGTCCGACGCAAGGAATCTGCTGGGCATAGAGGGCCTGCAGGATGTAAGGCTCTTCAATCGCTACGATGCCGAGAACATAGAGCCCGAGCTCTTTGAATATGCCAAAAAGTACGTCTTTGCAGAGCCCCAGCTGGATATATGCAGCGACGCTCCGGATCTGGAGGGAGCCAGAGTCTTTGCCGTGGAATATCTGCCCGGTCAGTTCGACCAGCGTGCAGATTCCGCCGCCCAGTGCATCCAGATCATATCCAGAGGCGAAAGACCCGTCATACGTTCTGCTCGCCTCTACGCCCTCTACGGCGATATAACCGACGCCCAGGAGGCTGAGATCAAAAAGTACGTGATCAACCCCGTGGAGGCACGCGAGGCAGCCATGGAGCTGCCCGAGACCCTGGCCATGGACTTCGATACTCCCACTACCGTAGCCACCGTGGAGGGCTTCACCGCCATGAAGGACGAGGAACTGGCAGGCTTTATTGCAGCCTACGGCCTTGCCATGGACGAAAAGGATCTGGCCTTCTGCAGGGATTACTTCAAGTCCGAGCACAGAGACCCCACCATCACCGAAGTGAAGGTAATAGACACCTACTGGTCTGACCACTGCAGGCATACCACCTTCGGCACCATCATCGACTACATCAAGTTCGAGGATGAGCTTCTCCAGAAGGCCTACGAGGATTATCTGTCCACCAGAAGCTTTCTGCAGCGCAGCAAGCCCGTGTGCCTTATGGACATCGCAACCATCGCCGTCAAGTATCTGAAGGCCAACGGCAAACTGGACAAGCTGGACGAATCCGAGGAGATC